>CAZMCT010000041.1:6027-28426 GCA_964564785.1 uncultured Planctomycetales bacterium
TCCAGGCGCTGGTGGCCGTGTTACCGACCAGCGGCGGCGGATCGGTCGTGCCGAAGTAGACGTCGTACGACATCGCCCCCTCCGCATCAGCCCAATCCAGGTCGGCATCGATGGAAACATCGTCCGCCTCGTCGGCCGGGCTGGGGTCCGACGGCGCATCGGGCGGGGGCGGCGGCGTTGCGAAAGACCACTCCGCGCCGGGCGTCGAGCCGGTGTCGTTCTTCGCGACGACCTGCCAGTGGTACGTGGTCCCGTAATCCAACGTATCGAGCGTCCAGGCGCTGGTGGCCGTGTTACCGACCAGCGGCGGCGGATCGGTCGTGCCGAAATAGACGTCGTACGACATCGCCCCCTCCGCATCGGCCCAATCCAGGTCGGCAGTGACGGAGACATCGCCCGCCTCGTCGGCCGGGCTGGGGTTCGACGGCACTTCGGGCAGGGGCGCCTGATTGGTAGGGCATCCGCCCAGCACGAGGCTCAACCAAAGCAGGCCCGCCCCGAACGCGCCGGCGTTTCCTGCGAACACGGAAGTACGCCGTCGGAAAACGCTACAACGAGCGGCAGAACGCATTTGTTAGACTCCTCTGTGGAGCCGGCCGACACCGGTTGCCCCCCCCCGACAACCGGAATCAAAAGTAGGCCGTGAAATCACGGAAGCGCGCGGTGTGTTTGCGACATATTACTACAGCAGTCTATCGGTTCGGCGCCGGCGCGTCAAGCGCGGAACACGCGACGCCAACACCGCCTTCAACGAGGGGCCGCAACTCGATCGCTGCCCCGACTTGGCCAAGCGCGTAGGCACGCCTTCGCCTTCGACGACCTGGCCGAGGCCGAATCGTTCCTGTAGCCGCACTTCCTGCCACCGTACCGTCCGAACACAACAAGATCGAACGGCCCCCGCAGGACGCGCACGCGGCGGTCACCCGCAACCACCACTGCCGGACGATGTCGGAGCTGCCACACAACGTGTACCGCCTCGTGCAGCGAAGACAACGCCGTGCGCTCCGACGCGAACGGAGGCACGCCGCATGAGAACACTACCCGTGGTCGCACAAGCGCGCACGGCGATTCAGCCCTTGACGGCCCCGAGCTGGAGGCCGCCTACAAACTGCCGCTGGGCTACCAGGAACAGCAGGATGCACGGCAGCATGGTCACCAGACTCGCGGCCATCAACAGGTGCATGTCGCGGAAATCGCCGTACTGGTTTTGGAAAGAGTTCAGGGCCACGGCCAACGTCATCTGGTCCTCGCTCTGGAGGTAGATCAGCGGGCCGAGGAAATCATTCCAGGTACCGATAAAAGTGAACACGGCCGTGATCGCGATCACCGGCTTGCAGAGCGGCAGCATGACCCGCCACCACACGCCGAGGTGGCCGCAGCCGTCGATGCGGGCGGCCTCGACCAGGGCCTCGGGAATCTGGGCGAAGAACTGCCGGAACATGAAAATGAAGAACGGCGTGCCGAAGAATGCCGGCACGACCAGCGGCAGGATCGTGTCCACCCAGCCCAGCGACCGAAACAGCAGAAACAGCGGGATCATGGTCACCTGGGCCGGCAGCATCATGGTCGCGATCATGACGATGAAGAGCGGGTCGCGGCCGCGGAAGCGCAGCCGGGCAAAGGCGTAGCCGACGAGGCTGCATGAGAGCACCTGGCCGATGACGCACAGCGTGGTGATGACGACGGTGTTGGCCAGCGCGTCGGCGAAGCTGGACCAGCCGCCGCTGCCGAGCCGCTGGAGGGCGGTCGCGAAGTTCGAGAAGTGCGGCGTGCGCGGCAGCCAGTTGAACGTGCGGGCCGACGCGGCCGCGGCGGCCTCCGCCGGGCTGGCGACGCTGGTGACGGCCATCCAGTAGAAGGGGAAGGCCATGACGGCGGTGCCGGCGGCGAGGAGCAGAGCGAGAACGAGCCGCCCGCAGGTCCGACGGAGGCCGAGTGCGTGGTGCGGCCCTGGTGCGCCGCGGCGCGGCGCGCGACGCGCAGCGCCGCGGGGCGGCGGCGATTCCGAGCAGCCGCGGAGCGGCGTCAGACGGTAGCCCGTGGCGTCAGCCGTGGACGGCCGGTCGCCCGCCTCCCCAGACTCGGAGGGGCGCAGGCGCAGGTCGCTGTTCCCAGGTGTACCGCTCGTCATACTCGCACGACCGTCTCATGCTCCCGCGGTTGGCCCGGAACCGCTGTGCGGCTCAGGTCTTCAGGGCCTCGTAATACACGAATCTGCGGCTGCCGCGCATGACGAGCAACGTGAGCGCCAGGACGATCAGCAGCAGCAGCCAGGCCATCGCGCTCGCGTACCCCATCGCGCCCAGGTCGAACGCCTTCTTGTACAGGTAATACACGTAGAAATGCGTCGCGGTCCCCGGGCCGCCGCCGGTCATCACGTACACCTGCGTGAAGATCTGAAACGACCCGATGATCGCCATGATGGTGTTGAAGAAAATCACCGGGCTGAGCATCGGCAGCGTGACGTTGCGGAAGCGCCGCCAGCCGGTCGCCCCGTCGATCTCGGCCGCCTCGTAAAGCTCGCGGGGGATGCCCTTCAGGCCCGCGAGGTAGATCATCATGGTCCCCCCGATCACCCACAAGTTGATCAGCGCGAACGCGGGAACGCCGCAGCGCTCCGCGTCCCGCTCGAACCAGCCGGCCGGCCCGATCGCGGCGGGCAGCAGCCGCGCAAGCCGCTCGTGCGCGAGCGGCTCGAGACCCGCGTTGAGGACAGTCAGCAGCGGACTCGCGGCGGCGTTCACCAGCTTCGCCAGCGGCACGTACAGGGGGTTGAGCAGTTCGCCCGCCGAAGCCAGCAGCGCGTTCAACAGGCCGTAGTCGTGGTGGAAGACCCACTTCCACAGGATCGCCATGCCCACGCCCGCGAGCACGCTCGGCAGATACCAGATCGCCCGAAAGACGCCGATCCCACGCATTTCGCGGGCAAGCAGCATGGCCGCGACCAGCGCCGCAAGCTGGCTGCTCGGCACCGCCAGCAGCGCGTACCACGTGGTCACGAACAGCGCCTTGCGGAACGTGGGATCGAACGTCAGCAGTTCGCGATAATTGTCGAGCCCGACCCATTCGGCACGATCGAGCGTGAGCATCGCGTTCCAGCGTGTGAAGCCCAGCAGCAACGATAGGGCAATCGGCACCGCGGCGAACGCGACGAAGCCGATCACCCAGGGCGCGACCATCGCCATGCCCGCCAGCTCCTCGCGCAGCGCGATCCGCCCCGGACGTCGCAGCCACCACACGGTCGCGGCGACCAGCACGACCGGCAGCGCGATCCCCAGTCCGCCGCGCGCGATCGCCCTCCAGGGCATCGCCGGCGCCGGCGCCGTGTACGTCGCGAGCTGCCGCCAGGTCCGCTCCACCCGCTCCAACTCCGGCCGCACCGGCCGCCCCAATTTGTAGATCCCCTCGAACGCGGTCTTGAGCTCGTCCATGAAGCGCAGGTCGGCCGGCCAGGAGATCGGCCGCGCAACCTCGGCGCCGCGCAGGAACACATCGTCGTGCTCGGGTGGCGCAGCCGGGTCGGTGAAGCACGGCGATTGCGCGACGCTGCGCAGCACCGGGATCGCCAGCCCCGTATCGCACACCATCTCCTGCCCCTCACGGCCGAGGAGGTACTTCATCAGCCGCCAGGCCGCCGGCTTGTGACGGCCCTCGCGGGCCATGGCCCACGCGACCGTCAGCACGCCGTTGGTCGGCTCGTGGCCCGCTGCGTGCGGCAACGGGGCGAAATCCCAACGGAACGTCGCGCCGGTCCGGTACAGCGGCACCATCCAGCGCCCGAACGGCCCGGCCATGCCGATCTTCCCGGTCAGGAACGGCGCTTGGCCGGTTTCGAGTTGCGTCTTGGCCGACAGCAGCGTGCGGTCCTCGTCATGGAACCACGCGCGGAGCTGGTCGAGCGCGGCCACGACTGCGGGCTCGGTCAGCCGGAAATCCTGAAAGCCCGGCCCGGCCACGTCGAGCCCGTGGGTGTAAAGGTAAATCTGGATCATTACCTCCCAGGTGACGAGCTCGGCCCCGTAGCAGTCGGGCAGGCGGCCGATCTTCTGGGCGGCCGCATGGAACTCATCCCAAGTCCACCCCGCGGGCGACGGGTAGGGAACGCCGGCGAGATCGAACAGGTCCCGGTTGTAGTAGAACCCCACGCATGTGAAGTCCTTGGGCAGGCCGACGAGCGTGCCGCGCCCCATCGTGCGGGTCTGCGCGTCGTAGCGGAACGCGGCGAGGGTCGCGGGGAAGAAGTCATCGAGGTCGGGGGCGTCGGCCACACCACCCGCCCGGTCGCGCTGGACCCAGGGCTCGATATCCTCAAGCACTTCCTTCGACGCGATCGCGGCCGCCTTCTCAAATGGGAGATAGAAAAGGTCCGGCGGGTCACCCGAGGCGAGCATGGTCTGGAGCTTGGTCGCGAGCTGTGCGGCCGAGCCGGTGTTTGTCCGCACCACTCGCACGTCCGGGTTGAGGCGCTCGAAATCGCGGACGAGCCGTTCGACGATGCGATCCTCTTCCTTATCACCCCAGTGAAGAACGCGGAGCTGCACTTGGTCGGCTCGCAGGGGAGCGTTGCGCAGCGGCCGGGTCGCGACCCAGGCGAAGGACCCGAGCGTGACGAATACGGCCGCGATGGCGAGCAGCCAGCGCGCCAGGCGGGCGACGAGTTGCAGCGCGTTTCCAAGCAAGGGATTGCGCCTGCTGAGGTCACGGCGGGGCGCGGCTCGCGTGGGCGCTCGCGTCTCGACCGTGTCGAGTATAATCCCGCGGATGCCACGCTTCAAACTAGTTCAAACGATGTGGATCGCGGGCTTCGCGCTCTTCGTGGCGGCCCACGCCGCGGCTCAGAATTGGCCCCCTGCGCCGCCCTTGCCCGTTGCGGCGGATTTGCAGAGCGGCCCACTGCCGCCATCCATCACCGCCCAACACACCGAGACCGGCCGGTGGCGCTGTACGTTTGAGTACGCCGCCGAGCTCGGCCAGCCGACGCCGCGATCCGTGGCCCTGGCCGGTACCTTCAACGGCTGGAACAAGGCGGCCACGCCTCTTCGAATGAGTGCGGGCGGGACATGGAGCGCGGCCGTGGATCTCCCGGCCGGCATGCACCTGTACAAGTTCGTGCTCGACGACGAGCGCTGGATCGCCGACCCGCGCAACCCGGACACGGTGCATGACGGCCACGACGGGCGCAACTCGGTTCTACGGCTCGGGCGCATCGCGAACCTGCGGGAATCGCCGGCGCGGAGCGGGGACGGCCAGATCGACGGTTTGGCGCTCGAGCACGATCCGCGACAACCTTCCTATTTGCAGTATCTTGCGGGGGGTCGGGCACTGCTCCGCCTGCGCACGCTCAGCAATGACGTGGAAAGCGTGCGGCTGAGCTGCCCGGGGGAACCGCCGATGGAAATGTCGGTCGTGAGCCGTGACCCGCTCTTCACGCTGTGGGAGGTCGAGACCCTGCTGCCGAAGCTCCCGGCACCGCCCGACCAGACGGAGCGGCCGCGCTTCGTGTACACTTTTGTTCTGACCGACGGCTCAGCGCAGGTAGTCGGTCCGCGGATCTTCGACGAGGTGCCCCGCTTGGAATCCGAGATTTTCCACACGCCCGATTGGGCCAAACACGCGATCTGGTACCAGATTTTTCCGGACCGTTTCCGCAACGGCGATCCGAGCAATGACCGCCAGCCGGTTCGACCGTGGACCAGCGAGTGGTTCACGCCGTCGCCATGGGAGGGGCAGGACGGGCAGACGTTCTACAAGTTCTTCGTGTTCGACCGGCAGTACGGCGGCGACCTGGCGGGGATCGAGGAGAAGCTGGGCTACTTGAAGGAACTGGGGGTCAACGCGCTGTACCTGAACCCGGTGTTTCAATCGGAGAGCAACCATAAATACAACGCGACGAATTACGTGCACATCGACGAGCACTTCGGGACGCTGGGCGACTACGAACCGGCGGCGGCGAAGGAAGACCTGAATGATCCGTCGACGTGGGTATGGACCGAGTCGGACAAGAAATTCCTGCGGCTGCTCAAGAAGGCCCACGCGCTCGGGTTCAAGGTGATCATCGACGGGGTGTTCAACCACGTGGGGACGTTGCACCCGGCTTTCCAGAGCGTGCAGCGGTTGGGGCGCGAGTCGCCGTACGTCGACTGGTTCAACGTGACGAGTTGGGAACCGTTCAAGTACGAAGGCTGGTTCGGGCACGATGCCCTGCCGGTGTTCCGCAAGAGCCCCGACGGCCTGGCGAGCGAGCAGGTGAAGCGGCACATCTTCGCTGTGACCCGGCGGTGGATGGATCCGGACGGCGATGGCGACCCGTCCGACGGCATCGACGGCTGGCGGCTCGACGTACCGAACGAGATTCCCGCGCCGTTCTGGGTCGAGTGGCGCAAGCTGGTGAAGTCGATCAACCCCGAAGCGTACATTACGGGCGAAATCTGGGACCGGGCCGACGCGTGGTTGGACGGCCGGCATTTCGACGCGGTGATGAACTACGAGTTCGCCCGCGCGGTTGTGGCGTGGGCGTTCAACGTGAAGCTGAAGGAGTCGCCCAGCGTGCTCGACCGGCGGCTGCGCGACCTGCGACTGGCGTACCCGCGAGCGGCGACGCTCGTGTTGCAGAACCTGATGAACAGCCACGATACCGACCGGCTGGCATCGATGGCCCACAACCCGGATCGGGCGTACGACCACGCGAACCGCGTACAGGACAACGGCCCGCATTACGACAACAGCAAGCCCAGCCCCGCCGCGTATGCCAAGGCACGGCTGGCGGCCCTGGTGCAGATGACCTACGTCGGGGCGCCGATGGTGTACTACGGCGACGAGGTCGGCATGTGGGGTGGGGACGACCCCAACTGCCGCAAACCGATGCTCTGGGCCGATCTCGAGCCCTACGAGCAGCCCGAGGAGAACTTCGTCATGCGCGACCAGCTCGCCTTCTACCGGCGGGCGATCGCGCTGCGGGCCGACCACCCGGCCCTGCGCACCGGCAGCTTCCAGACCCTGCTGACCGACGACGCGGCCGACGTCTGGGCGTTCCTCCGCAAGGACGAGCGCGAGCAACTCATCGTGGCCCTCAATGGGTCGGACCGCGAACGGACCGTGGTGATTCCGCTGCCGCCGAGCGCCGCCGAGCGCTGGCGCGGCGTCTTCAACTGCGACGCCACATTCGAGGCCGAAGGTCGGCGGCTGACGCTCACGATTCCGCCCGTCGCCGGCGTCGTCGTGCACGCTCCGGCGCCGCAACGTTGATGGTCGGCGGCCGCGCGGCGCTTGCCAGGCGGAGCGGGTTCCGCGCCGGGCCGTGGGCGATGCGGGCACCACGAGTCCGGCGCGGTTGTCGCCTCCCCTCCATCATGGGCTACGGACACGGTCCGCCGCCCGTGACCAGCAGCGCCACGAACGGGTTGATGTCGTCGAACCCGATCGCACCGTTGCCGTTGATGTCGAAATTGCACGGGTTGCACAGCGGCCCGCCGGTGAGACCCGCCACGAACGGGTTGATGTCGCCGAAGTCGACGACGCCGTCGCAGTTCGTGTCGCCCGGGCAGCACTGCGGCCAGCAGATGTGCTCGTAGGTGCCCTCGATCCAGAACCGCTCGCCGAACACGTCGAGTGAGACCCATCGCGGACAGAACGGCCAGGTCCAGTCAATGACGTACGATCCGTCGGTCGTGACATGCCCGAGATAATCGCGCCGCACGAACTCGTCCTCCCACGGCAGCGGGGGACGCTGCGGATTCGTCCACTCCAGATCGCTGTAGTTCAGCGCCACGTCGACGTAGCCGTCGTTCCACGTCAGCACGTCGATCGTGAGCCGGACCGTCTTGTGCCGGCCGCAATCGCAATTGGGGTCGGTTCGCGCTTCGTTGGCACAGATTGAATCCCACTCGACGTTGCAGCAGTACGGGTCATAACTGCACACCGAGTCGCGACACGCGGAATCCGCGCAGCCCGGATACTCGTGCATGAAGCAGCAGTCGCCGCTCGAGCCGCCGGGTGGCGCGAACTCGTTTTCCCACCAGATGTTCCACCACTCTGGGTAGCGGAACCACGGTCCGCCGAATTCGGGATCCGACCAGCCGTCGTTCACGCCCTCCGTGAAGAGGTTGCCCGCGGAGTCCATCCACACGTTGTAGCGCCCCAGGTCCTGAATCTGACCGCAGGGCTGGCACGTGAGCTGCGCGACGTACTCGGCTCCGCACGGCACGCCGCTGAAGCCGACCGTGGTGACGACGAGCCAATAGCGGCCCGGCGGCAGGCAGCCCGCGGAGGCGTGGACCGGCTCGCATGGCAGCGAGTCCGCCAGCGCCAGGAGTGTGTAGTTGCAGCCGTTGTTGCCGTCGAGGATGCCGATCCGCGTCGGAAACTCGCCCACGACACGCCACGACAGCACCGTCGGCTCCGTCGTCACGATCTCGTACCAGTCGGTGTCGCGCGTGCTCGTGCTGTTGTTGTAATTGCCCGTTCGGCCGCAGATCGCCTGGCCGCACTGAATCGGCGTGAACACCGGCGGGTCGCTGTTGCAGCCGCCATTGTAGTTGTCGACATAACCGTCGTAGCAGTCGGGCTCGCCCTCGGGCACGCTGCCGAACTGGCAGTCGATGTCGCAAGTCGTGAAGCACACCGCCAGATCCGTGTACAGGTTATAGGGTATCCCGCCCTGGTCGCTCTGCAACGCGTAGTCATCGCCGGTATCGCTCGTCAGCCACGCGAAGAAGCAGTCATTGCCGAAGGGGCGGCTGACGATCGAGACCCAACCCGCGCTCAGCTCGCAGCAGACCGGCAGCGCATTGACGGTGAAGCGCAGGAGTTCAAACGGCGTGCCGCCCACAACGTAGATGATGCCGGTCTGCTGGATCATCGGTTGCACCACGTACGAGCACACTTCCTGACCGGGGGTGCCGCGGCACTGGCAGTTCGAGTCCGTCGCGGCCTCTTCGGCACAGATCTGGTCCCACGTCACGTTGCAGCAGTACGGGTCATAGCTGCACACCGAGTTGCGGCAGAGCGTGTCCGTGCAGCCGGGTGAACTGTGTGCGTGGCAGCAGTCGCCGCTCGGGCCGCCGGGCGCGTTGAGGTAGAACCGCACCTCGAATTCCGCTCCGGGCGGGAATGGGCACGGGGTGATGCTCGGCGATACGCCAAAGCCGTACCAGTGCAGGTCGCAGATCGGCGCCGGGACGTTCGTGAAATTCTCGTATACGACGAACGAGGAATTGCTACCCTGGCCGCTGAACCAGCCGTTCCAGGCCTCGTCGGGTCCGTTGCCCGGTTGGCCCCAAATCGTGCCCGGTGGGCATGGAACACTCGTCCGTGACCCGCCCGGCGGCGCCTCGACCGGTATCGGACGCAGGCCGGCCGGTGCGGCTGTAGCGGACGTTTCACCGGACACCGACGGGCTGGGCGGGGCCAGCAACGCCGTCTGCGGGGTCAGCGTTGAGCTCTCGGCCGCTTGAATGGCAAAGGGGGTTTCCGCAGTAGCTGAGGCGGTACAGGGGACGGCGAGCACGACGGTTACCGTCCAGATGCTCCACTTGCGCATGCTTCGCACTCCTCTCTTGGGCGGCGCCCGCATCCGACACGCTCGGGTAACGGGTAGTCGCGAACCGTTGGCAGCTCGGGTTCGACGCGCGCGCACGGCGTACGGCCGTGCGCGCGCCCGAATCGGCGCATCCGAGATGGACGATCTGGGTTTCCATTGCCGACGTCGACATGCCGCGACGGACGTTCCCTTTTTGCCCGAACCGCTCAGTGAAATAGTAACGCGCACGCTGGGGGGGAGTCAATAATTAGCTCCGTTGCATTCGGAATCCGCGCGTGCCGCACCCCGGCAGGCCGGCCCCGTTGAAATAAAGGGGGTCTCCGCGCCAACCTGCCATCGCCGGAGTGCCAACGGCCACTTCCGGGGGTGCCTGTCCCCCTTTTTTCAACGGCCCCTTTTTCAACGGGCGGACAGACGCCGATCCGGCCGCCGCGAGCGCGGGGTGGGGTCGATCGCAGTTCCCGCCGGGGATCAACGCCGCGTATTCAACGGTTCGCGGTCGTGGATCGATAACCCCCGAAGTGAGCGCCCGCCGCAGGCGGCCGGGCCAGAAACCCCTCTCGGCCGCGGAGGTTTCGCTGCGCGGCGTGGGTGGCGTAGCCGGCTCCGCGGAAACACGCGTCGCGGCGACGAACGTGCGATCGAGCACAACGAGGAAGCGATGAGCACAGGAATGCAACCGGCCGTATCCGGACTACAGGCGGCGCTCGCCACGCCCCTGGATCGCAATGACCTCGGCCGACTGGCGAGCATGCACTCGCTGGCACAGGCGCTGGTGGAGGCCGCCACGGACGCCGGGCCCGCCGGCGCACCGCATGCCCGACTGGGCCAGGAGTTGGTGCGCGCGCTCGAGCGCGTCATTCTTGACGAGGCCGCCGATCCGACGTCCTGCCTCGAACTCATCCCGGTCGTGGTCGGAGCCCTCGCGAACGCCGAGCAGGCGCAGACCGCCGCGCTGGACGAGCTTGCGGCGCGCCTGGCCGCGGCCGCGAGCGGAATCCCGGGCACAACCAGTGCGGCGGCGGCAGCGCCGTGCGAACCTGCACCGCCGCCGGCCGCGCAGACCCCAGCGCCGCCGATAACCGCGGCGAGGCCTGCGGCCGCGAATGCGGCGCCAGAGGGGGGCGAGTCCTACGTCAGCGAGCCGCTGGTGCTTGACCTGAAGGAGCGCGAGCACCTCGAGGGGTTCCTGGACGAGGCCGTGGAACACATGGACAACATCGAGGCCGGCCTGCTCGCGCTGGAGTCCAACCCCGGCGACACGGGGCAGATCAACGAGCTGTTTCGCCCGTTCCACACGATCAAGGGCATTGCGGGCTTTCTGAACCTGCGCGACATCAACCGCCTGACACACGAGATCGAGACGATTCTCGACCTGGGGCGCAAGAGCGAACTTCAAATCACGCCCGCCACGGTGGACCTGATCTTCGCCGGCGTCGATATGCTGAAATCGCAGCTTGCCTCGATCCGCGCCTACCTGGCGGCGCCGACCGGCGGGCCCTGCCCGCAGCCCGAGGTGGGGGAGCTGATCCAGCGGCTGCGCCGCGCGGCGCGGCCCGACGTCGCGGATTCCGGACGCTGCCGGCTGGGCGAGCTGCTGGTCGCGGAAGGTGCGGCGACCCCGCACGAGGTGGCCGGTGCGCTGGTCGAGCAGGCGCTGCACCCCTCACCCGTGCCCCGGCTGGGCGAAATCCTCGTCGAGCACGGCGTGACCAGCCGCGGTCAGCTCGAGCAGGCCCTGGGCCAGCAGGCCGCCGGCAAGACCGTTCTGGACAACTCCATCCGCGTCGACACGCGCAAACTCGACATCCTGGTCGACGCCGTCGGCGAACTGGTCATCGCCCAGTCGATGGTCTGCCTGGCCGAGGCCGGGCTGGGCAACGACCAATTGCACCGCAACGTGACCCAGGTGACCAAGATCGTCCGCGACGTCCAGGAAACCGCCATGGCCATGCGGATGATCCCGATCGGGCAGACGTTCCAGAAGATGCGGCGGCTGGTCCGCGACGTGGCCAAGAAGGCCGGCAAGAAGGTGGAGCTGGTCATCAGCGGCGAGGAAACCGAGCTGGACAAGAATGTGATCCAGCAGATCTCCGACCCGCTGGTCCACATGGTCCGCAACGCCGTCGACCACGGCATCGAGTCGCCGGCCGACCGCCAGAAGGCCGGCAAGGCCGAGACCGGCCTGGTCCATTTGCACGCCTACCACCAGGGCGACAGCATCGTCATCGAGATCCGCGACGACGGCCGCGGCCTGGACCGCGACCGCATCCTCCAGAAGGCGATCGAGAAAGGCCTGGTGGCGCCGGACGACGTGCTGACCGAACAGCAGGTGTTCGCCCTGGTGCTACAGCCCGGCTTCTCGACCGCGGCCGTGGTCACGGACATTTCCGGCCGGGGCGTGGGAATGGACGTGGTGAAGCGCAACGTGGAGCAGTTGCGGGGCAAGATCGAGATTGCCTCGCAGCCGGGCCAGGGCAGCACGTTCACGATCCGTCTGCCGCTGACGCTGGCGATCATCGACGGCATGCTGGTGCGGGTGGGGCGCGAGCGGATGATCATCCCCACGATCCTGATCGAGCAGTCGCTGCGGCCGGAGCCGCGGCAGATCACGACGGTGCAGGGGCGCGGAGCGATGCTCCAGGTGCGGGGGGAGCTGTGTCCGCTGATCCAGCTCGGCCCGCTGTTCGCGTACGGTCCGCCGATCGACCCGTGCCAGAACCTGGTGGTGATTGTACAGTGCGAGGGGCAGAAGATCGCGCTGGTGCTCGACGAGCTGATCGGCCAGCAACAGGTGGTGATCAAGACGCTGGGGGAGCGTTTCAAGAAGGTCGACGGCGTGTCCGGGGCGGCGATTCTGGGCGACGGGCGTGTGGGCCTGATCCTCGAGCCGACGGGGCTGCTCCGGCTGCACAACCTTCGCGGATCGGAGCTGTACACGGCGCCGCGGGCGGAATGGTCCGCGGTGGAACCACCGGACCGGGACCGCAGGGATGCGCTCGCGGATGGCGTGAACATGTGCGGCGCGACGTGTCCGGCCGAGCCGGTCGGCGCGCCGGTTTAGGAGTGATCCCATGCAAGACACGAATCGGCAAACGGGGGCTGAGCGGTCGACGGCCCAGGGCGGCAAGTACCTGACCTTCAGCCTGGCGAACGAGGAGTACGGGCTGGAGATCCTGAAGGTGCGCGAGATCATCGGCATTATGGACATTACCGCGATGCCGCAGATGCCCGCGTTCGTGAAGGGCGTGATCAACCTGCGCGGCAAGGTGATCCCGGTGATCGACCTGCGGCTCAAATTCGGGCTCGAGCCGGCCGAGTACACCGAGCAGACGTGCATCGTGGTGGTGGACGTCGGCTCGCTGGTAGGCATCATCGTCGACACCGTGCAGGAGGTGCTCGACATCGGCGCCGACCAGATCGACCCGCCCCCGCCGCTGGGCGCGGCCGTCGACACGACCTTTGTGCTCGGGATGGGCAAAGTCAAGGACGACGTGAAGATCCTGCTGGATATTGACCGGGTGCTCGGTTCGGACGAGCTCGTGGCCGCCATGGACGAGGCCGTCAGTAACGCTCCCGCGTTGTAGTGTGCGGCAGCGGGGCTGGAGCCGCGGGCGGCGCGGCTCCACCGGCTGAATGCGAGAGTGCATGCCCTCTGTGGTCGTGGACATCGCCGACCTGGCCGTCTCGTCCGATCCGGACACGACGCTGATCACGTACTCGCTGGGGAGCTGCATCGGCCTGGCAATATACGACCCGGTGGCGCGGGTGGGCGGGCTGCTGCATTACATGCTGCCGGAGTCGCGCTTGTCGCCCGAGAAAGCCCGCAGCAACCCGGCGATGTTCTGCGACACCGGCGTGCCGCGACTCTTCCGAGCGGCGTACGAGCTCGGTGCGGTGAAGAGCCGCTTGGTGGTCAAGGTCGCCGGCGGATCGCAATTGCTCGACGAGAACGGCACCTTCAACATCGGCAAGCGGAACTACCTCGCGCTGCGCAAAATCTTCTGGAAGAACGGGGTCATGATCCAGGCCGAGCATGTGGGCGGTTCGATCAGCCGCACCGTGCGACTGGAGATCGCGTCGGGCACGGTGACCCTCAGGACCCGCAACCAGGAGGTGCCCCTGTGACCTCGACCGCTGCTCTGGAACAGCTCGTCGAGCGGGTCGGCACGCTGCCGCACCTGCCCGATACCCTGCTGCGGCTGGTGACCGTGGTCAGCGACCCGGACTGCTCGCTCGACCAGATTGTCGAGGCGATCCGCTACGACCAGAGCTTGACGGCGGAGGTACTGCGGCTCTGCAATTCGGCCTACTACGGCTTGGCCCGCACGATCGAGTCGGTCGACAGCGCCATCTGCCTGCTGGGGACCGTGCGCGTGTTTCAGCTCATCATGGCCGCCCACGCCCGGGCCCTGTTCGGGCCGGCCCAGGAGGGATACGGGTTGCCGGCCGGCGCGCTGTGGCTGCATTCCGTCGGCGTGGCCGTCGCGTCGCAACTGCTCGCCCGCCGCGTGCAGCTCGCCCAGACCGGATTGGTGTTTACCGCCGGCCTGCTGCATGACTGCGGCAAGGTCGTGCTGAACGAGTTCGTCAGCCGCGAGTACGCCGAGATCGTTCAACGCGTCAGCACGCAACGCCGCACGTTCGCCGAGGCCGAGCGGGAGGTGCTCGGTTTCACGCACGCCGAGGTCGGGGCGCGGCTGGCCGAGGTCTGGAGTCTGCCCGAGCGACTGGTGGCCTGCATCCGTTATCACCACGACCCGGAAAACGCGCCGGCCACCGACGCGCTGGTGGACGCCGTCCATCTGGCCGATGCTGTGTGCATTCTGCTCGGAATCGGGATGGGCGACGAAGGGTCGTCGTATCGCGTCAGCCACGCCGTGCTCGCGCGCTGTGGGCTGAAGGAAGCGGATTTGGAAGGTCTGGGGGCTGAGACGGTCGGAGAACTGCGCTCGCTCCGGACGCTGTTCGCGAGGTAGCCAGCCATGGGACCCAACATCCTGGTGGTGGACGACTCCGGCACGATGCGCGGCATGATCAAGCGCACCCTGGAGATCAGTGGCCTGGATATCGGGGAGGTCTACGAGGCGGCCAACGGGATCGAGGCCCTGGCGCGGATGCACGAGCATCCGATCGGCGTCATCCTGCTCGACATCAACATGCCCGTGATGAACGGCGTGAAGCTACTGCTGCGGATGCGCGACGATCCTCGGCTCCGCGACATTCCGGTGATCATCGCCTCGACCGAGGGCAGCGAAACGCGTATCCACGAGTTGTTGCAGGCCGGGGCCCGCGGTTTCGTGCGCAAACCGTTCCGCCCCGAACAGTTGCGCGAGGTGCTGCTGCCGTTTATGGGCGTCGGCTCCGGTGCGCCGAAAGAGGCGCCGGCCGCAAGCAACGACCTGTCGTTCTGAGTCCGCTGACGAAAAGCCGACACCAGAATCAGCCCCCATCACACTCCGAGCCCACGCCACAGCACCCTTCAAGTCATTAGTAAAAACCCTACTGTCCACATCTATGGCCCTTGACATGTGCCCGCGCGCCCGCGTACACCACTCGCTGGTATTGCCGGTGCGCCATGAGCCGCCGGCTTCCCGCTCACCGCTATGGAGATCACGCCATGCCTAAAAGAAAACGCACCGCCGCCGAACGCCGACTCGCCTCTGAAGGCGGGCGGCCTTCGTCCGACCCCGTTCGTTACCTCCAGGTTTGTCACCAGGAGTTGCTCCAGCAGCGCGCCCTGCTGGATCAGAAAGTTCAGGCGCTCGAGAACGCGATCAATGCCATCGGCGGCTTCACCCCCGTGAAGCGGGGCCCCGGCCCCGGCCGGCCCCCACGCCGCGGTCCCGGTCGGCCCCCCGGCGGCGCCCCGCGCCCCGGTTCACTAAAAGACTACATCGCCCGTGTGCTCAGCGAGGGCGGGATCATGGCCGTCAAGGACATCGCCGCCGGTGTCCTGCGGGCCGGCTACAAGACCAAAAACAAGACCCTCGCCAAGAGCGTCGGTATCGCCCTGGCCGAGATGAAGACGGTCCGGAAGGTCGGCCGCGGCCGCTTCCGCCTCAAATAGGCCCCCGCGGGCCGGCGACGCTCTGCCGACGCAGGCGACGCGGCGAACGTCGCCGCCAAACGTACGGTCCGCGCAGGGTGCGTTTCGTGCCGGGCATCGCACGTGCCTCCCTCGGCGCGATTCGCGCAATGAAACGGCCCCCTTCCCGCCACGGGAAGGGGGCCGCCGCGTTGCGGAGCGGGACTAATGCATGTGGCTGTGGCGTCCCGCCGGTCCGGCTTTTTCTTCCTTTTCCTTGATCTCGCTGACGACGGCGTCGGTGGTGAGCAGCAGGCCGGCAACCGAGGCGGCGTTCTCGAGGGCGATGCGCTCGACTTTCAGCGGGACGACCACGCCCATCTTGATCATGTCGCCGTAGTCATCGGTGAGGGCGTTGTAGCCGAAGTTCTGGTCCTTGGCTTCCATCACCTTCTGGGCGACGATCGAGCCGTCCAGACCGCCGTTCTCGGCGATCTGACGGATCGGCGCCCGCAGCGCGCGGCGCACGATGTCGATGCCGGTCTTCTGATCGCCGCGAGCCTTCCGCGCGGCCGCGTCCAGCGCCGCGTCACAGCGGAGCACCGCCACGCCGCCACCGGGCAAAATGCCCTCCTCGACGGCCGCCCGGCAGGCGTGCAGCGCATCCTCGACGCGGGCCTTCTTCTCCTTCATCTCGACTTCGGTCGCGGCCCCGACGTTGATCTGGGCCACGCCGCCGGAGAGCTTCGCCAGACGCTCCTCGAGCTTCTCGCGGTCGTAATCGCTCGTCGTCGCGTCGATCTCGTTCTTGATGGCCTGGATGCGGCCCTTGATCTTGGCCGCCTCGCCGGCACCCTCGATGATGGTGCAGGTCTCCTTGTCGACGATCACGCGCTTGGCGCGGCCGAGCTCGCTGAGCTTGATCTTCTCGAGGCTGATGCCCAGGTCCTCGAACACCGCCGTGCCGCCCGTCAGGATGGCGATGTCCTCCAGCATCGCCTTGCGGCGGTCGCCGAAGCCGGGGGCCTTGACCGCACAGCACTGGAGGATGCCGCGAAGCTTGTTGAGCACCAGCGTGGCCAGCGCCTCGCCCTCGACCTCCTCGGCGATCACTAGCAGCGGCTTGCCGGCCTTGGCGATCTGCTCGAGCAGCGGAAGCAGGTCCTTGACGGCGCTGATCTTCTTCTCGTGCACCAGGATGTAGGGGTTGTCGAGCGCGACTTCCATCGCCTCGGGCTTGTTCACGAAGTGCGGCGAGATGTAGCCCTTGTCGAACTGCATGCCCTCGACCAGGTCGACGGTGGTCTCGATCCCCTTGCCCTCCTCGACCGTAATCACCCCGTCCTTGCCGACTTTCTCCATCGCCTCCGCGATCTTCTCCCCAATCTCGCGGTCCTGGTTCGCGGCCGAAGTGCCCACCTGGGCGATCTGCTCCTTGCCCTTGACCGGAACGGCCATCTTCTTGAGCTGCTCGATCACGGCCTCGACGGCCATGTCGATGCCGCGCTTGAGCTCCATCGCGTTGGCGCCGGCGGCCAGGTTCTTCAACCCCTCGTCGAAGATCGCCTCGGCGTAGACGGTCGCCGTGGTGGTGCCGTCGCCGGCATCCTTCGACGTCTTGCTGGCCACTTCCTTGACCATTTGCGCGCCCATGTTCTCGTAGGCGTCTTCGAGCTCGATCTCCTTGGCGACGGTCACCCCGTCCTTGGTCACGGTCGGGGCACCGAACGACTTCTCGAGCACCACGTTGCGGCCGCGCGGGCCGAGCGTGACCTTCACCGCCCGCGCGAGCTGGCGCACACCGCGCCGGATCGCGTCCCGGGCTTCCATGTCGTATGCAATCTGCTTGGCAGGCATCGGGTTCCCTCAGAAATATGACGGTTGACGGATGACGAATGACGCTCCAGCACGCGCAGCCCTGCGCGCGATCCGGTCACTACTCCAGCACGGCCAGAATGTCGCTCTCGTCCATGATGATCATCTCTTCACCTTCGATTTTGACCTCCGTACCGGCGTAACTCGTGAACAGCACCTGGTCGCCCGTCTTGACCTGGAGCGGCTTGCGCTGGCCCGTGTCCAGAAGCCGGCCGTCGCCGACCCCCAGCACCGTGCCGCGCTTCGGCTTTTCCTTGGCCGTGTCGGGCAGCACGATCCCACCCGCGGTGGTCTCATCCGCCTTGAGCCGCTGAACTAGCACCTTCTCCCCCAGGGGTCGAATCGCGACCTTGCTCATACGTTCTCCTTGCCGTCGGGCCGGAGGGCCCGCTCACTCCGCTGGTGCGGCCCGGCCTCAGCCCGGCCGCGGCGCACACTCCCACTCTCCACAGGGACAGCAAGCGACGTGCCATGAGACGCCACCGCGGGGTTGCCGAGTGGCATTAAGGTAAACCCATCCGCGGCAATGGATTGCGCGACCAAGCCGCGCCCGCCCGCGACGGTTCCCAGGCGCCGCTACCCACGGTCCGGGCTGTCAAACTGGCAGTCGGCTTCGACGGGAGCGGCCCGTGCACGGAATCGGGTCCGTCACTGAGCGTCGGTCGAGAGGGCTTTGTCCACTAGTTCCATGAGCTGCTCGACCTTGAATGGCTTGAACAGCACGCCCGCCAAACCCTCCCGGCTGGCGCGGACGATGGAATGCTCGGGATCGTACCCAAAGCCCGTGATGAGAATCACGGGGCAGGCGGCGTTGGCAGCCTTGGCGGCCGCAAAGACCTCGTAACCGCTTTTGTGGGGCATTTTGATATCGGAGAGCACGAGGTCGAACTGCTGGCTGGCGAGCATGGCCAGTGCCTCGGCGCCGTCGCGAGCCATGCTGGGCAGCGCACCGGCTTTGCTGAGAACGGCGGCAATGGTCTCGCGAATGATGTCCTCGTCGTCGGCGACCAGGATGCGACGGCCGCGGAGCAGCGGATCGACTTCGGTGGCCTCGGGGGACAGGCCGCGAATCGCCGGGGCCTCGACCAAGCTCTGAATCTCGCGCTGCGCCCGATCGACGCCTTCGAGGATGCGACGCAGGCGCTGGGCGGCGGCGTCGGGGAGCCCACTCTGCTGGAGGGCCAAGGTCGCGTCGCTGATAATCCCGTTGAGGGGCTCCGCGAGTCGGGCCCGCAAGTCGGCCGCGAGCTGACCGGTCGTTTCGCTCCGCTCGACGACCAGCAGCTTGAGCATGTGCAACGCGACGGCGATGTAGCGGCCGAAGATCTCGGCCACTTGGCGGTCCTCGTCGTTGAAGGCGGCGGGCTCGTCGGACTCGACGTTGAGCACGCCGACGACCCGCTCGTTGAGCCGCAGCGGAACTGTGAGCGAAGAGCGCGCGCCCTCAAAGCCGGAAAGGTACAGCGGGTCTTCAGCGACGTTGTGGCACAGGTAGGAGCGCCCGGTCGCGGCGACGTACCCACTGATCCCGTTGCCCTCGGCGCGGGCGTACAGCGTCTGCACCCGGGCCTGCTCCGGAATGCCGCCGGTCAGGACCGTCTCGAGTCGCTCGGTTTTCGGGTCGAGGACGAGGACCGCGAAGTGGTTGAAGTCGAGCAACTCGCGGCAGTAGCGAATCAGGTTGTCCTCCAGGAGCGCAAGCCGTTCGGGCACTTCCATGCGCGCAGTCGCGTCGGCGTCGATCGCGACTAGTTCGCGGCCGGCGGCGTCGATCGCCACCAACTTGTCGCGCATACGCTGGACGACCGTGACATCGGCAGCGACCCCGACCACGCGGTCAACGCGCCCGTCCGCGCCCGGCAAGCCGGATACGGCGAGCTCGAAAATGTGGCGGGGGTCGGCGGTCAGCGGCAGGTGCTTCGAGCGACGCTGCGGGTCGTTCGCGATCTCAGCGAAGAGCCGCGCGCAAGCGGCGCGGACGCTGTCCGCGACCTCGGGCGGATAGCCGCGGAACGCGGCATTGCTCCAAATGATGCTGCCGTCGGCACTGACCGAGCAGACACCGTGCGGAATGGCATCGAGGATGGCGTGCGCGGTTTCGTGCCCCGCGGCGGTGCTCAGCGGCATGAGGCCGGCGGCCGTCGTGAGAACCCAGTCGAAGTTTTCGCTTTGGAGCGCTTGGCGAGCCTCCTCCGGCGATCGCACGATGCGGGCGCTCTGGCCGAGAATTGACACCCAGGCGGCGGATTGGTCGGGATCCGCCAACAGCAGGATTTTTCCGCGGATTTCCGACGGGTCCGCCATGCATATAAGCCTGTGGCCGCCGGCGTCGGCGGCGATCGTCTTCGTATACCCAATTTCAACCGGTTTTCCAAGGGGCCGACCCCAATCCGGCTGCCGCGCAGCGGGGGCATTCTTGACGGCCCGCGCCGGGCCCGCTACAGTGCGCCGCCCCAAGCGCCGAAGTCGAACGCGAGCAGGGCTGGCCGGGTTTCCCAAAGGCACACGCAGCCTTGGCATTCGCAGCACAGTGCCCGCTCGTTATCGCCGTTGCGGCGGTACTGGGTAGGCGGGTTGCGTGGTCCGGGCCGCGGTCGCCCGGTGCGCCCGCCCAGGCAATGGAATATGACCCGAACCCACGGCGCGCCCGAAGGGCCCAACTCCGAGCCCGGCGGGCAGATCCCGCAGAGCTGGCTGCGGATGTACGCCGTCGTGTTCGAGTTTCTGGCGTACATCGCCGGGTTTGGATGGCTCGGGTGGTGGCTCGATCAGCGACACCGTTGGGAACCGTGGGGCCTCTTGCTGGGGCTGATGCTCGGGACGGGTTTCGGGCTGTATCGTCTCATCCGCGAAGCCAAGCGCTTCGGCTGGTGAACGTTGAAACTCACGCTTCTTCAGGTCGCCGTGCTCACCCTCGCCGTGGTTCTCACTGTCGCGCTGGCGCGCGGCGCGGTCCACGGAGCATGGGGTCAGGACGGCATCCGTTCGCTGCACGCGGCGGCGCTCATCTGCTGGGGCGCGGCGATTCTCGCCGCCGTTCCACTGGGCATCACCGCGACGTGGTACCCGCGGCACGCGCCGCTGGCGGCCTTTGCGGGCACCGCCATCCGGCTGCTCGCGACCGGCGGCGCAGCGCTGGCCTACCAAACCTGGGCCCGGCCCGAACTGGTGAGCTTCCTGCTCTGCATCCTGGGTGTGTACCTGATGCTGCTGTTGATCGAGACGGGGCTGATCGTGTGGATCGTCCTGCGCGTGTTCGCGCGGCCGAACTCGCGGCCGCAGTGAGGTGTCCTTGCTGACGCTCGCCGCTCACGACCCCGTGGACCACGTGCTGCCGCACGCGTTTTTCCGACTCTCGTCGGGGAACCTGACATTCGGCCAGGAAGCGATCCCGCTGCTGGGCTTCCCGCTGAGCCAGGAGTTCTGGTTCACGAACCAGATGCTGATGACGCTCCTGTCGGCGGCGCTGTGCGTGTTGATCTTCCCGCTGCTGGCGCGGCGCTACGCGACGGTCGACGGCGTGCCGACGGCGCCCCGGGGTCTCTTGGCGAATCTGTTCGAGGCGCTGCTCCAGTTCATCCGCGAGGAAGTGGCCCGGCCGGTGTTGAAGCATCGCACCGACCGCTTCATGCCGTTCCTCTGGACGCTGTTCTTCTTCATCCTGTTCTGCAACCTGCTGGGGCTGATCCCGCTGGCGGACATCGTCAAGCTGGCGTCGGGCGGCAAATGGGAGGGCGTCGGCGGCACGGCGACGGGGAACCTGGCCATCACCGGCGGGCTGGCGCTGGTCGCGTTCATCGTGATCCACGCCAGCGGCGTGGTCGAAGTTTTTGAGGCGTTGCGGGCGGGAACCTACGGACACCACGACCACGGCGAGCATGCGGACCACGCGGATGCCGACCCGCACGCCCCGAATCACTCCGCGGGCTGGAGTCCGGCGGCGGCGGCGCTGGCGGCTCTGCCGCTGTACATCTGGAATTTCGCGCCGCACGTGTTCAAGCCAGGCCCGACGGCCGGCCCGGCCGCGAAGGTCCTGCTGACCGGCGTCGATTTCGTGATGTGGCTGTTCCTGCTGCTGCTGGAGCTGATCGGTGCCGTCATCAAGCCGTTCGCGCTGATGATCCGTCTGTTTGCGAACATGATCGCGGGCCACATCGTGCTGGCGTCGATCCTGTTCCTGATCTTCAGCGCCGGCACGGTGGCGATGGGCTACACGGTCGGCGTGATCAGCACCCTCGGGTGCCTGGCGATCAACTGCCTCGAGCTGTTCGTGGCGTTTCTGCAAGCGTACATTTTCGTGTTCCTGACAACGCTGTTCCTCAGCATGGCTGTGGCCCCGGAACACTAGTAACCCAGCGAGGGGCGAACGGCGAGTGGCGAGTTTGGCGGCGATCAGCGAGTTGACACGCGGCGGTGCGCAAGTGGCGAAACGCGAGCGTTCGGAATGGCGACAGCGGCGAAAAACTCGCCGCTCACCATTCGCGGCTCGCAACTTCCTCTAGGAGAGCCTCGACATGATGGAATTACTGGCACAAGCAGCCCCTCTTTTCTCGGATTCCGGCCTGATGGGTCTGGGAGCCGGAATCGGCGCCGGCCTCGTCTGCATCGGGGCCGCCAAGGGCATCGGCCACCTGGCCGGCAACGCCGTCGACTCGATGGCCCGCCAGCCCGAGGTGCGCGGCAACGTGTTCGTCGCGATGATCATCGCGGCCGCCCTGATCGAGGGCTTCACGTTCTTCGCCCTGGTCGTGTGCAACGGCATCGCCGGCAAGATCGCGGCCGGCGCCTGAAAGCCACAACGCCGGCCGGGCCTGCGCCCGCCGGCGCCGGAGTGAGGCGGTTATGCGACGGATATCCCGGGTGATGGCGATCGGAGTCGTCGGGCTGGCGGCCCTCGCGGCCGTGGCGCAGCACCAGCCGGCGCGGCCGGCCGGGGGCGACCCACATGCGTCGGCGGC
>CAZMCT010000042.1:0-1885 GCA_964564785.1 uncultured Planctomycetales bacterium
GCCGGCAATCGTCCTCAACGCCAAGGGGCCGAGTGTCTCACTTGCTGTGAAGCACTACGCCGCTCCCTCGCGGTCGCGGCTCGGATCATACGCACGGGGCGGATGCTACGCTCGGGCGGGCAGGAGCATGGCCGCGACATCCTCGTCGGCCGAGGCGAGCTTCACGCGGCGGGCGGGGACGCCGACGACCGTGGCGAGGGCCGGCACGTCCTCGATCACCACCGCTCCCGCGCCCACGATCGACTCGCAGCCGAGCGTGACCTTCGGAATCACCGTCGCGCCGATGCCGACAAACGTCCCCGGCTCGATCTTCACCCGGCCCGCCACCCGAACACCCGGGCAAATGTGGCTCCCCTCGCCGATCATGGTCTGGTGATCGATGATGCAGCCAGTGTTGAGAATCACCGAGTCGCCGATCTGGCAATGCGCGCACAGCACGACACCCGCCGCGACGACCACGTTCCGCCCCAGCGTCGCGTTGCGGGCCAGCGTCGCCGACGGGTGAATCGCGTTGATCAGCTCCAGCCCGGCCGCCTCCACCTGCCGCGCCACGCCCCGCCGAACGCCGTTGTCCCCGATCGCCACGATCACGCCGTCGCAGCGCTGTTGCTCGGCCAGTTCCGGCAAGGCATCAATCGGCCCCAGCACCGGCAGCCCGTCGATCCGCCGCCCGTGAATCTCCGAGTTGTTGTCCAGAAACCCCACTACCTCGTAGCGACCCGTCTGAAGCAGAATGTCGAGCACCACGCGCCCGTGGCCGCCGGCGCCGAGGATTAGTACCGGCCTCGTGGCGCCCGTCTTTCGCACGGAACTCAACATGGTCGCTCCCCGGCCGCGGTAGCCCGAACCGGGCGCGGCCGCTGCGCACGACAATACCTATCGGGTCGCGGGTGGCCGGGGCGGAGCGGCCGCGCGGAGTTGGCCGGTGAGCGCCGATAATTGCGTAAGAGCAGGGCTCGGATCCGCCGATAACTGGAGACGGCTGGACGCGGGCGCGGAGCGCACGCGTCGGGCGGCCGGGCGTGTGCGGCCGCAAGTTGCGGCCCGGCCTGGAGTTCTGGAAGCAGTCCGGCGTTTGACAGAGGTGCGCTGCGCGGGTTAGAGTCTTGAGTTCACGATCGACCGGGCGGTGCGGGCGACGTTGACGGACGCGGCGGGCGGATCGGCCGAAGTGCGGGGGTCCCGGCGCCCCGGGTGCTGCGTCGTGTTGCTGTCGAGGAGTCTGGCATGCGAGAGCGGAAGCCGCTAAGCGCAGCGTGGTGGAGATTGTCGGCCGGCGTGCTATGGCTGGCCGTTGGTGCTTGTGCCGCGCTGCCGCCGAACAGCTTCCTGGATCCGACGCGGGTAGGGAAGTTCGGGCTGGATGCTCACGAAGGCGGAATCCGCCGGATTCTCAGCCCGCGCGAGACGCCGCCGGGCCCGCCCGGCGCGACGGAGCCCACACCGGAAGACCTGGTGCCCACGTACGCGGACTATCGCTTCCAGGCGGGGGACGTGCTGAACGTCACCGTGCTCGACCTTTTCGGGCCGGGCCAGCCGTTAGCGGCCGCGCTGGAAGTGAACCCGCAGGGCGAGATTCGCATTCCGGAGCTGGGGACGGTGCGCGCCGCCGGACTGACCGAACAGGAGTTCGAGTTGGAGTTGGCGGCACGGCTGCGTGAGGCGGGCCTGTTGCCGCGGCCGGTGGTGGTCGTGAGTCCGCAGTTGCGGCGCGGCCGGCTGGCAACCGTGCTGGGTGCAATCCGCAGCCCGGGCGCGTACCCGATCAACGATCCGGAGACGCGTGTGCTGGACCTGATCGGCCTGGCGGGCGACGCCGACGCGACCGCGCGGCGCGGGTACATCATTCGCCGCACCTCGGCGCCCGGCCCGGCGCCGCTGTCGT
>CAZMCT010000042.1:1895-27981 GCA_964564785.1 uncultured Planctomycetales bacterium
CTTCGGCCGGGCCGGCGTCCGGCGCGGAGAGCGCGATCGGGGCCTGGGCGAGCGATCGACATCGGCGCCCGTCCCGGCGCCGCTGTCGTCGCCGCCACCGGCGGCGGCGGAACCGGGTGAGCAGTGGGTGATTCCGCCGCCGGTTGAGCCGCCGCCGCAGCCGTCGCTGAGTACCACCGGCGCCGCCCAGCAGACCGCCCCAGCGGAACCACCGGGCCGGGCCGAGCTCGAGCAGCTTCTGGTCCCGACCACCGCATCGACCTCGAACCAGACCTCGCCGACACAGTCGTTCGCGCCGATCGTGTTCGACCCGGCCACCGGCGAGGTGCTGTCGCCGGAGCCGCCCCCGGCGGAACCCCCGCCGGGGACCGCCCCCGCCCCGCCGCCACCGGGCGACTGGCCGCAAACGGCGGAGCTGGAGGAGCCGTTCGAGTGGGACCAGGTACCGGAGTTGGGGTTGGAGCAGCGTGTGATCGAACTCGACCTGACGGCCCTGCGGGCCGGCGACCCCCGGTACAACGTGGTCCTGCGGGACCGGGACGTGCTGAACATTCCGGTGGACACCGGCGTATTCTACGTGATGGGCGACGTGAACCGACCCGGCGTGTATGCGTTCGGGGGACGGGAGATCACGGTCAAGCAGGCGTTGGCGATCTGCGGGGGGTTCGGGCAGTTGGCCTGGCCGGCCCGCTGCGAGTTGATTCGGCGCGAGCCGGGCACGGACAAACAGGTGACGCGCACGGTGAATCTGGACGCGATTTTCGCGGGCCTGGAGGATGACTTTCTGCTGCGGGACGACGACATCTTGAACGTGGGGACGCACGTGGTCGCGCCGTTCCTGTTCGTGATCCGCAACTCGTTCCGTTTCACGTACGGGTTCGGCTTCGTGTACGACCGGAACTTCGCGGACAAGGATGCGTACATCGCGCGGAGCAACCCGGAGACGGTAGACCAGCTCCGGCGCCAGAGCCGGGGGCTGCCGTTCTAGTGCCGGCCCGGATTGCACGGTAAGAGAATACGGGATGAGCGTCACGCCCATGAGTACGGCCACCCCCCTGCCGCGGCTGACGTTCGACGGTGCGGCGCGGCTCAAGGTCGCCCTGCTGGTGATCGCTTTCGTTGCCGCGTTCTGGGGGATGCTCGATTTCATTCCGCCGCAGCTCGGTAGCGTGGCGTACCACTGGTTCTATGATCCCGACTGGTCGCACGGTCCGCTGATTCCGGTGTTCAGCGCTTATCTGGTGTACACGCGGTGGGACCGTGTGCAGCGCTGTCCCGTCCGGCGGGCCTGGTGGGGACTGCCGGTCATGGGCGTCGGCCTGCTGCTGCATCTTTGGCAGCTTTCGGGCACGCTGCTGTTCGCCTACGCCGCCCCCGCGGCCATGATGATCACGCTCCTGGGCGTGATCCTGCTGTTGTGCGGCACGACCGTCTTGCGGTACGTCTGGCTGCCGTGGCTGTACCTGTTCTTCGCCATTCCGCTGCCGGTCCGCGTCTACTTCGCGCTGACCCAGCCGCTGCGGGAACTGGCCGCCAAGGTCGCGGAACTGGTGCTGAATCTCGTGCCCAAGCTCGAGGTCCAACGGGTCGGATCGACCCTCGAATACGTCTATGCCGGGACCGCGGGTCAGCTCGAGGTCGCCGACGCGTGCAGCGGGATGCGGAGTACCGTGACGCTCTGCGCGCTGGGGGTTGCGGTAGCGTTCATGTCCGATCGGCCGCGCTGGCAGCAGATCGTGCTGGTGCTGTCCTGCGTCCCGATCGCGACGCTTTGCAACTTCGTGCGGGTCACGATCACCTCGCTGCTGCACGTGTTCGCCCCGCCGCAGTACAGCCAGGGCCAGTGGCACATGGCCCTGGGGCTGGCCATGATCCTGCTGGCGTTCGGGATCTTCACCGCCCTCGGCGGCCTGCTCAGCCGCCTGTTCGTCGAGGAAGACGCAGAAGAGGAACCTCCCGCGGCGCACCTCCGGGCGGTGCCGAGGGCGAGTAGTGGCGATGGCGACCGTGCCCGCTAGCCTGTCCAAGATGTCCACGTCGGCTCCGGAGTGGGCCGCGGCGCGCGCGACAACCTCGCGACGCTACCTGGTGTGCGTCGGGTTGCTGCTGGCGACGGCCGTGGGCATCCCGTGGGCGGCCAGTGCACTCGGCCTGGCGCTGCGGAAGCTGCCCGTCCCGCTGAAAAGCCCGCTGCATTCGTTCGACTGGGCGGCGCTGAACTCGCGGTACGTGCTCGACCGGGTCCGGACGGGCCTGATCCCGCCGATGTCCGAGGACATGATCGACAGTCTGGGGACCGAGGAGTACCTCCAGGCGTACCTGACGGACACGACGCGTCCGCACAAGGATCCGACCCGCACGGCCCTGGTGATGGTGACGTACTACACCGGTCAGCCCGATATGGTGCCGCATGTGGCGGAGGAGTGCTGGCGGGCCGCGGGCAAGGAACAGAAGTCGGACGAGACGGTGAAGGTGATGGCGGAGGGCATCGGCGCCGTGGGCAACCGGGTTCCGGTGCGCGTGCAGGAGTACGAGTCGCGGGGCCGTGCCGGCAACAGCGTGGTCGACACCGTCCTGTACTTTTTCCACGTCAACGGCCACTACGAGACCACCCGCAACGGGGTACGGGCCCGGCTGACGAATCCGTTCCAGTCCTACGCGTACTACGCCAAGATCGAAGTCACGTTCAACGATGGGAGCGAGGTTCGAGCGTCGAAGGACGAGTCGATCCGGGCGCTGGGACCGCTCCTCGAACGGCTGATGCCGGTGCTGTTCGAAAAGCATTTTGATCTGGAGAGATTCGGGCCTGCGGCCGGTTCCGCGGGGCCCACGCCGCCCGAACGATGAGAGGAACGGCCGCATGGCCAAAGTGAAACGTCTGAACAAGAATCTGGTCGCCTTTCTCACGATCATGGGCATGCTGCTGATCGTGTCGGTGGTCAGCCTGGTCGTGTTCCAGCAGTCGCAGCGCGACCCGAAGCTGTACGCCCAGCAGGGTCGCGACTTCCGCCGCGCGGGCGATCTCGAGGAGGCCGCGCGCTGGCTGGGGCGGGCCTGGGACGCCAGTCTCAAGAAGGGCAGCCCGGACCCGGAGTACGCCGCCGAGATGGCGGAGTGCCTGTTCGAGTTGGGCGACCTGGCGAACTGGCGGGGCCTGTTCGAGACGGCCCTGGCCAAATTGCCGGGGAACGAACGCCTGCTGGTCAGCCAGCTCGAGGGGCTGTGGCGCATCCGCGACATCCACCCGCAACAACTGGTGTGGCCGGACCGGTGGCGCGACGTGGGCGACGAGCTGCAACGGCTCAAACCCGACAGCGCCATCGCGCGGGCGAGCTACGTTCAGGGACTGTGGGTCGCGGGCGACGAACGCGACGCCGCCAAGGCGGACGAGCTGGCCCAGCAGCTATTCGCCGAGTCGCCGACCGATCCGCACGTGGCCATCACGTATTGTGTGTACCTGGGGCGCAAGTTCGCGGAGGACACGCGCCGGGCTCGCGAGCGGAACGCCCGGGATTCCGAGCTTGGGCGCATGCGCGACGAAGCGGCCGATCGCACGCTCGCGGTGCTCGAGCGCGCACTGGCCGCGCACGCCGACGATCCGCGCCTGGTGGCGAATACGGCCGGCGTGCTGCACGCGGAAGCCCAGCGCGACGCAAGTCGCAAGGAGGCCGACCGGGCGAAGGCGCGATTGGAGCGCGCCACCCAGCTTCTGTCCCAGACGCTCGAGCGCCAGGGCGACGACCCGGCCGCCGAACTGAAGCTGCTGTACGCGCAGTGCCTCCAGACCCGCTTCGAGCTCGAGCACCCCGACCCGGAGGCCGTCGATGTGGCCCGCGAGGCCCCCTCGCTGGACGAGATTGATCGGCTCGCGGCCCAGGCGACCGAGCTCGACCCGGCGCTGTTCGACGCGTACGTATTGCGGGCCGATCACGTGCAGCGCTTCGCCCGCGATGAGGCCGCCCAGCGGCTGCCGCTGCCCGAGCGGCTGAGCCGAGCGCTCGACCTGCTGGACGAGGCCCGCAACCGCACGTTGACCCTGCGGAGCCTGCGCGCGACGCTGCGGGCTGAGGACCGGGTGCTGCTGCTGAAGCGCGGGTTCGAGATCGGCATGGCGTATCACCTGGCGCGCGGCGCGAAGGACTCCGCGGGGACCAAGCGGGCCGAGTCGTTTCTCAACGACGCCGAGGTCAAGTATCGCGAACATCAGCTCACGTACTGGATGCGGGCGCAGCAGGAGGTCGCGGCCGGCAATCTGACCGCGGCGATCTCGGCCCTGGAAGACGCGATTGCCAAAGCCGAAGCACGGTTTTCCGCCAGCGCACCGGCCTACTGGCTCGTGGTGGCCCGGGTCCCGCGACTCCCGCCCGAGCAGTTGTCGCTGCTCTACCGCGAGCAGCGCCAGCTCGGCAAGGCCGCCAAGCTCGCCGAGCAGGCGCTTCGAGAGTACGCGGTGTTGGGCTACCGACCGCCGATCACGACCGTGCGAACCCGCGCCGAACTGCTCGCACAACTGGGCGAGTTCCAGGCCGCACTCGACCTGCTGAACGCGTTTCAGACGGAATACAAGGAT
This sequence comes from uncultured Planctomycetales bacterium, assembly GCA_964564785.1. Lineage (GTDB taxonomy): Bacteria > Planctomycetota > Phycisphaerae > UBA1845 > Fen-1342 > CAZMCT01. The sequence goes on from CAZMCT010000042.1 coordinate 6,466, forward strand.
GACCGCGACCTGAGCGCCCTGCGGGCCAGCGTGCTCCAGAAACTGGGCCGGCCGGCGGAGGAGGTCCAGACTGCGCTGGCGGCCGTCTCGGGCGACGATCTGCCCACGCGGCTGTTCAAGGCCCAGCGGGCGGCCGAACTGGGGGACGCCAGCGCAGCGGACGTGCTCCGCGCGATCTGCAAGGACGACCAGGCCACCACCGCGCAGGCGACATCGGCATTGAGGAGCCTGCTGCGGTTGCAAGAGAATACGAGCGGGCGGGCAGCCGCGCGGGCCGAGGTCCAACGCCTGCTGAGCGAGAGTCCACCGGCCGCACTGGTCTCCACCCTGCAACAGCTGGAGCTCGAGCTGCGGTACGACCCGCGGGACAAGCTCACGCCCCAGCAGCGGGAGGAATTGGACGCCGAGCGGCTGAAGCTGCTCCAGCGCGAGCCGGACCCCCTGGAGCGGGCCACCGCCCTGTACGGGTACTACCTGGACCGGGATGAGCTCGAAACGGCGCTCAAGTATCTGGAGGAGGCACAGCGGCTCAAGCCGGACGACTTGCGGTTCGCCGAGGAAGAGTTTCGCGTGCGGCTGCGTCTGAAGCACTTTGAGCGGGCCGGTGCGCTCGTCGCCATCCTCTCCCAATGTGATCACGGCCGCGGGTTCGACCAGGCCGGCGGCGCGACCTACCGCGGCGATCTGGCGCTCGCCAAACAGGACCCGCAGACCGCGGTGCAAGAATACCGCAACGCGGTGGAGCGGCTGCCCGATTCGGCCGAGCTCCAGACGCGGCTGGCGCGCGCCTGCCTGGTCGGTAACCGCTACCAGGAGGGCGTGGAGGCGCTCCAGCGGGCGATCGAGATCAACCCGCGTTACTTCGACGCCTACTACTACCTGCGGAATGCCTACCGCCGCCGGGCCGAGCTCGTCGGCGGCGCCCAGCGGGAAGAGCTCCAGAAGCTGGCGAACGAAGCCGAAGCGAAGGCGACCGAGCTGAACCCCAACCACCCGGACGCGCAGGCGTGGAAGCGCGAGGCGGACGAGGAGCGTGACCCGTTCACGGCGGTGACGGCGCGGATGCAGACCTGGACGCAGACGCCCGCCGACCAAGAGAACCTGCTGCGGCTGACACAACTCCTGGTGCGGGCCTGCGACAAGGCCGCGGCTTCGGGCGACGAAGCAACCCTCGCGCGCCTGAAGGCCCAGGCCGAGGAGTTCTTCCCGGCCGCGCTCCAGTCCACCACCGCCGAGGCCCGCTCGGCCGTGCTGCGGGCCGCGACCGGCTTTTACTCGCTGAGCAAACAGGTCGAGAAAGGCGAGGCGCTGCTCAAGCAGCAGATCGCAGCGCTGAGCGGGAACCAGAAGCTCGAGGCCCAGCTACTGCTGGCGGTGTTCTACGAGTCGCTCGGCAACCCCGATGGCGCCGAGCAGCAGTTCCAGGCGGCGCAGGTGCTGGCCCGCGAGGTCGCCGGCGACGCGACGACGCGCCGCGCGCAGGAGCTCCAGGTCGGTAAGGAATTCATCGCCTTCTATCAGCGTAACGGAAGACCCGATAAGGTCGTGGACGCCTGTCGCTGGCTGCTCGACCGGCTCGGCGCGGCCGCTGGCGAGGACGCCCGCGGAATCCGACTGATCCTGATGGAAACGCTCGTGAATAGCGGCCGGTACGCCGACGCCCAGACTGAGGCGACGGATTTCCTGCGGACCTGGCCGGATGACCTGGGAGCGCTGACCCTGCAAGCTCAACTGCATCTGGCCCGCGGCGAGCGTGAGCAGGCGTCGGAGGTGTTCACGCGTGTGCTGCAAAAGTCGCCCGACAATGTGTTCGCGCTATACAGCCGCGGCCGGCTGGCGCTGATGCGCGGCCGCTACGACCGCGCGAAGGAGGATCTCACGCGGGCGCTCGCGGTGATCGACCGCAACCCGCGGCTGGAGATCGACGTGCGGGCGCAGCTGGCGACGCTGTACGTGCGGCAACAGCAGTACGATCTGGCCGAGACCGAACTGAGGAACATGCTCGTGGGGCTCGAGGCCCGGCAGGCTCCGTCCAGCCAGAAACAGAAGGTGGTCAGCCAGCTCGCGCGGCTGCTGTACCAGCACATGAACCAGTTCGACCGTGCCCGGCAAATGCTGAGCGAGTACATGGAGAAGCAACCCGCGGAGACCATCTGGCCGTACGAGATGGCGCGGCTGTACGAAGCGCAGGCCGACCGGCTGACCGGCGAGGCGCGGCAGGCGAAGGCCCGCGGCGAGGGGGCGCGAGAGAAGGAGCGCACGGAAGCCGCCCGCCAGAGCTATGCGAGTGCGGCCAACTACTACCAGCGCACCGCGGATGTCGCCACCAAGAGTAAGAACACACTCGACGCCGTTGGAGCGACGATCGCCCGCCTGGCAGCCCTGAACAAGGCCGGCCGCGAGTCGGAAGTGGTCCGCCTGGTGGGCGAGATGCGTTTCGACGACCTGCCCCCGGACGTCAAGCTCGACGTCCGGGCGCGCGTCGGGCTCGAAGCGGCCCGCGCGCTGAAGGACTCGCCCCAGGCCCGTCCCGCGTGGGGCCAGACCCTGATGGACGCCAGCATCCGCAACGCCGCGATCGTCGCCGATGTGTCCAACGCGATGACCGAGACGCTCGGGCCGGCCGAAGCCGAAGCCCTCCTGCGGGATGCCATGCAGCAAGCCGCGGCCAGCGATCCTGCCCGCGGACAACGGCTGCGGCTGGTCCTGGCGGCGCAATTGGCCCGCGGGCCGAACCCGGCCGCCGCCCTGCCCGAATTGCAGGAGGTGCTGCGTTCGACGCCGCCGGGTACTCCGGAACGGTTCAGCGCGCTGCTCACGCAGGCCCAGGTGCAGGAGCGGACGGGCGACCCGGCCGGCGCGGTCGCAACCTACCGCGAAGTGCTCAAGGGCTACGAGGACCGCTCGGCCGCCGCGACCAGCCCGGATTACCTGCGGACGGCCCTGAACAACCTTGCGTATCTCCTCGTCACGGCCCCGCCGCCGCTGTACGCCCCGGCCGAGGCGCTGCGCTACGTCCAGCGGCTTCAGAACCTGATCACGGCCAGCGAAAGCGCCGCGACCGTGCTCGATACGGTGGCATGGGTGTACTTCAAGAATAACGACGTGGAAGCGGCGGCCGCGGCGATCGACGAGGCCGCCGCGCTCGGCGACCTGACCCCCACGGTGGCCGAACACCTGGCAGAGATCTTCCGCGCGAGCAACCGGCTGGCCGATGCCCGCGCGTACCTGCGGAAGGCGATTGATCAGGCCCGGGAGCGCGGCGACACAGAAGCTGCCAAAGCGTTTGAACAGACGCTCAACGGGCTGAAATAGGCGGTCGGGCCCGGCCGGCCCGCCGCAGCCCGCCGAGCGCGGGCGAGGTGTGCAATGAGTGCGGTCGACAATCCTCAGGCGATGGTACCCATCGGGCCGGCGGCGGCGCGGCCGGCGTTCGGCAGTCCGCCACCGCCGGCCGCGGCCGACGAAGCGGGCGGCACGGGGTTGACCGCCCGCGATCTATGGCGGGTGCTGCGGCAGCGCACTTGGCTGATCGCCATCACGGGCGCCGTGCTGTACACGCTGGTGGTTGTGGCCACGGTGTTGATCTACTTCCTCGCGCCGGCGTTCACGGCGGAAGCGTATGTGCAATACGTGCCGCCGCTGGAAAGCGGCCTTTCGCCGATGGGCGAGCAGATCCTGCCCAAGGACTACGTGGCGCTGCAACTGGCAACCGAGAGCGCCAAGCTCAAGAGCGAAAGCCTGCTCATGGACGTGCTCTCGCAGCACGACGTCCAGAACACGCAATTCCGCCAGTGGTACGGCAACGACTTCGACAAATGCCTGACCGAATTCCGGGACATGCTCCAGGTCGCACCGGTCCGCGACAGCTATCTGATCAAGGTCGGGCTTCCGCTCAAGAACAAGAAGGAGGCCATGCTGATCGTCAACAAGGTGGTCGAACGGCACGTGATCCGCTCGAAAAACGCCTTGCAGGACGAGGGCAAGAAGAAGCTGGATTCGCTCAAGACCACCCAGGCGGAAATGACGAATCAGCTCGAGCAAGTGCGGCGGCGCATCGCGGACCTGCGGGCCAAGCAGGACATGCCCGCCATCGAGGCCGAGCGCGACGTCCTGGCCGAGAGCATCGCCGTCCTCCAGAATACGCTCTCCGAACTCAAGGCCCGCGAGGCCGACGTCAACGCCCAGCTCGCCACCGTCCAGGGCACGGACCCGCGCAACCTGCCGATCTCGGCCGAGATGCGGGTGATCATCGAGGCCGACCCGGTGCTGCGCTACTATCGCCAGCAGGTCGAGGCCTTCGACATCGAGATCGCGAGCGTGGGCCAGACGATCGCCGGTGCCAACCACAAGTACATGCAGCAACTCCAGTCGCGGCGCCAGGGGTACTTCGAGAAGGAAAGCGCACGCCGCGACGAGCTGATCGAGGATCTCCGCCGCCGCCAATACGAATCGTTGCAGCAGGAATTGGCGCGGATCCGCAGCATGCTGTCCGAAGTCCACGAGCAGCTCGCCGAGAAACAGGACACGCAGAAGGACCTCGACGTCGCGATTCAGACCTACAACAGCCTCATCAAGGACGAAGACGCCTTGATCATGCAGTCCAAGGACATCGTCGTGGCCCTGCGCGATGCCGAGAACGCCCTCGCCATCCAGAGCCTACAGGGACGACTCGAGGCCTTCCCTGCGACGCGCGAGCCCCGCTTCCCCAGCCGCCCGAACTTCCTGCTCTACCTCGGCGGCGGGCTGTTGCTCTCGGTGCTGGCCGCGGTGGGCCTCGCTTTTCTGCGCGAGGTGACCGACCAGGCCGTACGCACACCGCTCGACGTGGCACGCCACGGCCATCTGTCCGTGCTCGGCAGCATCCCGCGGCTGGACGACGAAGAAGCCGACGTCGATCGCATCGAGCTGGCGACGCGCCGCGCGCCGCAGTCGCTGGTGGCCGAGTCTTTCCGCCAGATTCGCACCCATCTGACGTTCAGCGGACCGCTCGACTCGCAGCGCATCCTCCTGATCACCAGTTCGCGCTCCGGCGACGGCAAGACCGCGGTGGCCGTGAACCTGGCCGTCACCTTCGCCCAGAGCGGCCAGCGCGTCCTGCTCATCGACTGCAACTTCCGCCGCCCGGCGATCCGCACGGCGTTTGAAGGAACGCGCAGCGAGGGGCTCAGCAACGTGCTCGTCGGCCGATCGCGGTTGCACGAAGTCATCACCAAGACCGAATTGCCGAACCTCGACGTCCTGACGAGTGGGCCGATGCCGCCGAACCCGGCCGAACTGCTGGGCTCGCCCCAGTTACGAACGGTGCTGGCCGAGGCACGCCGCTCCTACGAGCGCGTGCTGCTGGACGGCCCGCCCTGCTTGCTGATCAGCGATGCGCTGGTGCTCGCCACGCAGGTCGACGCGACGGTGCTGGTGGCCCGCGCGGGCGGCGGCACGCGCGGAGCCCTGCGGCGGGCTCGTGAGCAGCTCCAGCGGGTTGGTGCGCGGGTCATCGGCGCGATCCTCAACGGTGTTCAGGCCCGCGCCGGCGGCTATTTCAAGCAGCAGTACCGCGAGTTCTACGACTACACCAACGAGGAAGTCATCGCCGCCGGCCTGCCCGGCGGGCCGCCCGAGCTCGATGCCGGTCCGCCCGACGACGCGCCGAAGGATCGCTAGCCGCACGGACCGCCGAGTCAAGACACGCGCCCGGAGCGGGCGGCCCCTGACACTTTGCGGACCCGGGGGTACGATCCGCGCTCATGGAGCGTACCCTCCGGCTCGTTCTCGCCTACGACGGCACAGATTTCCACGGCTGGCAGCGCCAGCCGGGACTGCGCACCGTTCAGGAGGAACTTGAGAACGCCTTGCGGCGCGTTCTCCGGCACCCGCTCAGTGCCGCCGGCGCCAGCCGCACGGACGCCGGCGTCCACGCCCGCGGGCAAGTGGCCGCCGTTCGAACCACGTGTCCCATCCCGACCAGCCGCGTAACCCTTGCGATCGGCCACCGCTTGCCGCCGGACCTGGCGATCGTCGCGGCCGACGATGCCCCGGAGGGGTTCCATCCCGCGCGGTCCGCTCGCGCAAAACTATATAAATACACAATTTATAATGACGATCGCCGGCCGGTCGAGGAGTTGTGCCAGAGATACGCCTGGCACGTTTGGTTTCGGCTGGACCTCGACCGCATGCGCGCAGCCGCGGCCGAGCTGGTCGGCCGGCACGACTTCGCGGGCTTCGCGACTCCCGGCAGCCCACGCTCGACCACGGTGCGAACGATCTTCGGGTTCGATATTCGCCGCCGACAACGTGAGGTCGTGCTCGCCGTCAGTGGCGATGGGTTCCTGTATCATCAAGTGCGGAATATGGTTGGAACGCTCGTCGAGATCGGCCGCGGCCACTGGCCGCCCGAGCGCATCGGTGAGATCCTCGCCAGTGGGCAGCGGTCGCTGGCCGGCCCGCTGGCGCCGGCGTGCGGTTTGTGCCTGGAGTGGGTTCGTTACGACGTGGGAGTCGGTGATGGAGTTGAACGGGCGGGTGGTGCTGGTGACGGGAGCGGCCCGCCGCGTCGGACAGGCGATTGCCCTACGGCTGGCGCGGGCGGGTTGTCGAATCGCCGTGCATCACCGGAGCTCAGCGGCTGAGGCGTCCCGGACGGTGGCCGAGTGCCGCGCGGCCGGGACGGATGCCGACGCGTTCGCGTGCGATCTGGTCGACCTGGCGGCCGCCGAGTGTCTGCCGGCGCGTGTGCTGGGGCGTTTCGGGCGGCTCGACGTGCTGATCAATAATGCGTCCGTGTTCGAACCCATGCAACTGGAAGATTTTACGGTCTCGACCTGGGAGGCGACGCTGCGGGTCAACCTGACCGCGCCGATGGTGCTGGCGCACGCGGCCCGCCACGAATTGCGCGCTCGAAGTGGCCGAATCGTGAACCTGTGTGACGTGTCGACCGCGCGGCCGTGGCCCGACCATCTGGCATACATGACCTCGAAAGGCGGGCTGGATACGCTGACGCGCGCACTGGCGCGCGCGTTCGCGCCAGAGGTGAACGTTGTCGGAATCGCTCCCGGAGTAGCGTCTTGGCCCGAGCATTACGACGCGGCGACCCGCGAACGGCTGCTTGCCCGTGTGCCGCTGCGGCGCGCGGGTAGCCCCGAAGACATCGCGGCGGCCGTAGAGTTCGTGCTTCGTGACGGGGATTACATTACGGGTGCGATCCTGCCGGTGGACGGCGGCCGGCACGTTGTCTGACTGGCTCTACCCAGTTGACGGAAGCCGCCGAGCTATAATGCCAAGGGGCCGCGGCCTCCGATGTGTGCCTGTATCTCTTGAGGTGTCACATGTTTGCCGCTTACTTCCGTCTTAGACTGAGCGGTGCGGTGGCCGTCGGCGGGCTCCTCTGCGCGCCGAGCGCGGCTCAAGCGCCGGTGGACCCGCGGATGAACATGGCCGTCCAGCAGTCCGGGCGGATGCTGGATGCGAACCCAGGGTTTGGCACCAGCGGTCTGAACGCGTCCGGCGTCAACCGGCCGCTCTCGCCGCTCGTGGGCGGCAATGCGGCGGCCTCCGGTCTGGCCACCGGCGGGTTCTCCCTTCGTAGCTACTCGCCGATCCCATATGCGAGCGAGTTTCGCGCATCGCTCGGGAGCGCCAGACTCTCGGACTTTCGCCGCGACTCGGTGTCGGTGGCCACGCCGGGGTTGGGCCAGGTGCCGCTCGGCGGTGCGTACTTCGATCCCGCTCGTACGGCGCCGACCGCCGGTTTCCTCCGCGAGGCGGAGATCAAAACCGGAACGCCCTCCGCCATTGCGCCTCTCGACCTGCGATTGCAACCGCTGACCCCCGCACCCTCTCGCCCCGGTACACGGCTTTCGGGATTGACAAACGTACCTCCGACGGCCAACCCGGCCGCACCGCCCCAGGCGTTGGGCCCACCGACGTTGAACAGCTCGCTGTTCGGCGTGCAACCGCCGACCCCGCCCCGTCTCCCGCTGCCGGTTGACACCGCGACGAACTGGCCAGGGATACGCAGCCCGGCGGACCGCGCCCAGGCCCAGCCGCCGCCCGCCCTGCCACAGGACATCGCGGCCGCGCCGCCGGTCGAGGGATACGAGGGCTCCCTCGGTGCTGCGCTGCGGCCGGAGCTGTATCCGCGACTGGGTCTGATTACCCCCGAGGAGGTGCCGGCGGCCGCGGCCCGGCCCGCGCTGCGCGTGCCGGAGCGGGTCGTGCCCGAGCCGGGACCCCGCCGGGTCGACCCGAGCCTTCTGCCGGGCTTCGACGTGCTGACCGACATGCAGCTCGCGCTGGCGCAGCTAGCCGAACCGGATGCACCGTGGCTGCGTGAGATGCAGGCCATGCTGCGCGAAAACCCGGAGTTGGCCCGGCAAGTCGACCAGCGTGCGGCCGCGAGCGTGAACGAGTATCTCCAGCAAGCGCTGGAGACGCCGCTGCGCAGCTTCGCCGCGCCGGGCGCGACAGAGCTCAACGATCAACTGCTGAAGGCGGAATCGCTCATGGACATCGGGCGTTTCGGCGAGGCGGCCGATCGTTATGAGCGCGCCGCGCTGATCGACCCCGACAACCCACTGCCGCTGCTCGGCAAGGCGAACGCGCTGCTGGCCCAGGGCCAGTACGCCTCCGCGGCGGGCACGTTGCAGCGCGCCATCGAGCTGGCGGACCGGCAGCCCGGCCTCGCTGCGGCGCTGCTGCGACGGCTCGACCTGACGGAACTGATGGGAGGCGGAGAGACGATCGACATGCGCCGCTCCGACCTAATGCGGCAGCTCGAACGCGCGGAGGATCCCAACCTGCGCTTCCTGCTCGGCTTCCTGGAATATCACACGGGGAACACCCAGCGCGGTCTCGACAATCTCCGCCGCGCCGCCGCGCACCCCCTCGCCTCGGCAATCCTCGCGCGCTACCCCGCCCTGCTCACGGGCCAGGCCCCGCTGCCAGCGGTGCCGCCGCCTGCGCCGGCCGAGAACGCGGCCCCGGCCGCCACCGACCCCGCCGCGCCGCAGCGCGAGTGAGCATCGGATCGGCACGAAGAACGGTACGCCGGAAGGAGGGCACTCCTCGGTCGCTGCACGCAGCGCTTTCGTCCCGAGTCGCGGCGGCCAAGCGCGAACAGCGGAAGCTCTCCCGCCCCTTCACAGCCGGTTGAGAGAGGGAGCCGGCTCGGCGCCAACCCACCCTCACAGTAGCGCCGACCGCCAGTCCCGCGGTGCCTCTCCCTCTTTTCAACGGAGTGCTAAGCCCGCGCCAGCTCCTCCAGCACAGCCGTCAGGTAGCGCCACGACTTCTGCACGCTCCGGACGTACACGCGCTCGTCCGGGCTGTGGGCCCCTTCGATGTGCGGCCCGAACGAAACCATGTCCATGCCCGGGATGCGCTCACCGATCAGGCCGCACTCCAACCCGGCATGGATCGCGGTCACCCGCGGCGGAGCGCCGAACAGCCGTTCGTACACCTGCTTGCACACGCCCAGCGTCGGTGAGTGCACGTTCGGCGCCCAGCCCGGGTACTCCCCGCCCGACTCCACCCGCGCGCCCGCGAGCTGCGCCACGGCCGCCACTTGCCGGGCCGCCGCGTGCAGCTCGTCCTTCCGCGAACTGCGCGACAGATTGCCGATCACGTACCGCAGCTTGCCATCCTCCGCCGCGAACTCCACCGTCGTCATCCCGTTCGACGTCTGCACCAGCCCTGGAATCTCCGGCACCGTCGCCAACACGCCGTGCGGGAGCGCCGCCATCGTCGCCAGCAGTCGCTGCGTGTCGGCGGCACTCAGCACGGCCGCGGGCAGCTCCGCGGCCTCGACCGCGATCCGGCAGCCCGGCTCGCCCGCCGCCCGGGCCTCGGCTTGCACCATTTCGGCTGCGGTCTTCAACGCCGACACCAGTTTGCTCGAGCCGACCACCACCGCAGTCGCTTCACGCGGGATCGCGTTCCGCTTGCTGCCGCCGACGAACTCCGCCAGCCGCGGGGAACCCTCCGCTGCCCGAAGCGTCTGCACCAGCAGTTTGATGGCGTTGCCGCGGTTCTCGTGAATGTTGCCGCCCGAGTGCCCGCCGCGCAGGCCGCTCACGCGCACCCGCAGGGCCCGCGCACGCCCGGGCGGCGGCGCGGCCTTGCGCTCGAAGTGCACGGTCGAATCCAGCCCGCCGGCGCAGCCGATGTAGAGCGCGTCATCCTCCTCCGAGTCGAGGTTCAGCATCCGCCGCCCGCGCAGGAATTCGGGCTCGAGCACCTTCGCACCGGTCATCCCCATCTCCTCGTCGGTCGTGCACAGAATCTCGAGCGGCCCGTGCACCACGCCGGGCGCCGTCGCCGCGGCGAACGCGAGCGCCACGCCGATGCCGTTGTCGGCCCCGAGCGTCGTCCCACGCGCGCGGATGATTTCCTCACCCTGCGAATCGGTGTCGCGGACCAGGTGGATCGGGTCACGCTGAAAATCGTGCTCCGTTCCCGCGTTCTTCTCGCACACCATGTCGAGGTGGCCCTGGAGCACGGTCGGCGCGGCCTGCTCGTGACCGGGGGTGGCCGGTACGTCGATCACCAGGTTCCCCACCGCGTCCTGGCGGACGCCGAAGTTGTGCTGCTGCGCGAGCTGTCGGACCCGCTCGCGAATCTGCTCCTCGTGCTTGGACGGGCGCGGGACGGCGGATAGCTCGGCGAAGAACCGCCAGACGGCTTGGGGTTCGAGCCCCTGGATCGCAGTGTCGTGGTGCATGGCTTCCTCCGGAATGCAGGCGGGCATCATACTCGGACGTGCCGGCGGCAGGTAGCCGCGCCTCCGCCCGGGTTTCGCGTGTGACCCCGACGACCACCAGCTTGCCCGTCCGTGAGTGCGGCACCGGCTATCGGGCGGTCCGGTCGTAAGCCGAGCTCGGGGCGCCCGCGCGGGCGCAGTTGCCGCGGTGTCCCGCGCTCGCGCTTCGGGCGCAAAAGCTCACGCGCCGAGCAAGTCGGCGAACCAGTCACGCAGCGCCGCGTCATCCCGCACCCGCCGCTCAAAGTCAGCGATGGTCGTGTGGATGGTCGCGCGGTCGATCTTCGCGGCCGACGGCTCGTCCGCGGCGCGTCTCAGCGTCAGAGCGCCCCAGACCATCGGCAATCCGCAGAACATCCGCAGTCCCGCCGGCTCCGCGGGCAGCGCCAGCACGTAGTCGACGCCGCGGGCCAGGCACGTGCGGGCCTCGGCCAACGCGGCGACGCGGTACGCACGCGACTCCGCCACCTCGGGCGCACCGGGCAGGTAACGCCGTCCGTGGCGGGCGTCGGCGGGCGCGTCTTTGAGGATGTTGACGAGTTGCAGCCCGGTCCCGAGCTCGACCGCGAGCGGGCGCAGCGCGAGCAGGGCCGGCCGCCTCAGCCAATCCGCCATCAGGGTGCAGAGCATCTCGCCGACCACGCCCGCGACGTAATAGCAGTATTCGCGCAACTCCGCGACGTTTTCGACCGCGGGATACGGCCGCCCGCGCGCGACGCTGCGATCGAGCAGATGCAGGACCCCCGCGCTCATCGCCCGTGCGCAGTGTGCGATGGCCGCGCGCTGCAACTCCGGCAGGGCCGCGAGCCGCGCGAACACCTCCGGTGCGTCGCGCAGCAGCGCCGCCTCCGCCGGCGTATCGCCCCGCAGCCGTCCCAAACGCGCCGCCGCTTCGCACCCGCCGGCCAGCGCCCGTTCCAGGTCCGCCAATGCCGCCCGCCGCTCGCCATCCGCCAGATGCGTGTCATCCTCGAGCGTATCGACGATCCGCATCACCAGGTAGGCGAGTCCGACGGGCCCCGCCAGTCCGTCCGGCAGCATGGGGACGACGATTGCATAGGTGCGCGAAACGCCCAGAAGATGGTCGGCGATGAAGCGGTCCACGCCGAAAGTGTAGTAGGAGCCCCGGGTCCGCGGAACGCCGGCCGCGCGCCCTTCCGACGGGGGCCCGCCCCGTGCGCCGCCCCGCGCTCAGGGCTGCTCGCCCCCCAGCTCGCGGCCCCGCCGGAACGCCGCGGCCACGCCCGCGATGATGCCCTCGAACACCTTGTTCTCGCGCATCGACGCCATCGCCGCCGCCGTCGTGCCACCCGGCGACGTCACCTTCGCCCGCAGCGTCTCCGGCGACTCGCCCGTCTCCAGCATCATCCGGGCCGCCCCCAGTGCCGTCTGCTTCGCCAGCAGATTCGCGTACTGCGGCGGCAGCCCCACCTGCTTGGCCGCCTCGACCAGCGCCTCGGTGAAGAAGTAGTAATACGCCGGACCCGTCCCCGAAACCGCCGTCACAGCGTCCATCAGCCGCTCATCCTCGATGTGCACGCTCTTGCCGCCGGCCTCGAAGATCCGCTGCGCCCGCAGCACGTCCGCCTCCCGTGCGTGGCGCCCCGCGCACACCCCCGCCATCCCGGCCCCCACGTGCGACGCCAGGTTCGGCATCACCCGCACCACCCGCGCCGCCACGTGCGGAAAGCTCCGCTCCAGCGCCGCCGTCGAGACGCCCGCCATGATCGACACCACCAGGTGGTCCGGCCGCACCAGATCGGCGAACTCGGCCACCACCTCCTGGTACTGCTGCGGCTTCACGGCCAGCAGCAGGATGTAGCTTTCCTCTACTAGGTAACGATTGTCCGTGGTGGTCGCGACGCGGAAACGCTGCTCGAACACCTGCCGCCGGTCGGGGTTCGGGTCGCACGCGATGATCCGGTCCTCCAGCAGGACACTGTTACGCAGCACGCCGTGGATGATCCCCTCGGCCGCGTTCCCCGCCCCGATGACGCCGATCTCAAACTGCGTGGCCACGTGTCACCTCCCGAGCGGAGCTCGAGCCGCCCGCGTGCTCAGGTTTTCCTCAGTCCAAGGCTTCACGGGTTTGCGAGCAGCACCACCGCCGTCCGTGCGGGCAGGTAAAGCTGGATGCTCTGCCCGCGGTGATCCCACGGCACGGCCTGCCAGTGGTGGACCTGCCCCGCGGCCAGCAGGCCATGCCCGCCGAAGCGCTGCTCGTCCGTATCCAGCACGTGCCGATAATCGCAGCGTTCCGCCACGCCAACCCGGTAATCCGTATACGAACGCTGCGGATGCCAGTTGAAGGCCAGCACGAACGGCCCGCGGCGGGCGATCAGCAGCTTGTGATCCTCGTGCACGTGGAGCTTCTCGATCGGCCCCAGCCCCAACAGCCCGTGCTCCGCGTCCAGGGCCTGCATCGCCCGGTCGAACGTTCCCAGCGCGTGGTAGCGCAGCTCGGGGTTGTCCACGAGCGACCACTGCCGCCGGGCGTACTTGTACGAGAACCGGTTGCCCTCCCGCGGAAAGTCGATCCACTCCGGGTGACCGAATTCGTTCCCCATGAAGCTCAGCCACGCCTCGCCCCCCAGCGCGAACGTCACCAGGCGGATCATCTTGTGCAGCGCGATCCCGCGCTCGATCACCAGGTGCCGGGCGCTGCGCGTCATGTGCCAGTAGATGTCCGCGTCCATCAGCCACATCGCAATCGTCTTGTCGCCCACCAGCGCCTGATCGTGGCTCTCCGCGTACGCGACGTGCTTTTCTCCCGCCCGGCGGTTCACCAGCACATGGTACAGCTCGTCCATGTGCCACTGCTCGTCCCGCCGCTCCTTGAGCACCTTGATCCAGTAGTCCGGAATCCCCATCGCCAGCCGGTAGTCGAATCCCAGCCCACCCTCCGCCAGCGGCCGCGCCAGCCCCACCATCCCCGAGACGTCCTCGGCCACCACGATCGCCCCCGGCCGCACCGCGTGCGCCAGTTCGTTCGCCAGTTGCAGGTACGTGACCGCGTCCTCGTCCACGTGCGGCGGGAAGTAGTCGGCGTAACTGCTGAACGGTCGCCCCAGCCCGTGATCCAGGTACATCATGCTCGTCACGCCGTCAATCCGAAAACCGTCGAAGCGGTATTCCTCGAGCCAGAACCGCACGTTCGACAGCAGGAACCGCAGCACCTCCAACTTGCCGTAGTCGAACAGCAGCGAGTCCCAGGCCGGGTGCTGCCCGCGCCCGCCCGCATGAAAGTACTGGTACTCCGTCCCGTCGAAGAGGTTCAGCCCTTCGTTCAGGTTCTTCACCGCGTGGCTGTGCACCAGGTCCAGCAGGACCACCAGGCCCAGCCCGTGGGCCGTGTCGATCAGCTCTTTCAGCTCCTCCGGCGTCCCGAACCGGCTGCTGGCCGCGAAGAAGCTGCTCACCTGGTACCCGAACGAACCGTAGTACGGGTGCTCCTGGATCGCCATGAGCTGCACGGCGTTGTACCCGCCGGCCGCGATCCGCGGCAGCACATCCCGGGTGAACTCCGCGTAGGTCCCGACGCGCTCCTCCTCGGTCGCCATTCCCACGTGGGCTTCATAAATCCGCAGATTGCCGGTCCGCTCCGGCGGTGCGTGGCGCCACACGTACGGCTCCGGCGGAGCCCAGTACTGGCCGGCGAAATCGAGCGTTTGCGGGTCGCACACCGCCCGCCGGATGTAGGCCGGCACGCGGTCGCGCGGCCCGATCGCGCTGTGAACATGGACCTTCACCCGCCCGCCGTGCGTCAGCCTACCCGCATACTGCTCATCCGGCAGGAATCTCTCCCATACGCCGCCCTCGCCCCGGAACAGCGGCAACCCGCAGCGGTCCCACCCGTTGAAGTCGCCCGTCAGCGACATCGCGATCGCCCCAGGCGCCCACTCCCGGAACCACACCCCCGGTTTGCCCGCGTGCTCCCCGCGCTGGAACCCGAAATACTCGTGTGCCCGGCTGAACGCATCGAGCGAGCCGGCCGCCTCCGCGATCCGCGCCCGCGCCTGTTGATAACGTGCGAACCGATGCCGCAGCGCCTCCGCGTACGGCTCCAGCCACGGATCCGCGGCGATCAACCCCGTCCCATCGTGCGACACCGAGTGGCCCATGCGACTTCCGAACCGGGAGCGAGCGGCGAACAGCGCGGCACGCCTTTTTGCCTCCCCGATCCTAACTCGCGAGTCGCCACTCGCAAGTAGCGGGTCGCCCGCGGCACGCGCCGGGTGTCGTCCCGAGAGGGTTGCCCCGCTGATCCACGCGCGGTCCGGCTACGAAGGAAACGCCTACCCGAACGGGCACCATACGCGCCGCGCGCCACGCTACAATCCTCGACGTCCGGAGGAAAACCGATGATCACGCCCGACAACGTCCAGCAGTATCGCCAAGACGGTTACACCGTCTGCCGCCAGGTGCTCGAGCCCGCCCGCCTGCGCGAGATGACCGCCTACATCGACGGTTTCATCGCCGAGATGTCGCAGATCATGCGGCCGGAGCATCTCGACAAGCCGCACGTGTGGGACCGCCGCTTCCTCGAGTTCTGCACCACCCCCGCGCTGCTCGATCACGTCGAGGCCCTCATCGGTCCCGACATCGTGCTCTTCAGCAGCCACCTCATCTGCAAGGCCAAGGGCGACGGCCTGGCGGTGCCCTGGCACCAGGACGCCATCTACTGGGATCTCGAACCCGTGGACGTCGTCACGCTTTGGCTCGCGATCGACGAGTCCACCGTCGAGAACGGTTGCATGCGCGTCGTGCCCGGCACGCACACCCGCGGGGCCCTCGAGCACGTTCAGGAGAAGGACCCGGCCGGCCTGGTTCTCGACCGCGGCCTGAAACCCGAGTTCGTCGACGAGTCCCGCGCGGTGAACATCGAGCTCCGCCCCGGTGACTGCTCTTTCCACGCCCCCTACATCATCCACGGCTCAACGCCCAACCGCTCACCGAAGCGCCGCTGCGGCTACACCATGCGCTTCATGCCGGCCACCACGAAGATGCTCCGCAACGGCCCCCTGTCGAAGTGGTTCGCCAACCACCCCCTCTTCCTGCTCCGTGGCCGCGACGCCCGCCGCAACAACGTCTACGCCAACGTCTGATGCGCGACCGGGTGATCGGCTTTCGGCCGATCCGCTCACGGCCCTGGGCCGTCGCCGTGTCGGCGTTGCGGCCGCGGCCCGCCCCCGGCCGCTCACCGCCGCACCCGCAGCCAGCCCGCCCGCAGTCGATCGCGCAGCCACTCCGAGATACGCAGCCCCATGCCCCGCGTCTGCGTCCGCCAATCGCGCGCCGCCACATCCTCCGGCCGCACGCGCACCGGCCGCCACGCGGCGACCCAGCTCAGCCCCCGCCACACCGCCCCGAGCCACGCCCGCCGGCTCAGCGCTGCGCGGCCCGGCGTACGTCGCGGAGCACCTCTTCCGCCGAACGGGATGGGATCGCGCTGCTGCTCCATAGCTGCCGCCGATCGAGGAGCGTCTTGCTCTCGACCTGGTAATTCGTCACATGGCTGATCCCCCCTTCCACCGTGTCGCCACCCCAGTATCGAGCGGCCCAAAGCCACGCGGCCATCTCCTCCTCGTACTCCGCCGGGTACACGAGCGCTGTCACATACCGCGGAATCTCGGGTACCGCGCCGCGGTCCGCCAGGTGCACGAACGCCCGGCACGGCGGCGCGACGCGCTGCCCGATCTCGACCAGCGCTTCGAAGTCCGCCCGCGCCTCCGCCAGCTCGCGGCGATAAAAGAACATCCCGCTCTCAAACTGGAAGCGCTCCGGCGCGACCCCGCGCAGTTCCATCCGCCCATCCGGCCAGGCCCGCACGATCTTGTACACCCTGCCGCCGCGGTACGCCTCGCTCTCCAGTAGCACCGCGATTTCCTCCGCCGTGTACCCCACGGCCGTCCACTCCCCAAAATCAAAAACATACAACCCCTGGTAGTGCGGCGGGTCGGCGATCTGAGGCAGTCTCATGCTTGCGCTCGCGTGTTGCGACCGTGCCGGGCCCCCTGTGTGGGCCAGCGGCAACACTGCATTATACGGCCTCCACCCGCCCGGCGGGTCTCGCGCCGGCCCCCGGCCGCGGGTTGACAAACGGGGCCGGCTCCGCGCCGACTCACCATCGCGGCAGCGGCGACAGCCACTCCCCCGGTGCCTGTCTCCTTGTTCAAACGCTTTTTCAACCCGATCGCGGTTCGCACTCCCAGCTCGCTTGGACCGTGGCACCGGCGCCGGGGTATAACCGCCGCATGCCGCGGCCCAACAAGCACATCTCGGCCGAATTGTCCGCGCGGGCGGTCGGCGTTCCTCGCCGGTGGGCCGGGATCCTCGTCCTGATCGTCTGTGCGGCTCTGTGGAGCCTCAACGGCCCGCTCATCAAGCTCCTGCGTCAGGCCGACGTGCCGGCGATCACGATCGCCTGCGGCCGCTCGCTGCTGGGCGGGCTGATGTTCCTGCCGCTGGCGTGGCCGCGGCGGCGGACGCTGGCGCGGGTGCGGCCGGCGTGGCCGATTGCCGGGGTGGGGTGCTTCACCGTGATGACGGCCTCGTTTGTCATCGCGACCACACAGACCGCGGCCGCCAGCGCGATCGCGCTGCAATACACGTCGCCGATCTGGGTGTTTCTCCTGTCGCCGCTGCTGTTGAAGGAGCGCCCCGGCCGGCTGGAGGGACTGGTGCTGCTGATCGCGATGGCGGGCGTGGCGGTGATCTTCGCATGGAGCCCGGACGCGAGCCCGCGGGCGCTGCTGATCGCGCTACTGAGCGGGGCGGGGTACGGCAGCCTGACGGTCGTGTTGCGGGGGCTGCGGCCGGTGAGTCCGAGCGTGGTGGCGGCGACGAACGCGTTCGGCTCGGGGCTGCTGCTGCTGGTTCCGGCGCTGCTCTGGGGCGCGCGGTGGCTGAACGGCTACCAGTGGGGGCTGCTGGTGCTGATGAGCGTGGTGCAGTTCACGCTGCCGTACCTGCTGTTCTCGTGGGCGTTGCAGCGGGTCGAGGCGCACCGGGCAGCGCTGATCCTGCTGCTGGAGATGGTGCTCAACCCGATCTGGACGTTCGTGGCGGTGGGCGAGGTCCCCCCGACGGGAACGCTGCTCGGCGGACCGTTGATCCTGCTGGGGGTGGGGGGCTGGCTGCTGCTGGGGATGCGGGGCGGGCCCGCGCGAAGTCAGAATCCGGCATGAAGAGCACAACCCGGCGGGGTGGGGAGCACGCGGGGCGGAACGGCGGAGGGGGAGCGGCGGCAGCGCCCCGCGGCTCGCTGTTCCCCGGTGCCTGGGCGGTATAATCCGCCCAGAGCGTCACGTCCGTTCCTGGAGAGCACGTCATGAACATCCCCCTCAAGCGCGGCATGCTGATCCGTCATCAGAACCACGTCTACACCGTGGTCGACTTCCACGAGCGGCACTCCGGAAAACAGCGCCCCACGGTGCACGTGGCGCTGCGCGACGTCCGCGACGGCCACCCGGTCGACCGCACGCTCGCGGACCTCGAACCGATCGAGGAGGTGCCGCACGCGTACCGCCAGATGCAGTACCTGTACGCCAAGGGCGCGGCGCACGTCTTCATGGACAGCGAGACCTTCGAGGAGTTCGAGCTGTCCGGGGCGCAGCTCCAGGGCGGCGAGCCGTTCCTGCGCGAGGGTGAATCGTACCGCGTCATGTTTGTCGACGGCCGCCCGCTGAACCTCGACCTGCCCGAGATCGTGAAGCTGTCGGTCAAGGAAACGGCCGCCCCGTCGCACTTGGTGGGCAACGCCGCCAGCGTCTTGAAGGAGGCGACGCTCGAAAACGGGCTGCTGGTGCGCGTGCCGCTGTTCATCAAGATCGGTGACACCATCCGTGTGGACACGCGCTCGCGTGCCTACGTGGGCAAAGAGGGGAAGGAGTAGCTTCGGACCCGCCTGCCACAGCGAGTACCACCCCGTGCAGGCCGGCCTGAGCGCCCGGCCTGTGGATCATGCCTGGAGCCGCGCGGCCGGCCGTTGGCCGCAGGGCTCGGGGGCATCAGCAGCGCCGCGGGCTTCCAGTCCATCGGATCGGGGTTCGACTTGCGCATCGCGCTTCCTCCGGCGACGCGGCCGACCCGCCGCGGGCAGCATCCCCGCCTCTGTGCCGAGTGGGGAAGAAGGAGGAGCCCGAGGGGGAACCTTGGGGCGATGGTTCCCCCTCGGCGCGGGCCGGCAATCGTCCTCAACGCCAAGGGGCCGACTGTCTCACTTACTGTGAAGCACTACACCCCTGCACGTCGAAGCCGGCCGCGACGGCCTCGGCCGTATTCACATGTCAAAGATCAGGCGGTTGCGCGCTACACGACCTCGCCCATCTCGAGAAACTCCACGTTCGTGTAGCCCTGCTGCTGAATGAACTCTCGTACCCGGTCAGTGCAGAACGTCCAACCAAAGAACTCGTGGACACCGAAGATGTCCGCGCCAGCCAGGTCAGTCGCCCGCACATAGAGACCCTGCCCGGGTTGGCGCGGCTCCCGGACGTAGTAATCCCGGACCTCGTAGTGCGGCGAAGGGCGGATCACTTCCACGCGATGCTCGAGCAGCTCGGTGCCCGTCAGCTCCCAGCGTTCGTCGCCACAAGCATCACAGCGGTGCGTCAATCGGGCCGTCGTGCGCCCGCGGTCCATGTGGACCCACGTGGTCCGCCACAACTCGAACAGCTTTGGACCCTCATAGGGCAACCAGACCCGCGGATTGGTCCGCTTTGTCACACGCAGGGGACGCTTTACTTTTGGATCCTGGACCATTTCGACCGGTCCGCCGTCGAAACCCTTGAACTTCGAGCGAAGCGCATTGCAGACACGCTCAGTAATCACGGGTGTAGTGACGTTTACCCACGTGAAGTCACCTACGTTACTCGAACCAGGGTCCCACTTCATGACGAGCGGTTGCTTCCTATCGTATCTCGTGCGCTTGCACTTCCGGCACGTCGGGCCTTCGATCCGAGACTGATCGAGACCCACGGCCATCGCGAAGTCCACTTCCTGAGCAGGGAACCTCAATTGCCAGATTGTCATGGCCGATACTGTTCCAAATTGAACTGCCGTATCAGTTTTTCACGGATACCCACGACTTGCTCCGCGGTTACGCTTTCTGGGCCGCCCGCCACCCGGAGTTCGTCCCACCACGCCTGGTTCCAGCGTCCTCCTTTTGGTCCGCCGCCATGCAGGTACTTGTGCAAGTCCTCCGGAATCTGCCAGATGTTCTTGCACCCATGCATGCCGCGGACGGGACCGGCGTTTCGTACGCTGGCCGGCGGATCGGGCGGACCGACCGACAGCAGCTGGTTCTCCGCATCCCACGCGTACGCCTGCCGCGCCCCGACCGCGTTCACCAGCGGCACGAAGCGGTTGATGTCCGCGAAGGTGACCGCCCCGTCGCCGTCCAGGTCACCGTTGAGGCACGGACACGGCGCGCAGAAGTACGGATCAGGTCCCGGCGGGCACTGGTTGATCACGGCCACGAAGCAGCTCAGGTCCTGGTTCATATCCACCACGCCGTCGCAGTTCATGTCGGCCGCGACGTACATCTCCAGCAGGTTGCCATCCTCATCGTACCGATAACCCTGGGCCGTCTTGGGGTCGGCCACGTCCGTGCGGTAGTACTGGTTGAGGTTGTTGGTCGAGTACGTCGTCACCTCGGGATCGCCGATGCTCGGATCCACGCTGTACGTGGTCCGGTTCCCGATCGGGTCGTACACGTAGTCGTAGGCCGGGTCCACGACGCCGTTCTCCCAGTGGTCGGCGGAGGTCAGCTCGTTGCGCAGATTGTACCCGTAATCCTCCATGAACGCGGCGTTGACGCCCGACGAGTAGTTCAGCCGCGTCCGCCGCCCGAGCGGGTCGGCCGCCGCATCCCGATAATCGTAGATCGGGATAGTGAAACCGGCAGAAGAGCTACTCCATGGTTGCCGGCTCTCTCCGTACCAACACCCACTCGAACCAGTCTGCATCTTCGATATGCACGATCTCCCGGCTCGGCTCAAGGAAGATTCCGCCCGTGGAACCACAGAGGAAATGGGCCGCCACGGTTGAGCCGGGAGCTAGCATCATAGCCACCCGTTCTTCTCCCGGATGCGCAGGATTGCATACGATATCCCCGAGAAGCACCAACTCGCCAGTTGTGTAACGAAACCGGGACATGCCTATTTTATGCCTCCGCCCGCTAATTCTACGATAGGAGAGGTCCCTGGAAGGGGAGCTGCGCCGTCCAGAGATCCGAACTTCTGGGGCCAACATACACAGCCGGCACTGGGAGGGCTCTGAAGGACGACGAAGTAGTGGGTGTGAGTCCCTTTATGCGGATAGTGCGGTCTGGACGGTGGCACCGTGTCAATTTCGGCTCTTCGGCAGAATTCGTGGGTCGAAATCTGGGGAAACCGGCTCCGCAGGTTTCCCCAGGCCCCATCCTGGGGCTTCTTTCCCCTCGCGGGGCTGCGGAAAGACACCGGCGCCAAACCCGCGCTCAGAATGGATGCGCATTCCACGGACCTGCCCAAAGTCGGATTTGCCGTATTTCCTGCGGCGGAACGCCTCCCGAGAAGCCGCGTGGGGCGGAAAGTCACCCACGAATTCTGCTGAGGAGGCTCAATTTCGTACATGATAGTCCCTACAGGGGGCTCACACGGCTTGCACTCCCGCCCACACTTCTCCGGCTTGCGACATCTTACGCGAGTAGCGAGGTCCGCTGCCTGTAAGCCGGGATTATTCACCATCCCGGTGCTGATAGCATAACGCGTTGCGGCGGGGGC
>CAZMCT010000043.1:0-1354 GCA_964564785.1 uncultured Planctomycetales bacterium
CGTCGAGTACCTCGAAAAGCTGCGGGCCGAGCGGCTCACGCCCGAGTACCGCGACGGCCCGCCCGAAAAACGCGTCTGCTACGGTCTGCTGCCCGAGTCGATCAGCCACGAGGGCTACTCGGCCAAGCCCATGCACTCCTATTGGGACAACTTCTTCGCCCTGCGCGGCATCGCCGACGCCGCGGCCATCGCCGAGATCCTCGGCCACGCCGACCTCGCCGGGCGCTGGGCCCGCCTCCGCGACGACTACCGCGCCACGCTGCACGAATCGATCCGCCTGGCCATGGAGCTCAAAAACATCGATTACCTCCCCGGCTGCGCCGAGCTCGGCGACTTCGACGCCACCTCCACCGCCATCGCCGTCTTCCCCTGCGGCGAGGCCGACCGCCTGCCCCCCGCGGCCGTAATGGCCACGTTCGACCGCTACTGGCAATTCTTCTGCGACCGTCGCGACGGCCGGTTCGCCTGGGAAAACTACACGCCGTACGAGCTGCGCCTCGTCGGCACGTTCGTCCGTCTCGGCCAGCCCGAGCGGGCGCACGCGCTGCTCGACTTCTTCTTCAAGGACCAGCGCCCGCCCGAGTGGCGGCAGTGGGCCGAGGTCGTCTGGCGCGACCCCACTTCGCCGCGCTTCACCGGCGATCTGCCGCATACCTGGGTCGGCTCCGACTTCCTCTCGGCCGTCCGCAGCATGTTCGTCTACGAGCGCGAGCGCGACGGCGCGCTCGTCCTCGCGGCCGGCGTGAACCCGGAGTGGATCGACTCCGATAACCCGCGGATCGAGCGCTGGCCGACGGAGTATGGCCCGGTCTCGTGGAGCTTCCTGCGGCAGCGGCCGAGCGGTGCTACGGATCAGCTCGAATTTCGCCTCGACGGCCCGCCCACCTGGCCGCCGGGCGGAGTGGTCGTCTGCGCGCCAGGGTATTCGCAAGTCGCTTCTGCAAAAGCACTTGCTCCGAACGGGGCGGTACTCGAAGGCGTCGAGGTTCGCGGCCGCGAGATCCGCATGGGTTCCCGCTTCGACAAGCTGATTATGAACGTCGCTCCGGCCTCACCTTGAAAACCGCAGCGCGTCACGTTCCCTGTGCAGACCGTCGCGCGTGGTTCGCTCTGTGGACCGTCAGCCGCGCAGCGGCACAAGACCGTAGCCCAAAACGCCAGCCATGTGTCTCGAGCGGGATTGCCAGCCCAGCCCCGGTCGGGGCCATCGAATCCCCGCATGACGGGGCGGCACGGCCGGGGTGGCACGGTCCGCAGCGGTACAGCCGCGCGGGGCGCGGGCCGCTACGAACCGACTACAGGGCCGGGCTGGCATCCGAACGGTCGGCTTGAGCAACGCGGCCGCGCGGGGCGC
>CAZMCT010000043.1:1454-27835 GCA_964564785.1 uncultured Planctomycetales bacterium
GGGCCGCTACGAACCGAGTACAGGGCCGGGCTGGCATCCGAACGGTCGGCTTGAGCAACGCGGCCGCGCGGGACGCGGGCCGCTACGAACCGAGTACAGGGCCGGGCTGGCATCCGAACGGTCGGCTTGAGACACGCGGCCGCGCGGGACGCGGGCCGCTACGAACCGGCCCCGCGCACTTCCGGTACGGCAGTGGCACACGGCGATCTCCAACCCTTTTCGGGCCGCATGCGGTCTCGTGGGATGCGGCAACCGCGTGGCACGCACGCTGAAAAAGACGCGGCCACCGCGCCCTGATTCATCGTCGCGCGTCGGCCGGCGCTCAGGGCGGGCTCACGCTCTCGCGCACCGCGCGGATGCGACGCCAGTGCGTGCCCTCCCAGTAGATATGGCCGCAGCCCGTGCAACGGTAGAACTCGTGGACCCAGATGAGGCTCCGGGCGGGCACCACATCGCCGACCTCCGCCCGGTCCACGTATTCGAGCGGGCCGTTGCAGAGCGTGCAGCGCGGCACACCCGGCGTGAGGCCCAGCTCCCGCACCACGAACCGCACCTGCTCGACCAGCCGCAGCCCGACCGGCAGCCTCAGGCCCCGGACCTGGCCGGTCGCCAGCGGCCGCCGCTCGAACAGCTTGCCGTCCGACGACAGCAGCACGCGCCCCTCGGCCAGGGCGTGGGCGACCAGCTCGGCGTCGTCGATCCCGGGCGTGTAGCTCGCATCCACCCCCAGCACCCGCAGCCAGCGGGCCAGCCCGCCGCACATCGCGTCGCACGCCACCCGCGGATTCCCCGGCGAGATGCTCACCGCCGCATTGTACGTCAGGACCCGAGCCGCGACCGTCATTCAAGCCGCGACTGTCTTCCCAACCCTAACCGCCTTCCCAGCGACGACTGCGAGGGAGCCCCTCGCCCGACGGGGGACCGCTGCCTGACGGCAATGGCTCCGACCGCCCACAAGACACGCGACCCCCACGGTGTTATCTTTCCTCGGCTTTATTGGACCGGAGACCCGCGATGCCCGCCCCCGTCCTCACGCTCGACTACGCCAACGTCCTCGATACCGCTGTCGGTCCCGTGCATGGCCTCAGCCCGGCCGAGATTCGCCGCACGGAGCCCGCCGCCAAGACCGCGATCGCGCGGATCGAACGCGAGCGGCGGGCCGGCCAGCACCGCTACCGCGAGCTGCCGCACGACCGGGCGATGCTCCGGGCGGTCACCGCGGCCGTGCGACGCTACTTTGGCCGCTACGAGAACCTCGTCGTCCTCGGCATCGGCGGCTCGGCCCTGGGCAACATCGCGCTCCAGACGGCACTCAACCCGGCCTACCACAACCTGATGACCCGCGGCCGCCGCGGCCCGCGGCTGTTCGTGATGGACAACGTCGACCCGGTGCAGTTCGCCAACCTGCTCGACGTGCTCGGCCCGAGCCTGAAAAAGACGCTCTTCAATGTCATCAGCAAATCGGGCGAGACGGCCGAGACCGCGGCCCAGTTTCTGATCGTCCGCGACCTGCTGGCCCGCAAGCTCGGCCGCCGCGGCCTGGTCGCAAACCTGCTGGTCACGACCGACCCGGAGGGCGGCACGATGCGCGGCATCGTCGACGCCGAGGGATACGCGGCGCTGCCGGTGCCGCCGGGCGTCGGCGGGCGGTTCTCGGTCCTCTCCGCGGTCGGCCTGTTCAGCGCGGGGATGTGCGGCATCCGGATCGACCGGCTGCTGGCCGGGGCGGCCGCGATGGGCCGCCGCGTGTCAACCTCGAACATCCGCCGCAACCCGGCCGCGCTGTTGGCGCTGCTGCTGTACATGTTCTACGTCCGCGGCAAGCGGCTGCACGTGATGATGCCGTACGCGTACGGGCTGAAGGACCTGGCCGACTGGTACCGCCAGCTGTGGGCCGAGAGCCTGGGCAAGGCGACCGACCTCGACGGCCAGCCCGCGGGCGTCGGCCCGACGCCGATCAAGGCCCTCGGGGCGACCGACCAGCACTCGCAGGTGCAGCTCTACCGCGAGGGGCCGAATGACAAGGTCTTCATCTTCCTCGAGGTCGAGAAGTTCGCTCGCGACGTGAAGATCCCCCGGGCGGCCGACCTGCCCGATGCACTCGCGTATTTGTCGGGAGCGTCGCTGGGCCAACTGCTGAACGCCGAAAAACGCGCGACCGAGTGCGCGCTGGTGGCCAGCCAGCGGCCGTGCCTGACCCTGCGCTTCCCGGTCGTAACCGAGGAGACGGTCGGCCAGTTCATTATGCTGTGGGAGGCGGCCACCTCGATCGCCGGCTACCTGCTGAACGTCAACCCCTACGACCAGCCCGCGGTGCAGCTCGGCAAAGACCTCACGTACGCCCTGATGGGCAAGGCCGGCTACGAAGCCGTGGCCCGCCAGTACCTGAAGAAAGCACCACCAAGCCGCCACAAGACATAGGCCACCGGGACGCCCACGCCATCACAGCCCGTTGAAAAAGGGGTTGACCAACGGGACAGAAACCGCGGGACCCGCGGGTGGCGCTGCTGCGCGGGTGGATGGGCGCTGAGCCGGCCCCCTCTCAATGGGCCGATAAGGCTCGAATCTCGTCTTCCCCCGGCTCCTCACGGTTGAGCTCCTCGGCTCTCCGGGCGCTCATGGCGCTTCGCGTTCCGACCGTTCGCTGCCGCGCGGGGCTCGGATCGAGCGGCCGGTTCAGCCCCGCACGCCACGCAAGTGGGCGATCGAGCGCCGCGACTGCTCGACGGTTTCGCGGAGCGCGCCACGATTGTCATTCCGCGGAGCGTTCCAGCCCTGTCATTCCGAAAAGCGCAGCGACGAGGAATCGGGCCCCGGACCGGGGAACCTCGAACTTCGCGACCAACGCCGACCTTGACCCGGTCCTCCCACCCCCGCCGCGCCCCCTGCGCTTGACGCCCCGCCGCGGCGCCGTCATCCTGCGCAGCGGGCTTTTTCGGGGAGTGTGCCATGGCATTCGAAATCACCAGAGTTGACGTGTGGGCGGGGGAGATCGAGGACCGGCCGGGCGCGCTGGCCGAGAAGCTCGAAGCCCTGCAACGCGCCGGGGCCAACCTCGATTTCGTGATCGTCCGGCCGTCGGCCAGTCTGCCCGGTACCGGCGTTCTGTTCGTGGCCCAGATCCACGGCCCCGAGCAGACCCGCGCCGCCGAGCAATCCGGGCTGATCAAAAGCCATCGCATGCACGTCATCCGAATCGTCGGGCCGGACCGTCCGGGCCTGGGCGCGGGAATCGCCCGTACGGTGGCTCAGGCGGGACTCAACATCGACGGACTGTCGGCCGCCGCGGTCGGCGATCAGGCGATCTTCTACATCCGTTTCGCCACGGACGCCGAGGCGCGGCAGGGTGCCCAGCTTCTGACGAAAATGCTCGGCGCCTGACCGCGCGGACAACGACAGGCGGAGGGCAACAAGGCTTCCTGTTCCCCGTTCCCCGTTCCCCGTTCCCTGTTCCCTGTTCCCTGTTCCCTGTTCCCTATTTTTCGACCTCCCCCAGGCACTCATCCAGACAGTCCAGCAGAAAGTCGATGTCGTCCCGGCTCAGGCACATCGGCGGGGCGAGCCGGAGGACGTTCCAGTCGCAGCCGCTCTTGGCGATCAGCAGCCCCCGTTGCCGCGCCAGCTCGATCAGCCGCTTCGTCTCGGCCGTCGCCGGCGCCTTGCTCCGCCGGTCCTGCACCAGCTCGACGCCCTGGAGCAGCCCGAGGCCCCGGACCTCGCCGATCAAAGCGTGCCTCTCCTGGAGCTCCAGCAGGCCCGCGCGCAAATACGCCCCCAGCTCGCGGGCCCGCACCTGAACCCCCTCCTGGTCGATCACCTCCAGCGTCGCCAGCCCGAAAGTCGCCGCGACGGGATTGCCCCCGAACGTGTTGAAGTGCTTCTTGCGCGCCAGGGCGGCCGCCACCTCCGGCCGGGCCGTCACGGCCGAGAGCGGCGCTCCGTTCCCGATGCCCTTGGCCATGGTCACGATATCGGGCGTGACGCCGAAATTCTCGAACCCCCAGAATGCGGAGCCGGTGCGGCCCCAGCCGGTCTGGACCTCGTCGGCGATGCACAGACCGCCGTAGCGGCGCACGATCTCGTAAGCGAGGCGGAAATACTCGGGCGGCGGCACGATCACGCCGCCGATGCCCTGTACCGACTCGGCGATCAGGCACGCGATGTCGCCGGCCGTCTCCTGTCGGATCAGCGTCTCGATGCTCCGGGCGCAGGCCAGGTCGCAGGCCGGGTAGTTCAGCCCCAGCGGACAGCGATAGCAGTAGCCGTTCGGGCAGAACTTCGCATTCACGCCCGCGTCGGCCGGAAACTTCCACTCGCTCAGCCCCGTGACGCGCATGGTGGCACCGGTGCCGCCGTGGTAGCCGTTCCGCAGGCACAGCACCTCGTTGCGGCCGGTGTGGGTGCGGGCCATGAGGATCGCGTATTCGTTGGCCTCGCTCCCGGAATTGCCGAAATAGGTCTGTTTCAGATTCGAGCCGGCCGGCATGTGATGGGCGATCTCGCGGGCGTACAGGGCCACCGTCGGGTGCAGGTAGAGCGTGGTCGTGTGCACCAGTCGGCCGACCTGCTCGCGGACGCGGGCGGTGACCTTGGGGTGGCAGTGGCCGACGGAGACGCTGACGATGCCGCCGGCGCAGTCGAGGTACTGGCGGCCCTGCTCGTCGAAGACGTACTGCATGTGGCCCTCGACGAGGCAGAGGGGCTCGTCGTAGTACAGCAGCAGGCCGGGGTTCAGATACTCGCGCCGCAGGGCCAGGATTTCGTCGCGGGATGGTCCGGTGTAGGCGATCGGCCGCTGAGGACTTTCCGGGAGCGGACGGCGGGGCCGCGCGGGGGATCGGGACGTCATCGGCTGTACCTCCGGCGGGAATCTTAACCGCCCGCTGGGAAAGCGGGCTGGCTCCGCGCTGACCCGCTCTTGCGGTGAGGAAAGCAGCCACGCCCGCGGTGCCTGTTCCCTCTTTCAACGGGCCGTCCAGAGGCGGCGGTTTTCTCGTCAGCTTATTCAACTGCCCGCCGGCACCTCCCGATAAACGGAAGGTAAATCTGTTTCCGCCACGACGGACAGCAAGCGCAGTGGAGAGCCTTATGCCACCGAGAAAGACGAACTACAAGTACAGCTCCTACAACCGGACCAGCCGGACGACCCGGCGGAACCCCACGTGCACGACCTGGTCGTGCAACTCGCCCCAGTATCGGGGCATCCGCACGGAGTGCCAGTGGCGGATGGGGTCGTACCGCAACCTCTACACGCAGTTCACCGGGGCGGGTCGCAACACGATGTTCTCGCCGACCACCGCCAACAAGTGGATGCGCTACGTCAACAACGGGGTGCTGATCTACAAGTTCAACACCCGGGACTTCGCCCGTTACTTCGGGACCCGCTGGACGAACGCCACCCCGACTGCCATCCGCAAGTATCTCACCCGGCGGTATGGCACCACCATCAAGGATGTCACCCGCGGCAAGGGCAACTGCTGGCTGATCGCGGCCAGCCGCACGCCCACCGCGCGGCCGTTCAACAACTACAACTGGATGTAGGGTTTCGGCGACGCCGCTCGGACCGGCGCCGCCGCATCGCATTTCGCCCGCTTGCTGATTCGTCCGCTGCGGCCCGCCGGCATTCCTTCGGCGGGCCGCGTTGTTGCGCCGCACCGCCGATCCCCCCTCACTCCCCATCGCCCGGTGGTACACTGTGCCTCGCGCCCGCGTCGCCAGCCCAAACGGGTGCCCCGCCCCTGCCGGTCCGCCGGCGGGCGCCACTCCTTTCCGGGCAGATGCGGTCGCCGACGGAAATGACCGGCGGCACTTCCGACGAGCTTGGCGCAGCCCGCCGCGCCGCTCGAATCCGGCCTCACCCGCCGTCCGCAATCGTGATCCACGGGTGCAGCACCGGTTGGCCGAAGATGTTCTGAAAACTCACGTACAGCGGCGTCTGCCTCGCGCTGCCCGGGACCGTCACCGTCAACTGCCGCTTCCGCGGGTCGAAGCTGTACTTCAGCGGCTTTCCGGCGCAGTGCACCACGATCGTGTCCTTCAGAATGTGCGACTGGTCTGCGCCCAACCCGCGCCGGCTGCTCAGACCGTCGTCGAGTTCGAGCACCACGTCCAGGTCCGGACTTTTCTTCGCCCGCGAACGCACCGCCTCCACCCGCACCCGCGGCAGCCCGGCTTGCGCCCACCGCGCCAGACCGAGGAACATCCCGTACGCCTCGCGGCGGTTGTACTCGGGATCGCGCAGCCGCTGCTCCTCGGCGGGATTCGTGTGAAACGACGCCTCGGTCAGCACCGCCGGAACCCGCGCCGCACGCAGCACCGCGAACCCGTTGCTCGTCAGCGCCCCGTCGCTCACCAGCCCGCACTCGAGGTGCGACTCCAGCCGCAACGCATCCTGCAAGCCGTTCAGGATGAACCGGCCCGCGGCCAGGCTCGCCCCCCCGTCGCGCAGACTGCCGTGGTAAAACACGGCCGTGTAGTTCGCCTGCGGCGAGTCGGCCGCGTTGTGGTGGATCGACAAGAACAGGTCGGCCTGCTGCGCGTTCGCGACCTCGGCCCGAGACTCCAAATCGTCCGGATCCGGGCGCTCCGGGCTGCGGTCCACCTCCCGCGTCAGCGTCACTTCCGCTCCCGCCTCCCGCAGGAAGCGGCGCAGTTCCTGCGCGACCCGCAGATTTACTTCCGCCTCGCGCAGCCCGGTCGGGCCGCGCTTCCACTCGCCTCCCGGGTCGTACTGGCCCACATGTCCCGGATCCAGCACGATCTTCACCCCCTTCAGAAAGCGCGCGTACGGCGGAATCGGAAACGCCGCCTCCGGCAGGTCGGCCCAGCGCGCGGTACGGGCCGCGCGATGCGCTGCCTCCGACGCTCCCGCCCAATCGCGATGCCAAAGCCACACCCCCCCGGCGACCCCCAGCCCGCCCACCACCGCTCCCAACACAAACGGCAGCAGGTCCCGCGCCCGCGGCCCGCGCAGCGAACGTCGAACTCCACGGCGGCGCCGGATCGATGTCCTCTGCGTTTCGGGCATGGGGTAGTGCGCCGCCTCCTTGCGGCTCGCCCCCCCGTCCTGCCGACCGCGGCGGATTCTACGCGCCCGCTCGCTCCGAGACTACGACCCAGCGTAATGCCGAGCGGGCACCGCCCGCAACTCAGCCGCCTTCTCTTCGGGCGACGTATCGGACAGGAAGTTGCCCCCGCCGGTCTCCGGGCCCCCGAGGTACTTGACCAGGTTCGGCTGCCGCAGCGGCGGATGAAACGCAATGAAAAAGTGGAACGCCGGGTACGCGCCGCCGTCCGTCGGCGCCTGGTGCAGCAACTGCACATACGGGAACGGCTGGCGCCAAAGGTTGTCGTAGCGCACCAGAACGTCGGACAAGGCCCGCGCCAGCGACACCGCCTCCTCGTCCCCCAGGTCGTGCACGTGCGCCACCCGCCGCCGCGGAACCACGTACACCTCGTACGCCCACCGCGCAAAGTACGGAACGAACGCGACCGTGTGCGCATCCTCGTACAGCACCCGCCGTCCGTCCGCCAGCTCGGCCGCGAGAATGTCGTCCATCAGACCGCGGCCGGTATCGGCGAGGTGCCGTTCCGACGCCGCCAGTTCGATCTCGATCGTCTTGAACACAAAGTTCGTGGCGTAAATCTGCCCGTGCGGATGCGGGTTGGAGCACCCCACCACCGCGCCCCGGTTCTCGAAGCACAAGACCTGGTGGACCTCCGCTCGCCGCCCCAGCTCCCGCGTCTCACGCTGCCACACACGCACGACCTCCGCGATCCGCTCGACCGGCATCTCCGCCAGCGTCAGGTCGTGCCGCGGGTCGAAACACACCACCCGCGCCACGCCCTCCGCCCGCCGGTTGCGGTACGGCCACGGCGGCGTCTCGAGCGCCGCGGGCGCGTCGGCCGACACGCACGGGTGGTCGTTGTCAAAGACGAATGTCGTTTCGTACTGCGGGTTGCGACGGCCGCCGACGCGCGCGTTCCCCGGGCACAGGTAACAATCGGCCACGTAGTGCGGGGCGCGGGGCGGCGGTGTCAGCACCTGGCCCTGCCACGGCCGCTGCTGGCGATGGGCGGCAATGATCACCCATTCCTCGCGGAGCGGGTGCCAGCGCTGCTCCCATACGGAGGGCAGAGGCGTCGGAGGCATCATTGTTTCCTAACCGCACGCGGCCTTCCGGGCAATTCGGAGTGCGCCATCCGCACCGCGCGACGGGGTGAACGGCGGCCACCGCCCGACCCCCCCGGTCAGCCGTCGCGAAGATCGGCTGGCACGGCAAACAGCCCCTCGATCGAACGGGGCTGGCTCCGCGCCAACGGAACATCACGGCAGCACCGACCGCCAATCGGGCGGCCCCTGCCCTCTTTTTCAACCGTCCCCGCTGTTCAACGGTCTGCCGAGCTAAGATAGTGCTGATCCGCCGCGTGCGGCCGTTTTGGGAGCTGCGACCATGCCTCCGCGAACTGTGCAGTGCGCCAAGCTCAAGCAGGAGTTGCCCGGACTCGACGAGTCGACACCCGAGGGTCAGCAGGCCCTCAAAGTGGCTTATTTATTGGGCGGTGCACAACTCCGCGATCGCGTTCGCGACCACGTCTCTGCCGCCGCCTGGGCCGCCTGGAAGGATCGCATGCTCATGGTAATCAACGAATACCGACTCGACCCCACCTCGGACGACTCGAACGCGATCCTGCGGGACCATCTCGAAGACTTCCTCTTCGGGGCCGGCCGGCCCGTGCCGAACTACCAGCCGCCCGAGCCGGCCTGAGCCGCCAGCACATAAACGCATTTTTCTTCCGCGGAGCGTGATTCCGCTTGCAATAGTACCAGACAAGTGCTATTTTGGCGTAGTCGAAGGGAGGCGGAGGAGTCTTCCCGCCGACGTCGCCCAGGGACCGTGCCCCCGGAGTTCTTTTCCGGGTAGGTGGGACGGTACTCGGATGGGCCAATGCAACATCGGCCGCCGACCCGCAGCGAAAGGGAGTCTGCGGGGGCGTGGTGGCCCAATGCGATGGAGGAGTTGAGAATGCGCTCGATGGTGACCGTGATGATCTTCAGCGTCGTGGCCGCCGGCGTCGCCGGCGCCGACACGTTCTCGGCCGCGGGGCCGAGTCTTCCTGGCCAGGGCGGCTCGGTCCGCGCCGACGAGTACACGCTCGATGACGGCGTGTCCGAGAACAGCGTCGGCCTGACGGCCGGCGGGACGTTCGGCTTCA
Organism: uncultured Planctomycetales bacterium; assembly: GCA_964564785.1. Lineage (GTDB taxonomy): Bacteria > Planctomycetota > Phycisphaerae > UBA1845 > Fen-1342 > CAZMCT01. The sequence continues at coordinate 10,671 of CAZMCT010000043.1, forward strand.
TCAACCAGTTCTTCACCGCACCGGGCGCCGAGCTGCTGACCGGCATCTCCACGACGTGGGGCACACCGGCGTTTCCGGGCTCGTCGGGCGTCGTGGCCGGCCAGGCTTTCAACGTCTATGTGTGGATTGACGGCAACGGCGATGCCAACCCGACCAACGCGGGCGGCGCGCCCCTCGTCGCCTCGGCGGCCGGCACGGTGGCCGCGGGCAGCATCGATACCGACGTGTTCCAGACGGTGCCGATCGCGTTTGACCTGACCGGCATCACCAGCTTCTACGTCGGCGTCGACATCACGCACCCCGGCGGGACCTACCCGGCCCCGCTCGATCAGACCGCGCCGCAGGGCCGTTCGTGGGTGGCCTTCGGAGCGCCGTTCCCCGCCAACCTTTCCGGCGCGTTAAACATGGACGCGATCGGCCTGCCGGGCAACTGGCTGGTCCGCGCCAATGCGATTCCCGAGCCGGCCAGCCTGGCGCTGCTCGGCCTGATCCTGGCGCTGCGTCGCCGCTAATCAGCCCGGACCTTACGTTTTCCGATCGACGCCGCGTGCTTCCGGGGGTGCGCGGCGTCTTTCGTGCGCCGCTGGCGGCCGCGCCCGGGCGCGAAACAATCCTGACCGACCGCGGAACATCGCCGGCCGCGACCTCGGCATGATCCGGACACTTCGCTTTTCTGCCGGCCGCCGAGGCATGGATTGCTGCTTCGTCGCGAGGCGGTCGGCGGTCAACGTCATTGTGCGCGCCGGCGAGCATGTACTGGCACGGAAGGCTGCTTCATCACGGGGCTGTTAGCGCCGCCGCGTCCATTCGGCGCCGGCGTACTGCAAACGGCGGCGGGCGATGTCGACACACTGCGCCTCGGTCCACGACGCGGGCGTAGCGGTCAACCCCAAACCCTCTGCCAGCGCGGCCACGAAAGCGGCCGTCCAGCGCGCGATCGCCTCGCGCGGCGGATCGCCCAGGCTCGCGCCGGGGTGGGCCGCGAAACGCCGGCCGAGGATCAGCGAGCCGTGTTGCAGCACGCGGCCGCGGATGCGGCGCTGGGCGCTGCCGAGAACTTTATCGGAACCGATGAGCAGGTCGGTCCGGCCGGGGCGCTCGAAGCAGAAGAACGGGCCGGTGCGGGGCGTGGGCATGGGCAGGTGGTCGGGGGCGACTTCAACGCCGATCCCGCTGCCGGCCAGAGCGCGACGCCAGCAGTCGTGGACGAGTTCGTACAGGGCGAGGGGGGCGCGGTGGGTGACATCGAGGGAATCATCCACGACCAGGCAGTAGGTGATTTCACGGTCGTGGAGGATGGCCCCGCCGCCGGTGATGCGGCGGACGACGGGCAATTCGCGCAGCTCGGCCGGGAGGCGGGCGATTTCGGCGAACGGCTGGAAGTAGCCGAGGCTGATGGTGGGTGGATCCCAGGCGTAGAGGCGAAGGGCGGCGGGCCGCACGGACTCGCCATAGAGCAGGTGTTCGTCGCGGGCCATGTTGGTCGGCCCATCGAGTGCCGAGTCGTGGAAGACGCGCAGAGCGGGCATGGGTTGAGCCGTGAGCTATCGTTCGTGTGCCGTACGCGGCATGAGGGGGCGCCGCCGCGATGGAACGCGAAGACTCGTGCGGCCTAAGGCGGTCGCGGGCGGCGCTGCACGCGAGCCGAGCCCCGTTGGAGTCGTGGCCGGATTCCTCATCGCTTTGCTCCTCGGACCGAACGCCCGGGCGTGTTGTCCGCCTCGCACCACGACCGGCTTGAGGCTCTCGGCATACGGCTCATGACGCGGTGCATCATGCTACGCGCGTGGCGGAGTTCAGGGCCTCGATCGGGTCGAGCCGCGCGGCGGCGCGGGCGGGGTAGAGGCCGAAGACGAGCCCGACCAGGGCCGAGACACCGAAGCTGAGCAGCACGCCCCAGAGCGGGACGATGGTCTGCCATTCGACGACGAACGTGACCAGCCAGGCGAAGCCGATGCCGAGCACAATCCCGATCAGGCCGCCGAGGACGCTGAGGATCAGAGTCTGGACCAGAAACTGGGCGGTGATGTGGTAGCGCTTCGCGCCCAGCGCGCGGCGGATGCCGATCTCGCGGGTGCGCTCGGTGACCGAGGCCAGCATGATGTTCATGATGCCGATGCCGCCGACGAGCAGCGAGATGCCGGCGATGCTGCCGAGGACGATCTGACGGTTGCGCTTGACCTGCTCGGCGAGCTGGAGCTGTTCGAGCGGGACGGCGATGGCGAAGTCCTGCTCGGCGCGGTCGTATTGCAGCACGCGCTCAACGGCCTTGGCGACGGCGAGCACCTGCTCCTGAGGCTCAACATGCACGTAGATGTCGCTGAACTGCACGTCCTTCATCTCGCGCGACATGCCCTGCCAGGTGACCTTGGTGTCGCCGTAGCGCAGGTCGGCGGTGCCGAGCGGGATGTAGATGTCGCGGTTGATGTCGCGGGCGGCGAGGCCCTTGGCGGGATTCCCGGCGGTGAGCACGGGGGCGACGATGCCGACGATGGTGTAGGGCACGGCGCCGGTGGTGCGGGTGGTGACGTCGATCGTCTTGCCCAGCGGATCACCGTCGGGGAACAGCTCGCTCACGGCGTTGCCGATGACGCAGACCTTGGCGCGCTGCTCCCCGTCGAGCGGGACCAGCGGCCGGCCGCGGGCGATACGCACATTGATGACGTCAAAGAAGTTCTCGGTCGTGCCGAGGACATGGCCGTCGAACTGGCGCGAGCCGTAGACGGCGGTGTCGGCGACGTCGCGCATGAGGACGAGGCTCTTGACGTGGGGCAGTCCGCGAAGGCGCTCCACGTCGGTGCGCGTGAGGCCGTATTTCTTGATGGCGTCCTGGGCCTTGCCGACCTGGGGCGATTTCGGGGGCTCCACGCTGCGGAGGATGATGTTCTGGCTGCCGAGCAGGCGGATCTGCTGGAGCTGCTCGGCCGAGGCGGCCTCACCGATACTCAGCATGCAGATGACGGCCGCGACACCGAAAATCACGCCCAGGGCGGTCAGCAGCGAGCGGAGCTTGTGAGCCCACAGGTCCCGGAGGCCGAGGGCGATCAGCTCGCGCGAGCACAACGTACGGAGCAACATGGCTTTGGGCCTGCGAGTCCTCAGTGACCACCGTGTATCCTGCGGCCGGGCCGCGAAACGCTCAACCTGCTCGCGGCTGCCGCCCGGCGCGAGAGGGAGATGATGAGCCGCTGGAAACGGGCGCTGGCTTCGCACGATCCCACCATTACGGCGGCGTCAACAGTAACTTGCCCGGTGTCTGTCCCCTGTTTCAACCTGTCCCCTGGTTCAACGTCCCATCTTTCAACCTTTCCCCCTTCTTCAACGGGCTGCCAAGGACCATGCCCCGCGCCGGGGTGGCACGGTCCGCAGCGGCGCAGCCGCGCAGGGCCGTGGTGGCTGACCGACGCACGACCACGGCCCTACGATCGCCAAGGCGACCGCCGGACCGTGCCACCCACGGTCGAAAAAGGGGCCAGGCACTGCGGGAGGGGCTGTTGGCGTTGCCGCGATGCGTCATTGGCGCGGAGCCGGTCCCCTGTTTCACACTTCCGTTTTTCACAATCCCCTTTTTCAGAGTCCGCTTTTTCAGAGTCCCCGGTTTCAACGGGCGGTTATGGTTTCGGGCCTTCGGGACGGCGCTGGGGCGGCAGCTCGATCGGGCCGAAGCGGTCCTCGTGGGCCTTGATCGTCTGTTGCAGGGCCAGCAGGAGCCGCTTCGCGTTGGCCGGCAGCAACATGAGGCGGTGCGTGATCTTGATCGGCGGGACGCCGACGCCGGGCAGGGGGGAGTTGGCGCCGAGGTACAGCACGAGCTCGTCGGACGAGCCGGCGAGGGCGAAAAAGTTGGCATAGACGGTCGCCATGTTGGTGGTGTCGAGCTTAATCTGCTGCGGCTGTTGCGGCTGCTGCGGGTGTGGCACGCCGGGCAGACCCGGCGGGGGCCCCGTGGGCGTCTCATTGTCTTCACCGAAGATCATGCCTTCCTCCGTTCCGCGGCTCCTCCCGCAGTGTACCGCGGCGAGCGGCCGGCGGACAGCGAATCCCCGCCACGCACCGCGTACACCCCGAGCACGTCCCACAGCGTAGCCGGAAGAACCGCGCCGCCCAAATGGCCGAGGGGGCCGGCGGCCCCGTTCGCCACGACTTTCAGCCAGCCACCCGTCTTGCGGAGACGCTCGAGAAGGTAGGCGGCGGGTGCCCAGTACGGCTCGCGGAAAACCCGGTGCAGCCGGCAGCCGGCCGCCCTCACGAGCAGCCGGAGCGCGGCCGGGGAGAAAAAGAACAGGTGCTCGGGCAAGTTATACAGGTGCCAACGGACGCCGCTGAGGCGCGCGCAGAGCGAGGTAACGTCGCCCGTTGAGATGGCCAGGACACCGCCGGGCCGCAAGCCTCGTCCCGCCGCCGCAAGCACGCCCGCGGGGTCGCGCAGGTGCTCGAGCACGTCCCAAAGCGCGATGCAGTCCCAGACGGCCGTGCCGAAGTCGCGGCCCTCGACGGCGCCGCGCTCGACGTCGAGACCGCGTGCGCGGGCCTGCTCGGCGGCCCAGGCACAGACCTCGACGCCGCGCACCTGCCAGCCGCGTTGCCGCGCTTCGTGCAGAAACACGCCCGGGCCGCAGCCGAGCTCGAGCAGTCGCAAATCCGTTCCCCCACGGTCGCGGCTCGGCGCATCGCTGGCACGCTGCGGAGGTCGCGGAGCGGCCGTCCGGCCATGGGGACCGCTAGCCTCTGTCCGGCGCGGCTGCGCCGCCGGGATCGTGCCACGCACCAGGCGCTCGATGCGGCGCAGTCGCCCGCGGGCGGTCCGGGCGACACCGGCCTCGAGCGCGGCGTAGTCCTCGTAACCTTTGGGCGCGAGCGGCGAGCGGAAGTAGCTCTCGTCGTAAAAGACGGCGGGGTCGAACGGCGGCCAGTCCCACCATTGCAGTCCGCAGCGCGGGCAGCGATGCAGCGGCGTGCCGTCCGGCAATCGTAATCCGGCCCGCGGAGCGGAACCGCAGGCGATGCACATCCGTGGAGCGCCGGCCGGCATTACTCCCCCTGGCCGGTGACCGGCGATTTCATCGGGTAGGCGTGCTGCGGGCCCGGGTAGCGGCCGGCCATGATGTCCTCGACGTACCTGCGCATCGCGGCCGCGATTTTGCCGTGCAGGTCGGCGAGGACGGGGACGAAGCGCGGCGGGTGGCCGGGCGACAGCCCCAGCATGTCCTGGGTGACGACGACGTGGCCGTCGCAGGCGGGTCCCGCGCCGCAGCCGACGACGGGAACGCGGACGGTGCTGACCACGGCCTGGCTGGCCTCGGGGGGGACGGCCTCGAGCAGGAGCAGGGCGGCACCGGCGGACTCCATGCGGTGGGCGGCGGCGACGAGTGCGGCCAGGGCGTCCGGGTCGCGGGCCTGGGCGCGATAACCGTCGGGAGAAAGGACCTGCTGGGGGCGCAGGCCGAGGTGCGCGATGGTGGTCAGTCCGGCGGCGGCAAGGCGTTCGACGAGGCGTTCGTCGCCGGGGCCGGCCTCGAGCTTGATGGCGTCGCAGCCGGCGTACTCGACGAAGCGGCGGGCGGCGGCGAGTGCGGCTTCGTGGCCCGGGGCGACGGCCTCATAGGGCATGTCGCCGATAAGGAAGACGCGGGGGGCGCCGCGGCGGACGGCCTCCGCCAGGATGAGCATGAGTTCGAGCGGGGCCGGGCGGGTACTCGGATGGCCGAGCAGGACAGTGGCGAGCGAATCGCCGACAAGAAGGGAGTGGACCCCGGCCGCCTGGGCCAGGGCGGCGGTGGGGAAATCGTAGGCGGTGAGCATGGCGAACTTCTGCCCGGCCGCCTTCATGCGTCGCAGGACCGGTAAGTCGATGCGATCCGGATTGACGGGGACGGGAATCATGTAAATGAGGCTCCGCAGGAGCGCATAAGTATGCGACGCGGCGCAGTTTGCCAAGCTGTCGAGCCACAGGGCAAGGATTAGCGGGCGCGGGAGGTGGGTGCGTCCGAAACGGGAAATTGGAGCGTGGGGCAGGAAAGGTGTTCCCCCGCGACGGATTTGATTTGCATGCTTGTATTAGTGGGCGGCGGCTGACCGCACCCCACCGGAGCGGGACAGAGCGAAAGCGAGGCGTCGCATGAACCCGCTGAGCATAGCGACAAGCGTGACAGCGATGACACAAGCGCAGGTGCGCACCGCGATTGCCAGCGCGATGACGGAAGTGGCTCGCAGCACGGGTCAGCAGATTGCGCAACTGGTGGGCGAGACCGCCGAAACCGTTCGGCAGGCGATCCAAGCCACGGTGCCGGCGGAGCCGGGCGGGCTCGATCTGTACGTCTAAAGCGCGGGCGGGCGAGGGCGGTGAGCGGGGTGTAATCGGCACCGGCCGGCGCCTGGCGATGAATGGAGTGTAAGTGGGACACGACCCAGTCGACGTCTGTATCATCGAGGACGACTCGGGGCAGCGGGGGCTGCTGTTCCGGCGCTTATTGGCTGCGCAGCTCAGCGTGGTCGAGGCGTCGGACGCGCAGAGCGGGCTGGGCCGCGTACGGCAGTTGCATCCGCGGGTGGTGATCTGCGATCTGATGTTGCCGGACCTGAACGGCATCGAGCTATGCCGGCAGGTGCGAGCGGACCCGGCGCTGGACGGGACGTACCTGATCCTGATGACGGCCTGCCAGAACCGGGACGCCAAGCACCAGGCGTTGAATGCCGGGGCGGACGACTACATTGTCAAGCCGTACGACGCCGAGGAGCTGATCGCGCGGGTACGGAATGGTCTGCGGGTGAGTCGGCTTCAGGAGCGGCTGCGGCGCGCGGCGCTGACGGACGGGTTGACGGGTCTGTGGAACCACGCGCAGTTCCGCGAGTTGCTGGACCGCGAGTTTGCGCGAACGCGGCGTTACGGGGGCGTGGCGTCGCTGCTGATGATCGACCTCGACCATTTCAAGGCGGTCAACGACGCGTATGGGCACGAGATCGGAAACCTGGTGCTGGAAGCGACGGCCCGCCACCTGCTCCGGATGGTGCGCGACACGGACGTGGTGGCCCGCTACGGCGGGGAGGAGTTCGCCGTCATCTGCGCCGAGACGGGGCTGGAGGAGGCCGCCCATCTGGCCGATCGCATCCGGCTGACGACGCCGCTGAACGTCGGGGTCCCGTGTTGCCCCGGCGTGTCGGTCACGGCCTCGATCGGCGTGTCGGCGACGACCGATCCGCGGGTGACGTCGGTACGCGACCTGATCGACCTGGCCGACCAGGCCCTCTACCTGGGCAAGCGGCGGGGGCGCAACCAGGTGGTCCGCGCCGACGAGGTGCGTGACGAGCCGGTGGGGCCGCACCTGGTACACAGCGAGGTGGACCGGTTGCAGAAGCAGGTGGTCTCGCTGAGCCTCCAAGCGAAGGAGCTGTGCCTGCAAAGCGTGTGGGCGCTGGTGCAGGCGTTGGAGGCCCGTGATCGCTACACGGCGTGGCACTCGCGGAACACGACCTTCTTCGCCCAGGGGCTGGCGGAGGCGGCCGGGTTGCCCGCGCCGCTGCGCACCGCTTTGGCTAACGCGGCCATGCTGCACGACCTGGGCAAGATCGGTGTGCCGGACGAAGTGCTGCAAAGCCCGGGCCCGCTGACCGAGGAGCAGGCGGTGGTGCTGCGGCAGGTGCCGCTGATGACCTGCAAGATCCTCGAGCCGCTGCGGGTCTTCGAGACCGAGACGCTGATCATCCGGCACCTGCGCGAGCGCTGGGACGGGACCGGCTACCCGCTGGGATTGAGCGGGCGGACCATCCCGGTCGGCTCGCGGCTGCTGGCGGTCGCGGAAACCTTCGAGGCCTTGACCAGCGAACGGCCGCACCGGGGGCGGATGGAGATCGACGACGCGGTGAGGCTGATCGCGGAGGAGTCCGCGCGGCAGTTCGATCCGCGATTCACCGCGCTGCTGGAGCAGGTGGTGGCGGCGCAGCGCGAGCGCTGGACGATGCGGATCGCGCGGGCGCGAGCCGAGTTGCTCGAGAAGGACCGCTGAGGGCCGCGGTTCCGCCCGAACTTCCCTTCGGTTACGCTGCTGCATCGCGGTTGGCGCGACGGAGAGCGAGGCTCCGGCGGCGTCGGCAGTGATGTTGTGCTTGCTACTTATTGTAGCCCAGGGTACAATCGGCGCTGGAGGAGTCGACGTGGATCGGTTCTGCCGCTGCCGTACCGGGTGGAGCGCTGCCGCCCTGCTGCTTGCGCTGCCGGGGGTGGGGTTGCCGGGCTGCGAACGGCGGATGGCGGGGCGGTGCGCGGCGGCCCCCCCGTACTCGGTGGTGTGCACGACGGCGATGGTGGCCGATCTGGTTGGACATGTGGCGGGGGAGCGGGCGCGGGTGCGGACGCTGATCGGGGCGGGCGTGGACCCGCACCTGTACAAGCCCACGCGGAATGACGTCGCGGCCCTGCTGGAAGCCGACCTGGTCTTCTATAGTGGGCTGCGGCTGGAAGGGAAAATGGCGGACGCGCTGGCGCGGATCGCGCGCAGCGGGCGGCCGACGGTGGCGGTGACCGAGCGGCTGGAGCCGGAGTACCTGCTGGCGTCGCCTGACACGCCGGGGCACCACGATCCGCACGTGTGGATGGACGTGGCGGCTTGGAGCGCGGCGGTGGACGTGGTGCAGGCGGCGCTGGCCGGGTACGACCCGCCGCACGCGGCGGAGTACGCCACGCGGGCGGCGGCGTACCGGGCGGAACTGGCGGCGCTGGACGCGTACGTGCGGGGCGTGGTTGCGAGCATTCCGGAGCGGCAGCGGGTGCTGGTGACGGCGCACGACGCGTTCGGCTACTTCGGGCGGGCGTACGGGCTGAGGGTGTTGGGGATCCAGGGACGATCGACCGAGTCGGAGGCGGGGCTGGAGGACATCAACCGGCTGGTGAACCTGCTGGTGGAGCACGGGGTGGGGGCGGTGTTCGCGGAGACGAGCGTGGCGGACAGGAACGTGCGGGCACTTCTGGAGGGGGCGGCGGCGCGGGGGCACACGGTGCGGCTCGGCGGCAACCTGTTTTCGGACGCGATGGGGCCGGCCGGGACGTACGAGGGCACGTACATCGGGATGCTGGATCACAACGCGACGACGATCGCGCGGGCCCTGGGCGGCGACGCGCCGCCGCGCGGCTTCCGCGGGCTGCTGGCGGCCGAATGAGGATCGTCACGGAGACACTACGACGCCGAGAACAATGTTCAAAACGCGGATTGACGGATGCAGAATGGTGAACGCACAGCGTGCGGCGCGCGTGAACCATCGGCAACGAGTCCTCAGGCACGCAACCGGTCGGTAAGCATCAGCGACTCTTCTCGGAGTCTTTCTGTGGTTTTCTTTGAGGATGTCGGATGGAGCTGAGCTCGACGCCGCAGCCGGTGGCCACCGGGGCCGAGCACCCCGCGGCCGCTCCGCTTTCGGTGCACGACCTGACGGTCGCGTATCACCGCAAGCCGGTGCTGTGGGACGTGGATTTCGATGTGCCCGAGGGGCGGCTGGTGGGCGTAATCGGCCCGAACGGAGCCGGCAAGAGCACACTGCTGAAGGCGGTGCTCGACCTGGTGCCGAAGGCCAGCGGGCGGGTCATGATCTACGGCCGGCCGTATCGCCAGCAGCGGCACCTGGTGGGTTACGTGCCGCAGCGGGAGAGCGTGGACTGGGACTTTCCCGTGAGTGCGCTGGACGTGGTGACCATGGGCCGTTACGGGCAGATCGGGTGGCTGCGGCCGGTGACGCGCGAGCACCGCGAGGCAGGTCGGGCGGCACTGGCGCGGGTCGGCATGGCGGATTACGCCGAGCGGCAGATCAGCCAGCTTTCGGGCGGGCAACAGCAGCGGGTGTTCCTGGCGCGGGCGCTGGCCCAGGATGCGCGGGTGTACCTGATGGACGAGCCGTTCGCGGGGGTCGATGTGGCCACGGAGAAGGCGATCGTGCAGGTCCTGCACGACCTGCGCTCGGCCGGCAAGACGGTGCTGGTCGTGCACCATGATCTCCAGACGGTGCGCGAGTATTACGACCAGGTACTGCTGATCAACATGCGGATCGTGGCGCACGGGCCGACGGAGACGACCTTCACGGCCGAAAACCTGCGAAAGACCTACGGCGGGCGGCTGACGCTGCTGGAGGAGGCGGCGCAGGCCATTGCACGGCGTGTGTGAGAATGTCAGCGCGCGAGAACGGGCGAACGTGAAATGATGAACACCGACCGAGGTGCACCAGCGAAGACGTGGGCGCGGGACCCGGCGCGGCACGGTGGGTGCAAACAGCGGCCGGCGATTGCTGCCGCGCGTTTTCGCGTTTTCACGTTCTCACCCGCGCGCGTCGCCGCGGGCGTTCTCGTCCTGGGGGCGCTCGCCGCGCCCGCGGCGGCCACGGCGGACGACAGTCTGAGCTGGAGCCGGGTGGCGCGGGTGTTGCTCCTTCAAGATTACAACACGCGCGTCGTGGTGGTCGGAGTGGCGCTGCTGGGCATCGCGGCCGGGCTGATCGGGTGTTTCATGCTGCTGCGCGAGCGGGCGCTGCTGGGCGATGCGCTCAGCCATGCGACGCTGCCGGGGATCGGGCTGGCATTCATTGCGATGGTCGCGCTGGGCGAGACCGGGAAATCGCTGGCGGGGTTGCTGGTGGGGGCGACGGTCTCGGGCGTGCTCGGCGTGCTGGCGATTCTGGTGGTGGTGCACTGGACGCGGATCAAGGAGGACACGGCGCTGGGCGTGGTGCTGAGCGTCTTTTTCGGGCTGGGCGTGGCGATCATGGGACTGATCCAGAACATGGGCGAAGGGCACGCGGCCGGCCTGCAAGCGTTCATCTACGGGAAGACGGCGTCGATGCTGCTGGCCGACGCGGTGATGATCGGGGTGGCCGCGCTGCTCAGTGCGGGCGTCTGCCTGGTTCTGTTCAAGGAGTTCACGCTGCTGTGCTTCGATCCGGGGTTTGCGCGGGCTCAGGGCTGGCCGGTGCTGGCGCTCGACATCGTGATGATGGCCGTGGTCGTGATGGTCACGGTCGTCGGGCTCCAGGCGGTGGGTCTGATCCTGATGATCGCGCTACTGGTCATTCCGCCGGCGGCGGCGCGATTCTGGACGCATCACCTGCCGACCATGCTGGCGGTGTCGGGGGCGATCGGAGCGGTAAGCGGCCTTCTCGGGGCGGCGGCCAGCGCGCTGGCGCCGCGGCTGCCCGCCGGCGCGATCATCGTGGTGGTGGCGGGGGTGCTTTTTGGTGTAAGCCTGCTGTGCGGGCCGGCCCGGGGCGTGCTGGCGCGGCTGATGACGCAGCGGCGGCTGGCACGCAAGGTGGCGCGTCAGAACCTGCTGCGGGCACTGCACGAGTCGACGGAGCGCGGGCCGGCAACGGTCCCGTTCGAATCCCTGCTGGCGGCCCGGTCGTGGTCGCCGCGCCAACTGCGGGCCGAGCTCGCGGCCGCCCAGCGCGCGGGGCTGGTGCGCTGCACGGGCGGGCAATACGCCCTGACGGAACCAGGTGCGGGCGTGGCCCGGCGGGTGACCCGCAATCACCGGCTCTGGGAGCTGTACTTGATCACGCACGCGGACATCGCGCCCAGCCACGTGGATCGCGACGCCGACCAAGTGGAGCACGCACTCGAGCCGGCCTTGATCGAGCAGCTCGAAGCGCTGCTGGCGGACCGCCATCCCGAGCTCGCGAGTCCCCATGTCCTGGATGTGGGGAACAGGGAGTAGGGAACAGGGAACAGGGAAAAGGGAACAGGAAACTGAGAGCGGCCTGACGACGAAACACGAGCCACGAGACACTGAGAACGGGCAACTAGCCACTGACAACCACCATGACCTGGCTGCCGATGGATACCTGGATCGTCGTCGTGGGCGCACTGGCGGCGATGTCGTGCGCCGTGCTGGGCACCTTTCTCGTGCTCCGCAAACTGAGCATGATGGGGGACGCGATCAGTCACGCCGTGCTGCCCGGGCTGGCGGCCGGATTTCTGCTGACGGGCAGCCGCGACAGCCTGGTGATGCTCGTCGGGGCGGGCGTGGTGGGCCTGCTGACGGCGCTCTTCACGCAGTGGGTGCACGCGACGGGCAAGGTCGACCGCGGGGCGGCCATGGGGGTCGTGTTTACGATCCTGTTCGCCATCGGACTGATCCTGATCCGCCGCGGGGCCGACCACGTCGATCTCGATCCCGACTGCGTGCTCTACGGCTCGATCGAACTCGTGCCCCTCGACACGGTGTCGCTGGCCGGCCGGCTCGTGCCGCGCGCGGCCCTGATCACGGGCGCGGCCTTCGCGCTGAACGCGCTGTGCGTGGCGCTGCTCTACAAGGAGTTCAAGCTCACCAGCTTCGACCCGGCCCTGGCCACCACGCTCGGTATCAACGCCACCGCCATGCACTACCTCCTGATGGCCTTGGTGGCAATCACTACCGTAGCCGCGTTTGAAAGCGTCGGCAGCATCCTGGTCATCGCGATGCTCATCGTCCCGCCGGCGACGGCCCACCTGCTGACCGACCGGCTCAGCCGCATGCTTCTACTGAGCGTGGTGTTGGCGGCGCTCGCGGCCGGGCTGGGGCACCTGGGGGCGATCACCGCGCCGGCGTGGCTGGGGTTCGACGGACTGAGCACGAGCACGGCCGGGATGATGGCCGTGGCCAGCGGGCTGCTGTTCACGCTGGCGCTGTTGCTGGCGCCCCGGCATGGGCTGGTGAGCCGGGCGGGGCAGCGGCTGGCGCTCGCGCAGCGGATCGCGCGCGAGGACGTGCTCGGGCTGCTCTACCGGCTGGAGGAGCCGGGCCCGCGGCAGGCGGCCGGAGCCCCGCGGGCGCTGATCGCGCGGCTGATCGGGGCGGGGGCGTTGACAGTTGGCCTGGCGCTGCGGGGGCTAACGCGGCGCGGGCTGATCCGAGCGGCAGGAGGCGTGTACCACCTGACGGCCGCGGGGCGTCTGGCGGCCGGGCAGGTGGTGCGCTCGCACCGGCTCTGGGAGGCGTATTTCGAGCGAAACCTGCCGCTCGCAACGGACCATCTGCACCCGGTGGCCGAGCGGCTGGAGCACGTGACGGGGGCGGCGCTGCGCGCGAAGCTGGCCGACAGCCTGGGGCACCCCGAGCGCGACCCGCACGGGGCGCCGATTCCGGAGGGGCTGCGCGAGGGTGAGCGTCACGGGTGAGAGTGACACGCCAGACGTGAGGCGTGACAGGTGGCCGCTGTCCGGCCCGGGGTGGCGCAGCGCCCCGACGACCTACGCCCCGCGCGCCACGCCACCCGAGCCCGACCGCGGCGCGAACTCCCGCACCTCGAACGACCCCGCGACCACCGCCCGCAGTTCCGCGAGACTCCCCACCCGCCCCTCCCCCAGCGCCTGCACCAGCACGTTCCCCGCGGCCGTCGCCTCGGCCGGGCCCGCACGCACGACGCGCCCGGTCGCGTCGGCCGTGAGCTGATTCAAGAGGTCGTTCCGCGAGCCGCCACCGACGACATGCACGACGCGCATACGCCGCCCTAGCAGCCGCTCCAGACGCTCGAGCACGACCGCGGATTTCCGCGCCAGGCTCTCCAGTGCACACCGCACGACCGCACCCGGGCCCTCCGGCGCTCGGTGACCCGCGGCCTCGCACGCCGCCCGGATTCGCGCCGGCATGTCCCCCGGCTCCGCGAATTGCGGATCGTCCGGGTCGACCCACGCCTCGGCCGGGCCGGCCGCCTCCGCCAGCTCCGTCAGCTCCGCATGCGTGTACCGCTGCCCGGCCTGGGCCCACGTCCGCTGGCATTCCTGCACCAGCCACAACCCCGCCACGTTCCGCAGGAACCGCACCGTCCCCGCCACCCCGGCCTCGTTAGTGAACTCCGCCGCCAGGCTCTCCGCTGAAATCAGCGCGCCCGGCAACTCCACCCCCACCAGCGACCACGTCCCCGAGCTGATGTACGCCCAGTCCTCACCCGCTGCCGGCACCGCTGCAACCGCTGCGGCCGTGTCGTGCTCGGCCGTGTGCACCAGCCGCACGCCCGCCTGGCCGACCTCGTCCGCGACATCCGCCCGGAGCGGCTCGGCCGGCGTTCCGGATGCGGCGATCGGCGGCAGAATCCCGGCCGGCAGGGTCAACTCGGCCAGCAGGTCGGCGGCCCACGCGCCGGCCCGCGGGTCGAGCATCTGCGAAGTGCTGGCGATGCTCCGCTCGCTCGCGTCGCAGCCGGTCAGCCAGTGTGCCAGCAGGTCGGGCATGAACAGCAGGCGGCGGGCGCACGCGAGCAGGCCCGGGTTGCGCTCGGCGATTCCCGCGAGCTGATAGAGCGTGTTGAACGGCAGAAACTGGATCCCCGTCCGCTCGTACACCCGCCCGCGGCCGAGGCGCTCGAGCACGCGGGCCATGACCTCCGGCCGGGCATCGCGGTAGTGCCGCGGCAGCGTCAGCAGCTCGCCGCCTGCGGAGAGGAGGCCGAAATCGACGCCCCAGGTGTCGATGCCGAACGCGTCGAGTCTGACGCCCCGCTGCGTGCAGCGGCCTAGCCCGGCCTTCAGCTCCTCGTACAACCGCACCGCGTTCCAGCACAGGTGCCCGCCCAGCCGCGCCGGCCCGTTCTCGAACCGGTGCAGCTCCTCCAGCCGCAGCCGCTGTCCGTCGAAGGTCCCCAGCATCGCCCGCCCCGACGACGCCCCGAGGTCGAACGCGAGGTAATTCGCAGGCATGCGGGAAATGTAAACCCGACGCGGCCGACTTGCAGCGCCGCGCGGTCAGCTCGGTGTGCCACTGCCGTGTCGGAAGTGCAGGGTGTGTCCTCTTCGGCCGACGAGCCGTCGGCCGCTACCACTTCGGGTGTGTGGCACCGCCGCCCTCGGCGGTGAAGCAACGCCGCGCCACCATGCAGTGCTCAAGAATCCCGGTGTGTGGCACCGCCGCCCTCGGCGGTGACTTGCCGGGTGTGTGGCACCGCCGCCCTCGGCGGTGACTTGCCGGGTGTGTGGCACCGCCGCCCTCGGCGGTGAAGCAACGACAGTGGCGCGCCATCCCACAGCCGAGGTCGGCTGTGCCACGCTCTGTGCCACTGCCGTGTCGGCAGTGTACGCCGGCGACCTGGTCCAGCCGCAGCGTGCCGCCCGCCCGTCTACGGCGCCGGGTGCCCGCTCACGCCCCCCGCGATCCGCAGCAGGTGGTACGCCCCCACCAGAACCGGAAATGCCGTCACCGCCACCGCCCAGCGCGCCAGCCGCAGCCCCGTCGCCGGCCGCCGCCGCCCGATCCACTCGCAAATCACCACCACCAGCGCCACCGTGATGAACTTGAACACCGCCAGCCCCGGCAGGTTCCAGCGCGCGATCACCCAGTCCGCGACCGCGTTAACCTCGGTCCCGCCCTCGTGCAGGATCAGCCCCGTGAACAGAACGTCGAGCGACGCCGCAAACACGTACCACGAATAGAGCGCGGGGTAGAGCGTCGGCCGGCGCATGAACGGCCGCGGGTCCGGCCGGGCGTCCGGGCGGTCCGGCGCTTCGGCCCCGGCCGCGCTGTTGGCTGTGGGCGACGCGGGTACGCTCCCCGTGGCATAGGCGTCGCGGTCCGCTGCGGTCATGTCGCAAAAGTTTATCTTGCGGCACAAGCGGGCGTGGGGGCCGGGGGCGATGGGCGGGGGCGAGTTGTGAGAATCGCACAGCGCAAGGACGCTTCGTTCGTGCAGGGGGCGTGTTTTTCGGGAGGGTTGTCAGATCCGGTCGGACGGGAAAAAAGGGGTTGCGTTCCAGCCCCTTTTGTCGATAATTGAAAGTTGCGGGAGCCCGGGTGCGCGGCTGGGGGCGCGGCGGGCGAGCGCGGGTTAACTTGGAGCGGACCGGGAACCGTTTCATTCCATCTCGGCGTCCTGGATTCACGTTGATCGAGTTGCTGGTCGTGGTCGCGATCATCGCCTTGCTGATCAGCATCCTGCTGCCGTCGCTGGGCAATGCGCGCGAGAACGCCCGGCGGCTGAAATGTAGCGTGAACTTGCGATCGATCGGGCAGGCTTCGCATACGTACCTGGGCCAAACCGGCTACTTCGCACACCCGCAACTCTTCCCCGAGCAGCTCGGCGATGAGGAGTTCCAGTACTTCTGGGGCTCGATGCCCATGCTCCGCGGTGAGAAGACGATTGGCGTCGGCGAACAGAGCACCGTGTGGGAGTGCCCCAACGCGCTCAAGAAGCGCATGCCGTGGAAGGACCCCAACGACCCGCTGCGCATCATGGATGCTTCACAGCGCTACTCCTTCCTGAGCTACGGAGCGAACGACTGGGGTCTCGGCGAAAACTGGCCGAACGCGAATCAGTACGTCGAGACCGGAATGATGAACTACATTCCGCGGGAAGATGACTTCTGGGGGGTCCGCGAGGGGCAGGTGAAGGTGCCGCAGCAGTTCATCTGTTTCCTGGAGTCGAACCGCGACGGAGACTGGGACCAGCTCGGAGTGTCCTGCCTGAACACGAATGGCTGCACCTGGTGCTTCCCGTATGAGAGCCCCGGGGCGATCCACCCGGTCCGCAAGTCCTGGGGGACGAACGTGTGCTTTTTCGACGGCCACGTGAACTGGTACCCCACCCTCAAGAGCCCTGACGCGATGGCGATCGTCAACATTTACCAGGCCGCGAAGTACCTGGACGGGATTCTCCTCGCGCACGCCGGCCCGCCGATTATCACGATCCAGAAGCGCGGCGAGTGGCGGAAGATGTGGTGCCGGCAGGGGAACATCAACCCGGCCGATCCGAACATGCCGTAGCGGGCAGACAGCCAATCTGAAGGTAATCGCCGATGGCAGAACCAAAGCAGCGCGCAGCTTGGCTTCGCGCGGCGGCGATCTTGTTCGTCGTTGCGGCCCTTGGCTTCTCGGCGGTGTCCTGGTGGACCTACCGCGCCCGGCCGCGCGGTACGGAATCGGACCTAGTGCTCCTGACCTGCGCCGAATGCGGCCAAGACATCCAACTGCCCTCGCGCGACTATGCGAAGCTGCGCCGCGACCCTCAGACGCAACGCTTGCCCTGTCCGAATTGCGGCAAGCCCCAGGCTCAGTTGGCCGCCATGCGCTGCCCGCACTGTAACCGCGGCGTCCCGCGCCAATCACCCGACAAACCGTTCGTCTGTCCGCACTGCAACAAATCGCTCAACCCCTTCGAGGGTGCTGAGGAGGTAGTGTCAATTCCTGTGTAAATTGATTTTCGGGGCATCCGTCACGTTCGTT
>CAZMCT010000044.1:0-26186 GCA_964564785.1 uncultured Planctomycetales bacterium
CGGCGGCGGACGCCGGACGGCCCACGAGTGCAGTCGCTACCGGTGCGACCCAAGCGAAGGTGGAGAGCAGCCTATTGAAAGAGGGGATGGGCACCGCGGGAGTGACGGTTGTCGCTTCCGTGACGATCGGTTGGCGCGGATCCGGCCCCCTTTCTCAACGGGCGAACAGGAGTGAGCGATGCGGGTTCTGTTGGGCAGCGGCGGGTTCCGAACGCCGGAGCGGGTGGCGACGCTGACGAGGGAGATGCGGGCGCACTTCGGGGACGTACGGCGGGTGCTGTTCGTGCCGTACGCGCTGGCGGACCATGAGGCGTACATCGCGATGCTGATGGAGCGTGGGCTCGACGGCGGGTACGAGCTGGACGGGATTCACCGCCACGCCGACCCGCGGGCCGCGGTGCGTGCGGCCGAGGCGATTTTCGTCGGCGGTGGGAACACGTTCCGGCTCGTGACGGAGCTGTACCGCTGGGGGCTGATGGAGGAGATCCGGGCGGCGGTCCGGTCCGGGCTGCCGTACCTCGGTGTGAGCGCGGGGGCGAACGTGGCGTGCCCGACGCTGAAGACCACGAACGACATGCCGATCGTGATGCCGCCGAGCTTCGAAACGCTGGGGCTGGTGCCGTTCCAGCTCAACCCGCACTACTTCACGGGGCAGATTCACATCAAGGTGGGTGATTCGTACCACGAGCACTTCGGCGAGACGCGCGACGATCGCATTCGCGAGTTTCACGAGCTCAACGACACGCCGGTCGTGGGGCTGTGGGAAGCGGGGATCCTGGCCTATGACGGCGAGCACGTCGACCTGCGGCACACGCGGGCGCGGGTGTTCCGACGCGGGCAGGCGCCGGTGGATGTCGAGCCGCCGGCCCGGCTGGATCCGTTCCTGTGCGGCTGAAGAGAATCACCGCAGGGGTACGACGACAAGCGCACCATCGAGCGCCCGCGACGCAGAGGCAAGGCGCGGTGGGCAAGCGCGGCACCGGGCTTGAGCCGCAGCGGGGCCGCGTTCCGTCATTCCCGCGAGCGCCGCGACGCGGAATCCGACCACGGATGGGGATGCTGTGGCGGCGCGAACGCCCTGCGTCCGAAGCCGGCTTGTGCGCCGCTCGCCTGCGGCGTTCTCCGCAACATGACGGCGGTTGAGTGTTTCGTGCGTTCCTGCCACGCTTTTTTCCGGAGCTCCGGGTCTTCGTGGTTATCCGTCCTTTCCCCCCAGCCACCCGCGGCGGTAGAAGAACAGGACCAGGCCGGCCGCAGTCAGCAGCATCACCGACCAGATGGCCGGGTAGCCCCAGTACCAGTACAGCTCGGGCATGTTGAGCGGCGAGGCTTCGTGGCTGAAGTTCATGCCGTATACCCCGGCGATGAAGGTCAGGGGAATAAAGAGCGTCGAGATGATCGTCAGCACCTTCATGATCTCGTTGGTGCGCTGGCTGACACTCGCGAGGTATACGTCGGCGATGCCGGCCGAGATGTCGCGATAGCTCTCGACCAGGTCGATGATCTGTACGGTATGGTCGTGCACGTCGCGCAGGTAGACGCGGGTTTCATCCACGATCAGCGGCGTGCTGTCGCGCAGCAGCGCGTTGATCGCGTCGCGCAGCGGCCAAATGACGCGGCGGATGGCCAGCAGGTCACGCTTGATGCGGTGCAGCTCGGGCATGATGTTGGGCAGGCGCCGGCCGGGCGCGACCGTTTCGAGGTCCTCGAGCGCGTCCAGCCGCTCGCCGCATCGCTCGACCAGCGGGAAGTAGTGATCCACAATCGAGTCGAGCAGGGCGTAGACGAGGTAGTCCGGCCGGGCCGTCCGTCGGCCCCAGCCGGCCCGGATGCGAGCCCGGACCGGGTCGAGGCAGTCGCCGGCCGCGCCTTCCTGGAACGTCAGCACGAAGCGCGGCCCCAGGAAGAAGCTGATCTGCTCGGTGTCCCAGGGGTGTTCCGGACTGGGCATGCGGGCGACGAGGAAGTAATGATCGCCGTAGGGCTCGGCCTTGGCCCGCTGGTGCACGTGCAGGACGTCCTCGAGCGCCAGGCGGTGCAGCCGGAGGATCTGACCGAGCGCGCCGATCATGGCCGCATCGCCGACGCCCTCGACGTTGATCCATGTGACGGGCCAGCGTTCGAGCAAATGCGAAAGCTCGTTCAGTTCGTGCAGCGGCCGTTCCTCGAAGGCTTCGGGGCCGTAGGCGAGGATTTGAATCTGGCTGGGCCGGGCGTGCGGGTCGGGGACGAGCGTGCCCGGCGGTGCCCCCGGCTCGGTGCGGCGGCGGAAGGCGGCCCGCCGCGGGCGGGCGCGTTTGGATTTGCCGGCCATCGCGTGCTCCTGCCGTGGACGGCAGCGTCCCCCGGACGGGGGCGGAAAGGCTGCGGGCACCTATAATACGCACAGGGTGCTTCGCGGCGTAAGGACAGCGCCGCCGTTGGAAACTTGCGGATGCACATGAACGCCTCCCCTCTCTCTCCCGGGGCGCGCCGTCACCCGATCGTGCGCCTGCTCGGCAGCGTCAAGTTCGGAATCGCGATCTTGACCCTGGTTCTCGTCTACGCCTCGATCGGCTCGGGTCTGGCCCCGATTCGCGGCGTGCTCGAGCTGACCGAGATGCAGGTCTTCCGGCATTGGGTGTTCCTGCTGCTGCTGGCCATCTTCTGCCTGTCGCTGATCACCGCGACCGTCACGCGCATCCGCTGGAACTGGGCAAACGCCGGCGTGCTCGCGGTCCACACCGGCCTGCTCGTGCTCATCGGCGGGGCGGCGTGGTACTTCGGCACCAAGGTCGAGGGCGACGTGCTGCTGATCACGCCGCGGATCGAACTGCTGAGCGCGACGCCGGGCCGGGGGCCGCTGGTCGAGCTCGCGGCCAGCCCCGGCGAGCACTGGGAGCAATTCATGCCCGCGTTCGGGGGGCCGGTGCGGCTCGAGGTGTCCAACGTGCAGGGCACGGGCCCCGCGGCCGCGGCCGCCGTGAAGATGATCATCGGGGCTCGGGAGCAGTCTTTCACGCTGCGGCCCGACGCGCCGCCCGTACCGCTGGGCAACAACCTGGCGCTGCGGTGGCGGACCTTCCCCGCCCAAACGAAGTTCTACGACCAGGAGCGGCCGGCGCTGTATTACGGCGTGCGGGGCGAGCATACGCCGCGCTTCGTCGAGATGCGGGGGCTGCCGCTGCACCGCGAGCGCTATCTGCCGGACCAGGGGCCGCTCATGGACGCGTCCGGCCGGCCGGCGCCGAGCAAGCGCACGCGCCCGGCGCTGGCGCTGGGGTCGCTGGAGCTGCCCACGTCCTGGTTCGAGTCGTGGCGCATGCCGATCGACCTGCGGACGCCGGAGCTCCCGTTCGACGTCCGCGTAACGGGATACCTGCCGTACGTCGCCGGGACGCGGACGACCGTCGCGGGCGATGGCCCGGCCGTCAATCCCCTGGTCGAGTTCCGCCTCCGCTCCGGACAGCAGACCGCGACGCACGTTCTGGCGGCACTCGATCCGCGGCGGCGCATGCTGGAGCTCGCAGTCCCGTTCGAGGTGTTGTGGTGCGAGACCGCCGAGGAGCGGGCCGCAGCACATCGGCCGTTGGTGGGGCAGGACGAGCTGACGATTGAGGTGCGCGAGCCGCCGGCGCGGCTGGTCGTGCCGGTGGTGGCGGGGCAGAGCATCGAGGTGCCGGGGACGGACTATCGTCTGACAGTGGCCTCGCTTGTGCCGAGCTGGCCGCTGGCGAGCCCCGGCTTTGAGGGGCTGCGCTCGCCGGTGGCGATGGTCAACGTGCAGCACGGGGACACGGCGTATCAGCGGACGGTCATCGAGCGGTTTCCGCAGTTTTCGCAGGACATCGACGCGCAGGGGCAGCGGCACAGCGCGGGGCCGTACGATCCGAACCTGACCCTGCGGTATCGCTCGGCCGGCAGCGGCAAGGTGTACGTGCTTACCGGTCCGGGGTCGCCGCCGAGTCTGGCGGTGGTGGCGCCGGATGGAGACGTGCGGGCCCGTGAGCTGGAGCGGGGCCGGCCGACGGACCTCGGTTTGCCGGGCTTCGAGGTCGACTTTACGCTGCTGAACTACCACGAGCGGGGGCGATCGATGGAGACGCCGACGGTGCAGCCGCTGGAGCTGCGGCGGCCGAACATGGGCCGCGGGCCGTCGGCCGTGCGGCTTGAGCTGACGGGTCGGGGCGCGCAGTCGGACTGGCGCGAGACGCACTGGTGCTTTTTCAGCGACTATCCACACCTGGAGGCGGGCACCGGTCCGGCCGGGTTGACGACCATGCCGTTGGTGGTGCGCGGGCCGGACGGGGTCGAGTACGAGCTGGTGTACTCGCGGGCCGAGCGGGACCTGGGCACGACGCTGGTGCCGGGGCGGTTGAAGACGGAGTTTTTTCCCGGCCGGCGCGGGGCACGGACGTGGCAGAGCGACTTTTTCGTGCAGGCGGGTGACACGCTGCGTCCGGCCATGGTGCGGACGAACCAGACGTTCGCCGTCAACAACTGGACACTGTTTCAAAGCGGCGCGGCCCGCGATCACTGGGGCTGGACGATCCTGGGGGTGGGCAACCGGCGCGGAATCTGGCCGATGATGCTGGGCTGCGTGCTGATTACGGTCGGTTGCTGGTACGCGTTTTACATCAAGCCGATTCTCAAGCGGCGCGCCGCGGCGGCGGCCGCCGCGAGCACGGCGGCACGGGGTGCCGGACGTCCGGCTCTCGCAGCGCAGCCGGCGGTCGCGGAAATGGAGCGTTGACATGCGCAGCACGGGACGGATCGCGGTGTTGCTCGCGATGTTGGCGGGGCCTGCGGTGGCGGGGTTGCCCCGCGAGCCCTTCTCCGCGTCGGAGGGCGCGGTCGCGCTCGATCGGCAGATGGACTGGCGGTCGGCGTCGCTGCTCGTGGTTCAGGCCGACCGCCGCTACAAGACGCTGGACTCGTTCGCCCGCGAGGCCATGGCCGAGATGACCGGCCGCGAGCACCTGCCGGGGCTGAGCCCGATGGCGTCGCTGCTGGACTGGCTGTTCAACCGCGCGGCGTACGACGATGTGCCGCTGATCCGCATCCGCGACAAGGGACTGCGGATTCACCTGACCGAGAAGCTTCCGGAGGCGGCCCGGCAGCGGATCCGCAGCGGCGGCTACATCACGCCGGCCGAGCTGCGCGACCCGCGGGTGCAGGAGCGGATCGAAGAACTCGAGCCGCGGTTCGAGATGAACCGGGCCATCGCCCGCGTACGCGGCGCGGAGGAGGTGGCGCGCTTCACCGACGAGCTGCTGCGGATCGTCCCCCGGCCGGGCGCGCCGCGCGACAGCCTGTGGTTCACGGTGAAGGAGCTGCGAACGAGCGCCCAGCTCGCGCTGCCGGACGGCGAGCGGCCGCCGCTCGACCAGCTGGTGCGCGACTTCGGCCCGCCGGCGGCCGATGTACGGCCGGATGACGCGGCCGTCGTGGTGGGGACGTGGAACCAGCTCGCTCAGGCGTGGCAGGCGCGGGACGCGAACCGCGTGCAGGCGGGCCTGAACCGGCTGGCGGAAGTGCTGCCGTCGCTGGCGGCCGCGGGCGTATATCCGGGCGTAGGGCAGCGGCAGGCGGAGAAGCGTTACTACGAGAACTTCATCGGCAGCTCGATCTTCGCGAAGGCGTCCCTCGGCTGGCTGCTGTACCTGACGGGGGCGCTGGTGAGCGTGGTGGCGCTCGTGACACGGTGGCGCACGCCGTACGTCGTCGGCCTGCTGCTGCTGGCGGCCGCGCTGAGTTGGCACGCGTACGCGCTCGCCCTGCGCTGGTACATCGTCGGCCGCATCCCGGTGGCGAACATGTTCGAGGCGATCACCGCCTCGGCCTGGATCGGCATCGCGCTGGCGCTGGTCGCGGAGCTGTTCTACCGTACGCGGGTGTTCCTGTTGGCGGCGCACGCGACGGGCTTCGTGGCCCTGGTGACGGCCAGCTACGTGCTGCCGATGATGGGCTCGGACGGGGGGCAGATCACCGAGGTGATGGGGATCCTCGACGACATCATGCTGCGGATCCACACGGTGCTGATCATTGCGTCGTATGCGCTGATCTTCCTGGCAGCCGTGATCGCAGTCGTGTACCTGTTCGGCTATCACTTCCACGCGGACGCGGGCCGCTCGGCGAGCGTGGGGCTGACGGCGGGGCTGTGTGGGGCGCTGCTGGCGGGCTCGTGCTGGCTGGCGTTTCGCGAGACGGGGGCGACGGCAAGCGGCATCGTGGTTTCGGGGCCGGTGCGGCTGTTTGCCGTGGGGCTGGCCGTTGCGGCCGCCGCGGCCATCCCGTTGCTCGTGCGGCTGCGGCTCGGCGGAGTGGGAGTGGCCGCCGCGGTCCTGGTGGTGATGGCGTGCCTCGGACCGATCTCCGGCAGCTACGGTTTCTCGCGCGCGCTGGCAACCGCTCTGCTCGCGGGCGGGCTGGTGTGGGCCGGTCTGAACCTGGGCGGCATGGCCCTGCGATACGCGCGCGGCCGGTCGCCGCAGCCGGCCCTGGCGCTGGCGGGCGGTGGGGGCGCGATCTCGCGGCTGGATCGGCCGGTGCTGGCCGGCGCGGCGCCGGGCGACGAGGGCGTAGGGTTGCGATTGCCGGCTTGGCTGCAGCACACGGACTGGAGCCACTTGATCATCCTGAACCTGGCGTTCTGGATGCTGTTCGTGGGGATCATTCTGGGGGCGGTGTGGGCGGACTATTCGTGGGGCCGGCCGTGGGGCTGGGACCCGAAGGAAACCTTTGCGCTGAACACCTGGATCATCTACGCGATCCTCATCCACTCGCGCTTCGTCGCCCATCACAAGGGTCTGTGGACCGCGTGGTTGTCGGTCGCGGGCTGCGCGATGATGGCGTTCAACTGGTTCGTGGTGAACTTCTACATCGTGGGCCTGCACAGCTACGCGTAGTAGCCTGTTGAGCACGGGGTCCCGCTCCGCGGCTACGCACCCGCACGCCAGCGCCCACGGCCGCTCCCGCGGTGTGGGTCCCCTCTTTCGACCGGTTGGCAGGGTGCGGCATCGGCCGGAAGCCGACATCGCGGTAGATGCTCAGTTCTCGGCGGGGGCCGCAGGCTCGTCGTCCTGCTCGAGCTCTCGGGGCTCGTCGAGCCGCAGGCTGGAAGCCGAGCGCTCTCCGTTGCCGCGGTGCTTGCCGCTGATGGCGTACTCGGTGGCGCGGACCTCACGCAGCACGGTGACCTTGATCTCGCCCGGAAAGGTGGCCACGTCCTCCTCGATCTTGTGGGCTACGTCGCGGGCCAGTTTCAGCGACGAGCGGTCATCCACCCGCTCGGCATCGACAATCACGCGCACCTCGCGGCCGGCCTCGATCGCGTATGCCTGCCGCACGCCCTCGAAGCTCGTCGCGATCGCCTCGAGCTCCTGGAGCCGCTTGATGTAGCGCTCGATCGACTCGCGGCGGCTGCCGGGGCGGGCCGCGCTGATCGCGTCGGCGGCCGCGACCAGCGGCGTGTACGCATGGGTGGCCGCCACGTCACCGTGGTGCCCGATGATGGCGTTCAGCACGGCCGGCGGCTCGTTGAAGCGGCGGGCGAACTCGTAGCCGACTTTCGTGTGGCTACCCTCGGCCTCGTGGTCGAGCGCCTTGCCCAGGTCGTGCAACAGACCGCAGCGGCGGGCCAAGGCGCCATCCAGCCCCAACTCGTCTGCCATCAGCCCGCACAGGTACGCCACCTCGATGCTGTGCTTGAGCACGTTCTGTCCATAACTGGTCCGATATTGGAGTCGGCCGAGCACGTCGAGGATCTTCTTGTTCACCCCCACCACGTTGGCCGTGGCCGCGGCGTCCCGCCCGGCCGCGACCACCCGCTCCTCGACCTCCTTGGTGACCTCGGCGACGACCTCTTCGATGCGGGTGGGGTGGATGCGGCCGTCGCGGATGAGCTGCTCGAGGGCGATGCGCGCGACTTCCTTGCGGACCGGGTCGAAGCAGGAGACCTGTACGATGCCGGGGGTGTCGTCGACGATGACGGTGACGCCGGTGGCCTTCTCGAAGGCCCGGATGTTGCGGCCCTCGCGGCCGATGACGCGGCCTTTCATTTCGTCGGACGGTACGTCAACGGTAGCGACAACGGTTTCGCAGGTGTGCTCGGCGGCATAGCGCTGGATGGCGGAGACGATGATGTACCGGGCTCGCTCCCGGGCGTTCTCCTCGGCGTTGCCGATGATGCGCTCGACGAGCTGGCCGGCTTCCTTCTCGACCTCGCGCTCAATCTGCCGCAGGCACTGGGCGCGGGCCTGCTCGGGGGTGAGGCGCGCGACGCGGAGCAATTCGGCCCGCTGCTGGGCAATCAGGTTGTCGAATTGAGCCGCCTTCTCGGCGACGATCTTGTTCTGTTCGGCCAGCTTCTGCTGGTCGGCTTCCAGCTTACGCTCCTTCGTCGCGAGGACGTCCTCCTTCTTGACGAGCGTATCTTCGCGCTTGTCGAGACGGCGCTCGATGTTGCGCAGCTCGTTGCGCGTTTCAGCCGTCTCCTGCTCGAATCGCTCCTGCGCTTCGAGGATCCGCCGCTGGCCCTCCACTTCCGCAGACTTGACCACCGCCGCCGCACGCTCGCGAGCCGCCTCGATCAGCCGGTCGGCTTCGGCCTGCCGCGCGAGCTGCTCTTTGCGGCCCAGAACCATCTGGAAGATCCAGACCGCACCGCCGCCGACAGCGGCGGCGAGCAACAAATACGCCAGTGACCCGGACTCGGGCGCGGCGAGCACAAGATGTTGGGGAAACATGCTTTCATCCGCCTTTTGAGCATTTTCAAAGGCGGGGCGGTAGACTGGACGCCCCACAGCCGCGGGGGCGATGGCAGGCAGTTATCTTCGGAACGACGAACCCGCGAACTCGGTTCGAGCGCAGCGCCTCAATTCCCCAAAAACCTCACTTCAGCATCCGGTCAACCGCGGCGGCGGAGGGTGGAGCAGGAAGTATGAAAACCGCGTGAATGAATCGCGATGATAAAGGTGTCCTGCCGGCTCACGCCTCGGCCACGACTTCGCGGCTGCGGCCCCGGGCTGCTGGTCACTCCGAATACAACCCGTGCTCTTCGCGCTCACCGGGATCTCAACACCGCTGGCGCGAATTGCAAACCATCGTCACCCCAAATCATTTCGACACTCTTCCTTTACGAATTATACCGGCCCCGCCACGATCCGCCAGAGGGCTGCACGGACCGGTTCCGAACTTCACGAGGGCTCGCAGCGAGTTTCGTTCGGAAGCGGTTCCAGACAGGCTTCGAGCCATTGCCTCAACGGCCGCAGCCCCGCAAACTCGTAGTCCGGGGTGTCGGTCCCAATATCGTGGATCCGGTGCTGGCGGTTGATCCAGACGCTCTTCAGGCCGGCGGCACGGGCTCCGCCCACGTCGCTGTGCAGCGAGTCGCCAATGTGCAGGACACCCTCGCGCCGCCAGCCGGACTGACGCAGGGTCGCCTCGAAGATCCCCGGGTGGGGCTTGTAGGAGCGGGCGTCCTCGGAAGTCATCACTCCGTCTACACGGAGGCCCAACCGATCCAGGGCGGCGTCAAGATCAGCCCGGTCGGCATTTGAAACGATCCAGACTGGGGCCGGACAATGCCCTAAGAACTCCCGCGCATCTGACTGAAGCGGGGGGTTGCGCCAGTACTCGACGAGCCGCGCGATGTAAGGTGTCGGCTCGACTGCGTGTCCGAGGGCGGCCATGGTGTCGACGAGGGTGGCCGTTTCGATTTCGGTCAGCGTCCGATAACCACTGCCATTTGCGCTACTCATCGCGTCGAAGAACCGTTCGCCCCAGGCGATTCCGAGCTCGCGTGCGGTCAGCCCGAGGCCGGTGTCGCGGATCAGGTCGGCGCAGACGGCCTCGACCGCGGCGCGGTCACCGGCGGTGAGGGTGCCGTACATGTCTACGAAAAGGCCGTCGAGGTTCATGGTCGGGGCGGCTGCCAAATGGCGAAAAGGACAGCCTGACGAACGGAGCCACGGGGGCGGCCGCCCTGCGGTGCGGCTTCGCACGCCGGGTCAGCCCGGCCGTCAGGCTGGGCTGGGGAGCGGACCGGCCTCTCCGTCGCGGGGCTTCTGAACCGGGCGGGCCACCGGCGTATCCGGCGCGCGGCGTCCCTGCTCGGCGGCGATGAGGTCCGCGACGGTCGGCTTGTCGAGCGGCTGGCCGGCAACGATCTGCCGGACCTCCTCGCCGCTGAGCGTCTCGTACTTGAGCAAAGCTCGGGCCAGGGCGTCGAGGGCTTCGCGATGTTCCTGGACGATTCGCCGCGTGTCCGCGTACGCGTCGTCGATGATGCGCCGGACTTCCTCGTCGATGACTTCGGTGGTCTTTTCGGAGAACTCACGGGTCAGACCCAAGTCGGGTACCGCGCGGCGGGTGACCGGCTCGTCACCGTAGTAGACGAAGCCCAGGCGCTCGCTCATGCCCCACTCGGTAATCATCATGCGGGCCATCTGGGTCGCCTGACGGATGTCGGCCGCGGCCCCCGAGTTCATGTCGTGGCCCAGGAGTTCCTCGGCGACTCGGCCGGCACAGAGGACACGGAGCGTGGCCTCGACGTAGGAGCGGTTGTAGGTCATGCGGTCCTTCTCAGGCAACGAGAAGGTGGCGCCGCCATAGGGGCCGCGGGGGATGATGCTGACCTTGTGGACGGGGTCGGCGTCCTTGACGAGGGTTTGCACGAGCGCGTGGCCGGCCTCGTGGTACGCGGTCAGCACGCGGTCCTTGTCGTCGACGACGCGGCTGCGCTTGGCTCGACCCCAACGGACCTTGTCGCGGGCCTCCTCGAGGTCCTCCAGTTCGACGGCTTCTTTGCTGGCGAGGGTGGCGAGGAGGGCGGCCTCGTTGACGATCGCGGCCAAATCGGCGCCGCTGAACATGGGGGTGCCGCGGGCGATGCGGTGGAGCTTGGGGTCGAGCGGGGGCTGGATCTTCACCTTGCGGGCGTGGACCTTGAGGATTTCGAAGCGGCCCTTCACGTCGGGCAGCGGGACGAAGACCTGGCGGTCGAAGCGCCCCGGGCGGACGAGCGCGGGGTCGAGCACGTCGGCCCGGTTGGTGGCGGCGATGACGATCACCTGGTCGTTGCTGTCGAAGCCGTCCATCTCGACCAGGATCGCGTTCAGCGTCTGTTCGCGCTCATCGTGGCCGCCGCCGTTGTAGCTCATGCCGCGGCGGCGTCCGACCGCGTCGATCTCGTCGAGGAAGACGATGCAGGGCGAGTTTTCCTTGGCCTGGCGAAACAGGTCGCGGACGCGCGACGCGCCGACGCCGACGAACATCTCGACAAAATCGGAGCCGCTGATCGAGAAGAACGGGACCTCGGCCTCGCCGGCGATGGCCTTGGCCAGCAGCGTTTTGCCGCAGCCGGGCTCGCCGACCAGCAGCACGCCGCGGGGGATGCGCCCCCCGAGCCGCTGAAAGCGCTTCGGGTTCTTCAGAAACTCGACGATCTCGAGCACCTCCTCCTTGGCTTCGTCGACGCCGGCCACGTCGGCGAAGGTGATCGAGGTGTGCTCCTTGGTCATCATGCGGTGGCGGCTGCGCCCGAAGTTGCCGAGCACGCCGGCGCCGCCGCCCGTCTGGCGGAGTTGGCGAAAGAGCAGAAACCAGATGATGCCGAACAGCAGCAGCCAGGGGAGACTCGAAACCAGAATCGTGACGAAGATGTTGCTGTTGATCTCGCCGGAAAGCTCGACGGACCGGCCGCTGCGCGCGCTGAGCTGCTCGATCTCCTTGCGGATCGACTCGAGGTTCTCGACGACGCCGGGATACACGAGTTCGAAGTTTTTGGTGTCGGAGTTGGCGGGCTGGCCGTAGAACTCGCCCGTGATCATGTTCTCCTTGATCACGACCTTGCGGATGTCGCCGTTGGCGATGGCGGTCCAGAACTGCTGGATCGTGATCTTCTGCGCGCGGTGCATGCTCTGGTTGAGCATCACCAGGAACATCAGGCCGAGGGCGACGATGATCACCCAACTGAAGACGCCCCGGGAAATTCGCACGGGCGGGCGCGGCGGACCGCCGTCACCGCTGTCACCCCCGGAGCGCGGGCGCTGGGGCTGATTCTCCGGCATGCGGGCTCACAGTGGGCAGCAGCCCGGGGTCGCGCGCGGCCGCCGCCGCTTACCATGCTTCGTACATCTGGGCCACGATCCGCTGCGCGAGGCGGTCGACGGCCCGTTCCTGAGCGAAACGCTCCTGCTCATACATGGGCGGGAGGTAGTCCACCGACTGTAGGACGTTGGGAAGATCAACCAACAGTCGGCCCGTCCGGACGTCCTTCCATTGCACTCGCACCGCAAGCGTGAGGGTCTTTTCACGCGGCTGATACGACTCGAAGTCCGGAGCAATCGCGTTCTGCCGCTCCTCGAGCACTTCCGTCACCAGTATGGTATCGGCGTTTTCGCGATCGGCCAGCCGATACGGCGTATCGGTACCGATTCGCTTCTTGATGGCCTCCGTGAGCATGAATTCCAGGTCGCGGCGGAACTCCCGGGATCCGGCCATGTCCACATAGACGGTCCGCACATCCGTGCGCCAAGGTGCGCCCGCCCGGTAACCGCAACCGGTCGCCAGGAGGGCGCTCCCCAGCAGCGTCGCGCTGATCAACCGCCTCAACGCAGCTCCTCCGCCGCGGGTTCCTCGCGCACGCCCATCGCCCGCAGGCGCGTGCGGGCCTCGGCCGCGGCCAGCGTGTCGGGCCAGTCCTCGAGAATCAGGCGGTAATAGAACTCGGCGGCGCCCGAGCGCCGCGTCTTCTCGTACCAGCGGGCGACCGAAAGGTCCTTCTCGGCCCGCTGCTGGCGGATGCCCTCGAGCCGCTCGGGAACGCGCTCGCGCTCCGCGTACGGGGGAAACGCGGCCACGACCTGCTGGTAGCGCTGCTGGGCGTCGATCAGCGGCTGGTCGTCGAACTTCACGCCCGGAAAGGCCGCCTCGGCCGCCTCAGCGCTGCGCAGCATGGCGAGCTGCACGTAGCGGCCGCTGGGATATTGCTTCACCAGGTTCGCGTACTCGTCCTGCGCGAGGTCCATGTCGCCGCGCTCGAAGTAGAAGTCCGCCTTGAGCTTGAGCGCCAGCTCGCCGATGCGGCTGCCCGGAGCGCGTTCCCAGACGCGGTCGAGAATCTCGACGCCGTCGTCGTACGCCGGGAGACGGAAGAAAATCCAGAGAATCCGCTTCTGGCCGGAGAGGAACGCACGGCCGACGTCGACGCAGCGCTGGTTCGCCAGATCGTACAGTTCGCCCGACGCGTTCTCCGCGACCGTCTGGTACTGCTGGACGGCCTTCCAGTAGTCGCGGGCCAGAAAATACGTCTCGCCCAGCAGGAAACGCGCCTCCTCGAACCGCTCATCGTCCGGGTTCGCCTTCATCCAGCGCTTCAGCAGGCGGCGCGCCGCGTCGGCCTTGTCGCGGGCGATCAGGGCCCGGGCCCGGCCGAGCTCGTCCGACGGTTGCTCTTCCTCCGTGGGCGGCAGATCAACCCACTCCCCCGTTTCCGGGTCCAGCACCTGCCGCTCTCGATACTGCTGTTCCTGCGCGTACAACGGCAGCAGCAACAACGCCACGATGAGCGCCGCGCCGGCCGGCGTGCGCAGGTCGAGCGTGATTCCAAGCATGGCCGCAATTATAGGTCGAGGCTGATCCAGCAACAACGCCGCCGAGCACGCGCCGGGTTGCAGTTGACCCGCGTCCGCGGCACACTGGCCGCCATGACCCCACGGTTTCGCCTGCGCGTTGTCCACGCTGCGATCCGGCTTGTCGCGCGCACGGCTCGTGCGCCGCGCGCCGCGTCTTCGTCGCGCCGTCGCTTCCTGGCGTGCGCACTGCTCGCAATCGGCACGCTCATGCTCCCGACGCGCGGCGTGTCAGGGACGCAGTCTGGTCCCGATTCGCGACCGGCTGCGACCCGTCCCGCGACGTCGGCCGCCACACAGCCCACGCCGACCAAGGCCCTCTTGCTGGCTCAGGCCCAGTTCGTCGAGCAACCGGACCCCGCCGGGGGGCGGGCCAAGACCCGGCCCGGACCGGCCAAACTCCTGCTGGCGTGGCCGGAGGACGGGGCATGGAAGACCGAGGTCATCGAGGATTCGGACAGCAGCGTGTTTCACAAGGCGCTGGCGTTCGACCTGCCGGGCGAGCGGCCGGGGATCCTGACGATCGGGGCGGCGAACGCACCACGGCCGGGACTGCTGAAGGTGTGGCGGCGGGCAGCGGAGGGCTGGCGGGCGGAGACCCTGTGGGCCGCGCAGGTAGGGGAGGAATGGAACCGGCTGCGTGACATCGAGATCGCGGACGTGACGGGCGACGGACAGCGGGAGCTGGTGATCGCCACGCACGACCGCGGCGTGGTTGCGGTGCTCCGCAAGGCGGGCACGCAGTGGGAGGTGCAGGAGATCGACCGGAGCCCGGAGCCCCGCATCGTGCACGAGATCGAGATCGGGGACGTCGACGGCGACGGGCGGGCGGAGATTTTCGCGAATCCGAGCACGCGGAACCGGGCGGACGGGGGCCCGCAGCCCGGGTGGCTGGTCATGTATCGCTGGAACGGGGAGCGTTTCACGCGGACGGAGGTCGAGGCCTTCGGCCCGCGCCACGCGCGCGAGATTCTCGTGGGGCAGACCGACCCGAATCGGCCGGCCGTGCTCTTCGCGGCGCTCGAGACGATCGAGACGCGGGCCGGGCCGCTCGGCGGGGCGGCGCAGAAGCTCGAACTCCGTCGCCGGTGGTTCGGGGCCGAGCCGGGCAGCGAGCTGATGGCGTCGCTGCCGGACAGCAAGTGCCGCTTTCTGAACCTGGGCGATGTCGACGGTGATGGGGGCGTGGATCTGGTCGCGTCGTGCTACCGCTCGGGGCTGTGGGTGCTCCGGCCGGGCCCGGGCGGCTGGACGAGCACGCCGATCGATGCGGACTCGACGGGCTATCAGCACTCGACAACGCTGGCCGACTTGGACGGCGACGGGCGGCTCGAGATCTACGTGGCGACGGACGACGCGGGCAAGCTGCGGCGCTACACCTGGAACGGCAGCGCGTTTGACCGGGCGGACCTGCTGGATTTGCACAAGCGTGACATCACCTGGTGCCTGACGGTGTGCGAACAGCCCGCGTGCCTGATGCTACAGCCCTGAGATCGGCATTGCGCCGGATGTCGCGGCATCCCCTCGCAGCCCACCAGGTTCCCCTTGCGGTCCGCTCCGCGGCTCGAACCACAAGACACAGGCGAGCGGCCCGCACGGCCCCCTAGCGGCGGCCGCGTTTGCGGTACTCGGCGGTGATGGTGGAGCGGAGGCCGCCGCGGGGGTTCCAGTCCGTGACGATCCGCATCCAGCGCGGGCGGAGGACCTCGACCAGTTCGTCCAGCACGCGGTTGGTCACCGCTTCGTAGAAGATCCCCTCATCGCGGAAGCGTTGGAGGTAGAGCTTGAGGGCCTTCAGCTCGACGCACCGCCGATCCGCGATGTACTCGATCGTGACGCAGCCGAAGTCCGGCTGGCCGGTGATCGGGCAGACGCTGGTGAACTCGGGCGCGACGTGCCGGATGACGTAGTCGCGGCCCGGGCTGGGGTTGGGGAACGTCTCCAGGCCGTACTTGGCGCGGTCGGGCATGGGGGTGTGATACGGCACGGACCCGGGGACCGCAAGCGGGCGTCGGTCGTTGCCGGTGGTCGGTCGTCACCCGCGGCCGGTCATCACTTGCGGCTGGTCGTCACTGGCGGGGAGCGCCGCGACCTGTCATTCCGACGAGCGCAGCGAGGAGGAATCCGGCCGGGGATACGGTTCGCCCGGCGTATTGCGAGCCCCGCCGAACGGCGGCCAGATTCCTCGGCGCTGCGCTGCTCGGAATCACAGACGTCTGCGTTTCGCGGAATGACGGCGGTCTGATCGCGAATCCCCTGAGAGCCGGTCGCGGCGGCCGGCCGATTCCGGAGCGTGAGGTTTTTTGTAATGCCCCTACCGCTGGCAGGGATTACACTTACAGGTAGATGGAAACCTCGGGCGGCATCCTGAGCCGGGTCGGCGAGCGGGTGCTCAGCGCCATTGCGGTCGGGCTGGTGGTGCTCGCGGGCGTCGCTCTCTATCGCATGGGGGAGACGGGGCGCGCGGCGCTGTGGAGCGGCATCTGGCGGACCGCGGCATGGGTCGTGATCGCGGCCGCGGTACCGTGGTCGGCACGATTCTTCATCGGGCGTGTGCTGAGCGTGAGCTCGAATTGGGCCGGTCTGGGGCTGCTGGTGGCGTTTGGGCTGGTGGATGTCATTGCGGGGCTGATGCTGCTGGGCGGCTGGCCGTCAGGTGGGTGGGGCTGGACGGCGGCGCTGGCGGTGCTGGGCGCGGCGTGTTTTTACAATTACTTGGTGGCGGAGTACTTATCGGAACAGGCGGGCGGGTGAGCTGTGGCACAGCCGCCTGCGGCTGTGATGATGTGAGCAGACGATGACGAAGTACGAGGCCGGCGTACGGGTGAGCGAGTACCTGCTCCAGCGGTGCATCGGGAGCGGGACGTTCGGCGAGGTGTGGGAGGCGCGGCACCACGTTTGGGAGAAGGAGCGGGTGGCGATCAAGCTGCCGACCGAGCCGGAGTACGTGCGTTTTCTGCAACGCGAGGGGATCGTGGTTCACGGTCTGCGGCACGAGAACATCGTGCGCGTGCTGGGGTTCGATCCGTACGCGGACACGCCGTATCTCGTGATGGAGCTGGTCGACGGGCCGTCGCTGCGGGATGTGCTGGCGCAGAACAAGGGCGGCCTGCCGACGGAGGCGGTGTACGCGATCCTCCGCGGGCTGCTCCGGGGACTCGCCTTCGCACACCAGGCCGGCACGATCCACCGCGACCTCAAACCGGGCAACGTCCTGCTGAACCTCGGCGGCCGGCCGATCGCGACCGTCACCCCCGCGGACGTCAAGCTCACGGACTTCGGGCTCGGCGTACCGAACGAGGACGCCCTGCGCTCGATGGTGGCGCAGTCGATGTCGATCGAGCGCGATGCCCAGAGCACCGCGATCGCCGGCACGCTGGCGTACATGGCGCCGGAAATCCGCGATGGCGAGGAGTTGCCCAGCCGCCGCAGCGACCTCTATGCGGTCGGTGTGATCCTATTCGAGTTGTTGACCGGCGAGCGCCCCGCGGGAGCCGAGCTGCCGAGCACGCTGCGTCCGGACACGCCGGCGCGGCTCGACGCGATCTTCCGGCGGCTGTATGCGCGGCTGGAAAATCGGTACGAGAGCGCGGTGGCGGTGCTGGACGACCTGGGGACGGGTGAGCCGCTCGCGGATGGTTTCGGAGCCGAACTGCCGCCGCTGCCGACCGGTGCGCCGCCGGAGGGCGTGGATTGGCTGCCGCTGACGAGCTGCCCGGACTGCGGGGCGGCGGTTGAGGTCGGTGACCAGTTCTGCACCAACTGCGGACATCAACTGGTACCGGTCGTGCGGCGGTGCGCGACGTGCGGCGGGTACCCGGGTCCGCAGGACCGGTTCTGCATTTTCTGCGGCAGCGCGCTGGCCGCGCGGGAGTAGGCCGTGCTCTTGGGCGACGTCGGAATCACGGTCGTCTGGATCGCCCTGGTGTTCGGTGCCGGGTTCCTGGGGTTCTTCATCGTGTTGGTGTCGGCGATCGGGCGGCTGCTGAGTCGGCTGGTGGGTCGGGTCGGGCACTCTCTGGGCTGGGCGGGGGAGTACCGCACGTGCGGCCAGCCCCGCTGTGGACACCTGAACCCGCAGCGGGCACGCTATTGCGCGCGGTGTGGACATCCACTGCTGGACGGCCACTCGTATGGATGAACGCAGTCGGCATCGGCAGTTCGAGGACCAGTTTCTCCAGCAGCTCCGGGCCCGCGCCCAGGGCCTGCTGCGGCGGACCATCCCCGCGGACCAGTTCCAGCTCGAGACGCTGCCCGACGGCATCGACGGCGTAAGGGCCACCCTGAGCCGACTGGGGCGCTTCGACCGCGACCTGCTCGAGAAGCTGCCGGGCACGCGGGCCGTGCAGCTCCGCTTCCAACGCCGCATTCTCGGACCTTTCTACCGCACCGTCGCCCGGCTGCGGGCCCAGGTGCTGGCCCCGATCGAAGAGCTCGTGGCCGAAAAGCCGGCCGGCCCGGTCGGCCGCGAGCAGGTGCTCGACGCGTTGGCCCGCTACGAGCTGCTGCCGCACCGCGAGCGGCCGACGGCCGTGGCGCTGGCGAGCGCGACGGGCTTTTCGGCCGAGGCGCGGGCGCTGGTACATGCGGGGACGACGGGGCTGACGCTGGTGCTGCTGGGCGGGCGGTCGGACGGGGGCTGGGACGTGGAGCTGCCGGCCGGGCTGAAGAAGAGCGGCTGGGCGAAACTGTTCGAGCTGGAGGGGCAGGATGAGCGGTTGCGACGGCTGCTTTACCATCTGAGTCAGAGTGCGGCGGCGCTGGAGTCGCGTGGTCTGTCGGTGGACGAGTTGGCGGAGAAGCTGGGCTTGCCGCGCGAGGAGGTGGTGGGGCTGATCCGACAGGCGTGCCGGAGCGATGCGCGGCTGATGACGGTGGTGCACGAGGGCACGGTGCACGTGTGCCGCAGCCCGCTGGCGGAAGAGAGCGACACGATGAATCTGCGAGCGTGGTTCCGGAAGCTGCTGCGGCTCAAGCCGACGGTGGGCGAGCAGGTGCGGGCGCTGACGGCGCAGCGAGTGAAGCTGGAGCAGCAGCGGCACGAGGTGGACCAGCGGGTCGCCGCGCTCGAGCAGGAGGAGCGCGAGGTCGTCGAGAGGGGGGCCGCCGCAAAAAGCGACGCCGAGCGGAAGCAGCTCGCGGGCAAGCTGATGCGGGTGCGGCGCGACTTGCGGCGCGTGCGGGCCCAGGCCGACATCTTCACGCAGCAGATCGACGTGCTCGGCACGCACATCCACCACTTGACGCTGGCGGAGCAGGGCAAGCGGATTGAGCTGCCTTCGGCCGAGGAGCTGTCGCAGGAGGCCGCGCATGCCGAGGGCATGATGGCCGACCTCGCCGCCCGGGCCGACCTGGCGCACAGCATCGAGGTCGGGGCCCAGTCGCCGATGTTAGAAGAGGAGGAGGCGGCCATCTTCGAGGAATTCAAGCAGGCCGCGGCCGAGCGCAGCGCCGCGCCGGCCGCAGGCACGCCGGCCTCGGAGCCTCCGTCGCGGGTGCCGGCCGAGCGCGGCCCGGCGCGCGAGTCGGCCGCCGCCCCCCAGGAGAAGGGCCCGGCCCGACCGGAGATGACGTAAGGAGAACCACCGCGGCACAGAGAGCGCAGAGGGACAAATGGGGGCGAGAAGTGAAAACGTGAGAAGGTGAAACGAGCCGCACGGGAACCAGAGAAGACGGAGTTGTCCGCGCGCGTCAATCAAGAGAATTCGTCTGCGATTCGCTCTGTGGCCCTCTGTGCTCTCTGTGTTTGTGTGGTGAATCCTCCGGCTGATCGCTGACGGCTGAGAGCTGAGAGCTTTGCATGAACTTCTTCGAGTGGCTCACGACGCGACGCAAGACGCTCGGGAGCATGTCCGCGGCCGAGTTGCGGGCCCAGGAGATGCTGCTGGAGAACGAGCGCAACCGGATGCAGGCCAAGATCCGCAAGCTCGCGGGCGAGAAGCAGAAGATCATCGAGCAGGGCGCGAAGGAGAAGTCGCCCGAGATGCGTCGCACCTACGCCCAGCAGTACGACCTGCTGCATACCGAGCAGGCCATGGTCGGCCGGCAGCTCAACATCCGCAGCAAGGAGCTGCTGACGGTCGGGCGGCTGCGGATGGCCCGCGAGCTGGCGGCCGGCCCGCGGGGGCGCGGGGCCCGCGGGGGGCTGATCCGCGAGGGCGACCTGGCGACGATCGCCCGCCTGATCGAGAACGACGCGATCACGAGCGAGATGTACCAGCAGCGGCTGGACGAGATTCTGGAGGGCGCCCGGGGGGCCGAGGAAGGGGCCGCGGGGCTGTCGCCGGCCGGGCAGGAGTTGCTCCGCATCTGGGACGACATGGACCACGGGCTGATCAAGGACACGGGGGCGGCGTTCGACGAGGCGGAGCGGCGGGTGCGCGAGCGGGGGCTGGCGGAGTGAGCCCGCGGAAGGAACAAGGTAACAAAGTCACAAGGTAACAACGGGTCGCCACTGGCAAGGGCGAGCATGATCCGCAGATTCGAGGACCTACGAGTGTGGCCAGTTGCGCGGGAGCTGCCCCGGCGCATCTACGCGGCCGCTGAAGCGCGGCGCCTGGCGCGGGATTTCGGTCTGGCCGAGCAGATGCGGCGCGCGTCGGTCAGCATCGGCCGCAACATCGCGGAGGGGTTCGAGTCTGGTTCGCCTATCCGGTGCTCCGGAGGAATCGAGATCGCCGAGGTAGGTGGAGACTACCCTTTGTCACGCTGTCACCTTGTTACCTCGTCACCATTTCGTCGCCGTTGACGGAGCGAGACATGGCATTGTTCAAGTCCAGCGAAGAACGCCGCATCGAGCGCGACATCAAGATTCGCCAGGGCATCCGACGGATCGAGAAGGCGATCGCCGAGCAGAACAAGTTCTCCGATGAGTTCGTGAAGAACGCGCGGCACGCGCGGCAGATCGGCGACACCGCCAGCTACCTCTTCATTCGCAACTCGCTCAAGAAGACCGCGACGATCAAGAAGCTGCTCGAACGGCAGCTTTTGGCGGTCAAGAACGCGTTGCTGATCAAGCGGCAGGCCGAGGCCTCGGCCGATTTCGCCAATGCGATGAAGATCATGGCGGCCGAGGTGGGGCGGATGTACGGCGAGGCCGACCTGGTCAAGACCCAGATGGACTGGGAGAAGGCGATGGCCCAATCGCAGAGCATGGAGGAGCGCATGGCCATGTTCCTGGAGGGCATGGAGCAGGGTGCGGCCGCCGACGTGGCCCAGGCCACCGAGGCCATCAGCGACGAGGAGATCGACCGCATGATCGCGGCCGAAGAGCAGGTCGAGGCGGCCAAGGAGAGCCAGCAGATGAGCGCCCTGCGGGCGGAGCTGAACGCCCTGAAGGGCGAAAGCGGGCAGAAGGAGACGAAGTAGCGCCGGCCCCCCGTGGCGGGCGCCGCGGCGGCGCTTGGCGAGGTGAGCTCGATGACGGAGCACGCTGTGACTTCCGTGTCACCAGGCGTTCTGCCCGGGCGCGCGTTGGCGCGCCCCGCCGCGCAGCCGATGATTACGCCCACGGTTCTCGAGCTGACGGCCGTACTTCTGGGCGTCCTGCTCTGGCGGTTCGATTTCACGCGCACATCTGACGGCCGGCTGCACCTGTCGCTGGTGGGTGCGGATCGACGGGTTTACCGGTTGGAGGCTGGGGGCAAGCTCGCGGAGATTGACGATCCGGCTGTTGTGCGGGAGTTCGTGCGCCATCTGCGCCTGGGGTCCGCCCTCACGGGACCCTGTGCGTGCGACGGAGACGAACCGGCCTTCTACCGGGGGGCTCGGTGCATGGCGCGGCTCCCCATCCACTACGGCGTGGCGATCGGCCAGGTTCTGTTGACGCCGGCCACGCAGACCTATCTCGGGAGGTGGATCGCCGAGCGGAAAGCGGATCTCGACCGGCACCATCCCCCCAAGAGCCCAGGCGGTTTCGGCGCACGGGGTGGCCGCAGCGGCCCCAGCCAGTGCGCCCGTTCAAGGACAACCGTCATGCCGGCCGCAGGCGCGAGTGCCGGGCGGTTTGAGGTCGCGCGCGGGTTCGCGTGCGCCGAGCGCAGCAAACGAGTACGAGTCACCGGAGACTGACAACGGGTAACTGGAAACTTCCGCCCATGCCCGCGACATTCAGCACCTTTCAGCGCCTCAAGGACAAGGGTGTGGCCGCCCTCCGCAGCGGCGACTACGTGGCCGCCCGGCCGTACCTGATCCAGGCGGCCGAGTGCATGATCGAACTGGCCGAGGAGGAGAAAGACCCCGGCCGGCGCGCGGAGAAGGAAACCTACGCCCGCGAGTTGCTCGAGCTGGCCCGCGACTGCGACAAACGCATCGCCCGCGGCGGCGGCGGGGGCGGCGGCGGCCGCGGTGAGCGGGTGCGCGAGGACAGCGACAGCGGTGCGAAGGCCGAAGACTGGATCGTCCGCGAGAAGCCGAGCGTGCGTTTCGCCGACATCGCGGGGCTCGACGACGTGAAGGCCGAGATCCAGCTCAAGATGCTGTACCCGTTCCAGCACCCCGAGTTGGCCCAGCGCTACGGCATCAGCGTGGGCGGCGGCGTGCTGTTGTTCGGCCCGCCGGGCACCGGCAAGACCATGTTCGCCAAGGCCATCGCGACCGAGCTCGACGCGACCATGTTCGTGATCAGCCCGGCCCAGCTCATGAGCAAGTGGGTCGGCGAGGCCGAGCAGAACGTCCGCAAGCTGTTCGAAGCCGCCAAGCAGGAATCGAAGTCCGTCATTTTCATGGACGAGGTCGAGGCCCTGGTGCCGCGCCGCCGCTCGAGCGACTCCACCGTCATGCAGCGGGTCGTCCCGCAGATCCTCCAGGAGATCGAGGGCTTCGACCGCAAGGCCGATCGGGCACTCATGTTCCTCGGAGCGACGAACGAGCCATGGTCGCTCGACCCGGCCATGCTGCGGCCGGGCCGGCTCGACGCCAAGATCTACGTCCCGCTTCCGGACGCCGAGGCCCGGCTCAAGCTCTTCGAGATCTATTTGGGCAAGCGGCCGCTGGCGGAGGACGTCGATTTTCTGCAACTGGTGGAGCGGACGAACGGCTACAGCGGAGCAGATATCAAGGCCATCTGCGAGCGTTCCGCAACGCGTCCGTTTTTGGAATCGGTCGGCGGAGCCCCCCCGCGTAATATCACGATGGCGGACGTGCTGGCCGTGTTGGCCGACACGCCGCCGTCGGTGAACGCGAAGGACCTGGCGAAGTTCGAGCAATGGGCCGTGGAGAACTGACCGCTGGGGCTTGTGGCCAGGCCGTGTGGCACCGGGTTGTGGCACCGGGCTGTGGCACCGGGCTGTGGCACCGCCGCCCTCGGCGGTGAACGCTCAGCCGGGGGCGGCTGAGCCACAGTGGGTGAACGCTCAGCCGGGGGCGGCTGAGCCACAAGAACGCCGGGTGCGTTTCGAATACACTCGTGTCAAATACCCTCGTGACGGTGGCAGGTAGCCGCAGGCAGGAGAACGCAGATGCGATCAGTGGGAATGGCCTACGGGCTCTGGGCCTTGTGCATCGTGGGCGTCGCGGGTGTGCATCGGTTCTACGCCGGCCGGTACATCACCGGCGTGATCTGGCTGCTGACCTGGGGGCTGCTGGGAATCGGGTTGCTGATCGACCTGTTCCTGATTCCGAGCATGATTGAAAAGAAAAACCGCGACCTGGCCCTGGCGGGGAGCTGGCAGGTGGCATGACGTCGGATGGTCGGAAGGCGAGAAAGGCAACCGCGCGCACATGCACGACCACGGACCCCCGATTTCGCCGCGGCAGAATGACCCTCGCCCCGCCCGGGGCGGAGAGGCTACGCTATGCGGCGAACCGCGGGCTGTGCCCGCGCCGGCTGGCCGATACCCCTCCGGTACGGTCACAATACGGTTCTCCGCGTCGTCCCTGGGGCCCATCGTGTCCTCTGTGCCTCGGGGGTGGTCCTGGGGCGGAGCGCTGACCGACGATGGTCCGTGACATCCTGAAAAGCCTGGCCGACGCTTCGATCGCGGCGCTTCGCGTGCGCGGCAGCGAGTGGCCGCGCAGCCTGCTGGCCGGCACGCTGATTCCCGACGCGTGGATGGGCGTCGTGCTACAGCCGGACGGCCGGCGGCGGTTCGTGCCGGCCGGGGAGGATCCGCAGCCCGATCGCGACGACGTGCTGGTACTGGCCCGGAACCGCGCCATCGCCGTGCCGGTCGAGTTGCGGGATGCCCCGGCCGGGGACGGGCACGCCGTACACGCGCGCGTCGAACTCCTGGTTCGGCCGCCGGCACGGGACGACGAGCTGGCGGCGCTGGCGCGGACCCTGGTAACGGGCGACGCGCTGACGCTCGATGCCCTGGCCCACTACTTCTCGACCAGCGGGGCCCGGGCGGCGCTGCAACGCTTCATCCGCGAGCGGCCGGCCGGGGCGCTGGTGCACGAGGAACTACGGGCGGCGTTACTGGACCATTTGCAGAACGAGCTGAAGGGTGTGCTGTTCGCGGCCGGTCTGGTGCTCGAGCGGCTGGGAGCGGTCGAATTCACAAGTCCAACGCTATCGGAGGAGGAATCGCGTCAACGGGCGACCGCACGGCAGGTGAGCGCGTTGGAGGCCCGCAGCGTCGTCGAGCGGGCCGCGCTGGCCGCGACGCAGCGGCGGCTGGATGACCTCGGCACGGTGCTGGGCAAGCTCAAGCAAGCCAGCGCCGCCGGTGCCGGGCTGAATTGGCACGAACTGCTGCCGAGCCTGACGCCGGGCGAGCGCGGCCGCCTGCTGGAGTCGCTATGGCGGCTGACGCCCGACCACGAGGTCGCGACGGCCATCGTGGTCGTTGCCGGACGGACGTGTGCGTGGCTGGACCCGGCGGCACCGCACGCCCTCGCGCGACAGGTGACGCTGCCGGACGACCTGGGCGGGCTGCGAAGCGTGGACTACGACGCGGCCGCCGACACGCTGCTGGTCGGGGCGGCGACGGGGGTGTGGCGGATTCACGCGGGTGACGGGAGTGTGCAGGCGCGGTTCGCGGTTCCGAAGCCGGGCGAGGTCCGAACGGGATTTAACGGCTCGGTGATCGGCGGCGAGCGGCTGTACGCGACCCACTCGCAGCTCGGGGCGTGGAGCTGGTCGCTCGCGCGGCCGGCGGAGGCGGTGCCGCTGCTGCGGCCGGTGGCGGGCGTGCCAAAGACGGTCCGCGGAGTGCTGATCGATGCGCAGGGGCGGGTGCTGCTGGCGGCCGATACGAGAGTGCGCGCTTTCGACGCGGCGGGCGACGAGCTGTGGTCGACCGGGGCGGCCGAGAGCTCGATTCAGTGCCTGGCGGCGCTGGAAGAGCGGCTGTACGCGGGCACGGCGAGCGGGGCGCTGCTGTGCTGCGACGTGCGGCTGCCGGGCGAGTGGCTGGTCGTGCATCGCGGGACGTCGGCGATCGAGTCGGTGCAGGCGCGGCGCTGGGACGACCTGGTGGAGCTGGTGATTCCGACCGGAGCGACGGGCGTGGCGGGGGTGTACGCGGAGGAGGGGCTGGTCGCGCGGCTGATGGAGGCCTCGCAGCCGGTGCGGCGGGCATGGGCGTGCGACGACACCCTCGTGGGCCTGACCGAGAATCGCGACCGGCTGATCGTGCTGACGGCGACGATGCCCGGACGGACGGGCGTGGAGGTGCCGGTGGCCCGACTGCTCAGCCACGCGGTGCAGGATGTGGCGCTGGTCACGCAGCGGGCGCCGGGCGCGGGACGCTAGGCGCGGGTGCGGGACCTGCTATTCGGCACTTGGCGTCCGCAACCAGACGCATCACACGGCCGGCGCTGCCATCCTGGAGGTGTAGCGACGTGACGCCGCCTCAAACCCGAAACGAGCTGGCGCGGGTCATCGACCACACGCTACTGCGGCCCGAGGCGACCGTCGCGCTCGTCGACCGGCTCTGCGACGAGTGCCTGGCCCATGGTTTCCACGCCGCATGCGTGAATCCGGTGTGGGTGGCGCGCTGCGTCGACCGGCTCGCGCACAGCCCGACGGTCGTCGTCGCCGTCGCCGGCTTTCCGCTCGGAGCGAGCACGTCGGAGCAGAAAGCATTCGAGGCTCGGGCTGCCGTCGAGTCCGGCGCGCGAGAAGTCGATATGGTCGTGCATCTCGGCGCGCTGGTGGCCGGCGATCACGCGACCGTGGTCCGCGACATCGCGGCCGTCGTCGACGCTGTCAAGTTGGTGGACGAACGTGCGCTGGTCAAGGTGATCCTCGAGACGCGGGCTCTGCACGCAGACCAGATCGTGCTGGGCTGCCGCTGCGTGGCCGAGGCCCAAGCCGACTTCGTCAAGACTTCGACCGGTTTTCACCCCGCCGGCGGCGCTACGGTCGAGCACGTCGCACTGCTGCGGCGCTCAGCCGCACCGCTGAAGGTGAAGGCAGCCGGCGGGATCCGCGACCTCGAGACGGCAATGGCCATGCTCACCGCTGGTGCGGACCGGCTGGGAATGTCCGCGAGCGTCGAGGTGATTCGAGCGTTGCCGGCGGCCGCAGGGGCGCACGGGGCGACCCCATGACCCGCGGCCGTGATATGTCGCCGTGCGGGCGCTGTGGCCGCTGGGCGACGCCCCGTGGCGGCCGGCCGCCGCGGGATT
>CAZMCT010000045.1:0-19438 GCA_964564785.1 uncultured Planctomycetales bacterium
TCGCGGTGATCGTCGCCGCCCGCGGCTCGATGTTGACGGCCTGCACGTTGCTGATCGTCGGCGCGGTGCAGTCGATCAGGGCGGCCGCAGTGACCGGCACGCTCTGGCCCTGGCCGTTGTCGGCGTCGATGTAGGTGACGACCACCGTATCACCCGGGGCGACCAGCAGCACTCCGGGGGCGTTGCTGGTGGACAGGGGCAGACTGCCCTCGAACGTGGCCGAGGACGGGTCGGTCTCGGTCAGGACGACGACCTCGCCCCCGGGCTCGGAGCCGGAGGTCGCGGTGACGCTGACGGTGTCCGTTGCGTTCGGGTCGAGGTTGAGTCCGCAGTCGACCACGCGGATCGTGGCGCCGGCGTTGCAGGCGTAGGTGAGCTGATCGAGCTGGAGCGTGCCCGCATCCGAGCACGTGCCGGGGAAGGGCGCGGCCGGGTCGCCCATGATGTTGTACATCTCGAAGTAGCGGCGCGTGGTCGAGCCGCTGCCCATCTCGGCCAGGTAGCGCATGCGGGTGTCGTTCCACACGAGGCCCACATCCGCGAACACGTCGTCCTCGTCGTCATAGATCGAGTCGAACAGCCGCTTCTCGAGCACGTCGTCCTCGGTCCAGTAGCTGTTCACGCTCGAGCCGACGGCGACGACGCCGGCCTTGTTCGGCGCACGGACCCAGGTCTCCATGAAGCACTCGTCGACCGTGAAGTTGCCGGTCACGCAGGCGAAGCTGTAGACCAGCGCGTACATGCCGACGTTCGTGAGCGCGTTGACGTCGGACTGGTGGAAGACGGGTCCGTCGGCCCAGTAGGTCTCGGCGCCGTGGCCGCTGTAGATGCCGTAGATCCGGCCGTCGTTGAACGCCGCCGCGACCTGCTGCGTTGTGGCGTTGAAGGTGTGGCAGTAGAGCTTGTCGTAGTAGAACTCGTTGGGGATCATGTAGTGTTCGATCACCCAGTTGTGCGTGCCCTCACTGACCGTGTAGTTGTCCTCGCTGGCCATGAAGACCGCCCGCTTGAGATAGTCGGGTTCGGGCA
This sequence comes from uncultured Planctomycetales bacterium, assembly GCA_964564785.1. Classification (GTDB taxonomy): domain Bacteria; phylum Planctomycetota; class Phycisphaerae; order UBA1845; family Fen-1342; genus CAZMCT01. The sequence continues at coordinate 1,030 of CAZMCT010000045.1, forward strand.
GCGGACCGTTCTCGTACAGGAGCGTCTTCGCGACCATGTTGCCGAGCTGGGTGGTGTTGCGGGCCGGGAAGCGCCCGAGCGCGATGTCGGGGTACCAGTCGCTGCTTCCGTCCATGCAGACGTAGGGCAGGTCGGTCGGCGGCGAGCCCGCCCCGCCGCCGGTCCAGTGCGGAATCGTGTCGGTGTCACCGACGAGCAGGACGTAGTCCGGCCGGGTCTCGAGGTTGCCGTACAGCCCGGCGATGTAGGCCTTGATCGTTTCCTTGGTTGTGCCCGGGGCGACCGGATTGGTCGTCACGGTGAAGCCCTGGGCGCTCTTGGAATTGGCGAAATCGGCGATCGCGCCCGCCAGCGACTGCGTGACGATGATCACGTAGTTGCCGGTGCCGCGGGTCGTGCGCGGCGGCGGCAGCACCTCGGGGTTCAGGATGTTGCTGCGCAGCCCCGGAAGCGGCGCGCCGGCCCCCCGGTCGATGAACCCGCCGCTGAAGCGGACGGTCGCGGCGACCTGCGGCCAGACCGTGATAGTTCCGGCCACCGGGTCGTGCGCTACCGGTCGAATCTCGAGCAGGCACAGCCGCTGGCCACGGACGACACCCAGCTCCTCGACCGCGACAGGCGGCAGGTTCGTAGCCCGGGTGTAAGCGGCCGGGTCGATCACGAACGGGGCCTGCTCGCGGGCCCCGGGCAGCTTCTCGATCGGCGGCTGGACCGGGAGGACCCAGCCGGGCATGTGGGTGAGCGCGCCATCCACGACGACCGCGTTGGCGAGCGTGTAATCGACAGTGAGGGTGGCGCCGGCCGGCGCGACCAGCAGTCGGCGGACGACGGGCAGGGCGGGAGCCCCGACGTCGCCCGCGATGGACGCCTCGGGCCAGCCGACCTGCACGAAAGCGCCGGTCTTGTTCTCAACGCGTGTCAGGGAAAGGCCGGGAACCTGGACCGAAACGGCCAAGGCCGCGAGGTCGGAGCGCTCGACCGTCAGAGCCGGGGCGCTCGCTTCGGCGGCGGGCCGCAGGGCGGCCCCGCGGGCGGGGTCAATGGCCAGCCAGGTGTCGGCGGCTGCAACGCCGGCCGAGGCCAGCAGGACCGCGAGGCACACGCAGGACAAGGTCGTTCGTGTCGGCATCGAGGGCTCCTTTGAATCGGTTCGGGTGCGGGTTCGCCGCCACAGCGCACAGCGGCGTTTCAGCTCTTCAGACTGTTATATCCAGATTGCCGCGAGACGGCCGGCCGGGTCGCGCGCCGTTGCCCACCCGCGAACGCGGTACGCGCGGGCGACCTGTGAAGCGCGGTGCTCATCACCCTCCAATGTCGTCGAGACAAGAACCAGCGTATCATACCGCGCCCGCCCAGGGTGCACGCAAGCGCCGGGCCGCTGCGGCGGCCCGAAAAAGGCGAGAACGGTCCAGCAAGCTCGAAAGCGGGCCGTGGACCGCACGAGGTGAGCATGCACGATTCGGAACTCCGCCCGCTGCTGGACTTTGCGGTCGAGATCGCCCGGGAGGCGGGTGCATTCACCCTCGAGCACTTCCAGGCCGCCACACCGGTCGAGCTCAAGTCTGATAAAAGCCCCGTGACGGTCGCGGATCGCGGGGCCGAGGAGCGGCTGCGGCGGCGGATCGAGGCCGCGTATCCCGAGCACGGCATTCTGGGCGAGGAATTCGGCGAGCGGCCCGGCCGCAGCCCCGGCCGCTGGATCCTCGACCCGATTGACGGGACGCAATCGTTCATCAGTGGGGTGCCGCTGTACAGCGTGCTGGTGGGGTTCGAGTGGGCGGGTGAGGTGCTGGCGGGGGTCATCCACCTGCCGGCCTTGCGGGAGACCGTCTACGCGGCCCGCGGGCTGGGGTGCTGGTGGGAGTCGGGCGGATCCGAGCCTGCCGCGGACAGACGCGACGGCCGCGCGGGGCGCGGGCCACTACAGCCACGCCGGGCACATGTATCGGAGGTCCGCGAACTGGCCGCCGCCCGGCTGACCGTGACGTCGGCCAAGCTCATTCACGCCCAGGGGCGGGGGGCGGCGTATGAGCGGCTGCGCGCCGCATGCTTGACCGACCGCGGCTGGTCGGATGCGTATGGCTATGCGTTGCTGGCGACCGGCCGCGTGGAGGTCGTGCTCGACCCGCTGATGTCGTTGTGGGACACGGCTGCGCTGGTGCCGTGCATCCGCGAGGCGGGGGGCACGCTGACGGACTGGAGCGGCCGGCCGACGCACACGGCCCCCGATGTGCTGGCGACCAACGGGCACGTGCTGGAACAGGCGTTGCAGGCTCTCCGTAACGATTAGCGGCATCGGACAACTGTGACCCGCGTTTGCGGCGAGCGTCGTGCCTTATGGGGGACAGGCCTCCGGCCTGTCAGGATAACTGTGACCCGCGTTTGCGGCGAGCGTCGGCCCGGCGGAGCGTCGCGGCATCGCAACGCACCGTCGCCCCGGCGCGGCCGTTCGCGGGCGAGGAACTTGTGTAAAGCGAGTTCCCCGGCGTGACAGACTAGCGGACCGCGGAGCAGCCGCTGCGTGGGAGCCCTCTGCGCCGCCCCCCGGCGAACGCCCACCCGGCGAGCCCGGCGGCCGCAGGCAGCAGGAAGCACGGTGGGGCGACGTCGGCCGGGAGCTCGTGAAAGCGGCGGATGTCGTCCAGGATTTCCACCAGGAAGGGCAGGTCGGTGACGGCAAAGACCTCCTGCTCACCGCTTGCGACCCAGACCTTGCCCGCCTCGCCGGTCGGGTGATACGCGACGAGGTAGTAACGTCCGGCCGCGGGCAGCGTCACGTGCTCATCCACCCAGATCCAGGAGGTTGTGCCGCTGAACCGCTCGTAGAACTCCTCGGGGGTTCCCTCGGGCGGGCTTTCGAAGACGCGTCCCCCCAATCCATCGGGAATCGCGAACGGCAGCTCGATCTCAGGCAGGTCGGGCCCGAGCAGCGCGAGGGATGGGCGATACGTCCGCAGCCGTTCGAGCAGCGGCACTCCGAGCTGCACCAGCAACGTCTGCGGCCCGTCGACCTCGAATGTGATCCACAGTTGAGGGGTCGCGGGGCTGAGCTCCTGGTAGACCACGCGCGAAATCTGCGGATCGTCCCACGAGATGGCCGTTTCGGGGCTGATTGCGGAGCCGTCGCCGAGCGCGGGGAAATGAGCGTGCACTGCGGGCGCGCCGAGCAGCAGCAAGCTCAAGCCGGCGCTGAGCGCGATGCGGCATGCGGGGGTCGTTCCCTGCGGGTGGTTCGGTTTTTTGCACACCAGGAGCCCTCTCGCACAGTTCCAGACTTCGCGACGCCGTCCCGCGTCGGAGTGAGTATAGAACCGCCACGCGCGATGGCAAGAAACACTCGCCTGCGTGTGGCGCGCCGAGCGCACGTCGACCTCAGCGCACGACGGGCGCACGCGGCCGTACGCATGTCCGGCGGCGCGCGACGAGCAGGGATGGGCCGGGGGGCGGGGACCCGGGAGGGGCCGGCGGCGGGTACCGCGGCCGCCGGCGAGTTTTGCGGGCTCACGACGCCAGCCCGACGATCCAGCTCAGGATGTCCGGGGCGTCCTGGTAGCCGAACGGGAAGACCGAGTCGTCGAGCTCGGCGGTGGAAAACTCCTGCTCGGCCAGGATGCGGTCGTTGTAGCAGCTCGTGTCCATCATGTCGCTGCAATCGGCGGTGTGCACGAGCCCCAGGAGGTGGCCGACCTCGTGCGCCACGGTGTTGCCCAGGGCGGTCGCCATCTGCTCGAGCCCCGGCTCGGTGATGAAGGCGTCGATGAAGCTGCGGCTGTAGACGATCGCCGCGTCCGCGGGGTCTTTGTTGAACGTGTCGATCTGCTCGGAAATCGCGAAGGCCCGCGCGTCGAAGCCGCCGAAATAGACCGTCACGTGCGGCTCGGACGGCTCGGGCCCGTCGTCCGAGCTGACGAAGACCACGTCGAAACCGGCGTAGCGGTCGGCCGCGATCTGCTGCACGCGGCGCTTCAGCAGCGGGGTCTGGCTTCTGGGCAGGCCGACGTCCGCGGCACTGAACGGCCGCAGGTCGAACGTGCCGACGTTGGGCACCTCGACGTTCGTCCCGCCATCCCAGTCGAGAAAAACGAGCTGCCGCCGCGGAACCAGCGTGCCCGCCGCACGCTCGATCGTGACGCTGACCTCGTACTCGCCGCGGCTGTTGCTACCGGGGTAGCCGATGATGCCGACGAACAGATTGCCCGAGACGTCCCCGGGAATCAGGATGTCGATCAAGGGGTCGAGGTCGGTGGAGTCGGGGGTGCGGTCGTCATTGAACGCGATCAGAAACTCGTCGGCGTCAAACACGGCCGCGACGGGGTCGAGCGCGGTGCTCTGCGAGCGAACGTCGATCACCAAGTGGTCGCCGGGCGAGAGCTTGCCGATGCGGTACACATCGGTATCGAGCTCGCCTTCGATGATGCCGCGGAACGTGAGGGCGTCGTCGCGGCCGAGCGACAGGGCGGTGGCCGTGCGGATCGACGCGTTGCCGTCGACATCGAGCAGCGGCGGCTGGTCCTCGGCCGGCACGTTGTCATCGGTGCTCTTCGGAGAGGTGGGAAAGGGGCAGCCGCAACAGCACACGAGCAGCGGCAACCCGAGCAGCAGGCGCACCCCCGGCGGCAGACTCCGCCGGGCCGAAGAGTGTCGCAATTCCATTATCGAGTCCTCATCAGGCCCTATTCGTCCAGGTGGCGGCACGTTCCACAACGGCCCCGCAGCGCCAGTCGGGCCGCCGCGCGCACGGCCGCCTTCCGCTCTATTGTTCGCAGCGTGCCCGATTTTTCCAAGCCCGCACCGGGCTCGGACCGCGTTCCGAGCGTTTCCGCGAGCCGGGCAGGCGAGTTTTCCGAACCGAAGGGGAAAACGCTCGGCTCGAGTTCGGCCACCTGAAAGAACTGATCGCCGGCCAGATCCCACGCCGTACCGGTCGTATCCATGAGGTCGTCCGGGACGCGGGTGTGGAACAGGCCGAGCAGGTGGCCCAACTCGTGGCTGGCGACGTTTCCGACCATCTGACCCATCTCGTCGGCCGAAAGGCCCATCACCTCGAACTCGGCGAAGCTCTGCACGTAGATGATGGCGTGCTGGTTGGGGTCCGCGTTGTACTGGTCCACGCCGTCGGCCAGCCCGAGAAGCTGGCGGTCCAGCCCGCCGAAATGCAGCGTGGCGTGGGGGCCATCCGGTGGCGGCCCGTCGTCGGACGATCGGATCGTGACATTGTAGCCCGCGTAGTCGGTCCACAACGCGGCAACAATCGCGTCCTTGAGCGCGCGCGTCGCGTCCGCGTAAGCGTCACCGAGCATCGCACCTTCGAAGGCCTCGAGGACCATGCCGCGCCGCGTGTGCACGCTGATGTCGTAGCCGCCCGCGAAGTTCAGGTACACGACTTGTCCCACGGGGGCGGGCACCGGGTTGCCCGCCCGGTTGCGCACGGTGAGCCGAAAGTCTCCGGTGCCGGTGTACGAGGAGGTGACGCCCAGATACAGCGACTTGGTGTCGCCCCGCATGATGTGCGCGAGCCGGTTCGACGGCGAAACCACCTGCCGCCGCAGCAGCTCGTAGCGCTCGTCGAACAGCACCACCACGAACGGCCGGACGGTCAACGGACCGTTATCATCCTCGACGATCCACTCCTCGCCGGCGGCCGCCGGACCCAGCTCGATCAGCTCGTACTCGTCCCCGTGGACCGTGCCCCGCAGCACGAGTGGGCCGCTCGTGGTCGTGGTCTCGTCGTCCACGGTTTCGGTGACGCCCGCCACGAGTCCGAGCGCCCCTTCCTGCATGTCCTCGGGCGGCATGCAGCCGACGAGCGCGGGCAACGCGGCAAGCGCGGACAGCGCGGCAAACAGGCGTGGATTGCGCATCGCTTCTCTCCCCATCCGGGCCGGTTCGGGCGCGGACCCCTGCGGCATGCCCGTTCCGGCGATTCCGCGCTGAGATCGGCGAGCGGGGCGGTGCGAATGAGCAAAAACCGCGCGGCGAGCAGGACTGCGGTGGGGGGCCGGTCTGCGACCGAAAGACAACAAGCCCGCGGCCGCAGCAACCGATGATTACGGGGGCCGGGGGGGGTACAGCAGGCCGGTGGGACGAGGTCCGATATGGATGCTGAACGGATCGTGAAGATTTCGCCGGATTCGATCCGCGAGCTGATCGACTCGCATCAGGTGAAGGCGGTGCCGAAGCAGGCGAACAAGCTGCGGCGCGAGGAGCGCTGGCCGTTTCCGGGAACGGTCGAGGTCTGGCTGCCGGAGCAGTGCTACGGCGACCGCCACGTGCTGGCGACGCTGCACAACCTGAGTCCGCATGGGCTGGCGATGCGGTCGCGGCGGCCGATGGACCGCGACTTGAAGATCGCGTTGGCGATCCACCAGCCGGAGCTGAGCTGCTACGGGAACGCGGTGATCCGCCACTGCACGCGGGCGGCCGCGGGCTATCTGATCGGGATCGAGTTCATTTTCGAGACCGAGGAGACGGCGGAGGGCTAGGGACCGCGTGGTGGGGGCATCCGAGCTCTCGAGGTGACGCGCTGGTCGGGTCCAGAGGCCCGGCCGGCTTTTTTATAGCGTGTCGTCGAATCGGCGGGAGGATGGCCGGAGCTTTCGCGGGAGCGGGGGGCCGCGGCTACAATTCCGCGTCATGCCAAGCATCTTCGTAGAGCACGAGTTGCCGAACGGACTGCGGGTGAGCTGTGAGGTCATGCCGCGGGTGCAGTCGGCGGCGGCGGCGTTTCTGGTGCGGACCGGGGCCCGGGACGAGCAGCCGCGGGAGCACGGTGTGAGCCACTTCCTGGAGCACATGTGCTTCAAGGGGACCGCGACTCGCAGCTCGCAGGAGATCAACATCCGCTTCGATGAGCTGGGGGCGATCTACAACGCGTACACGGGCAAGGAGCACACCGTCTATTACGGCTGGGTGCCGGCCCGGCGGATCGAGGAGCAGATCGAGCTGCTGGCCGACATGATGCGGCCCGCGCTGCCGCCGGCGGATTTCGAGACGGAGCGGCACGTGATCCTCGAAGAGATCGCGATGGGCGACGACAGCTTCGACCGGCTGGTCTGGAACTTCGTACACGCCGTCGCGTTCGGGGAGCATCCGCTGGCGCACGAGGTGCTCGGCGAGAAGGAGACCATCGCGGGATTGCCCCGCGAGCGGATGCTGCAATACCACGATCGCCGCTACGCGGCGGAAAACCTGCACCTGGTGGCCGCCGGAGCGATCGACCCGCAGGCCGTATTCGCGGCCGCGGGGCGGTACTGCGGCGGGTGGGCGCGGGGGGGGCGGGACGGTCGGCTGCGGCCGCCGCTGCCGAATCTGCCCACGGGAGTGCGGCGGCTGAAGCTCGAGCGGTTCAAGCAGCAGTCCGTGGTGCTGCTGTTTCCGGCGGTTCCACGGGGCCACGCGGACGAGGAGAACCTGGAGGCGCTGACGGCGATCTTCGGCGGGCACAATTCGCGTTGCTACTGGAACATCGTTCAGAAGGGGATCTGCACGGACGCGGGGGCGCTGTGGATCGCGTACGAGGACTGCGGTCTGTTGGCGCTGTACGCGGACGGCGAGCCGGAACGATGCGCGGAGATGCTCACCGCGCTGCGGGCCGAAGCGCAGACGTTGAGCGAGGGCGGCGTGGGAACAGACGAGGTCCAACGGGTGAAGAACCAGCGTCGCACGCACTTGGCCCTGGAGTCCGAGTGTCCGCGGACGCGCGTGATGCAACTCGTCGACGATCTCGAGACGCACGGCACATTACGGACGGCCGAGGCGCGGCTGGCGGCGGTCGAGGCGGTGACGCCCGAGAGCATCGCATCGTACCTACGGCGCTACCCGATTTCGGGCGGGGGCCTGCTGATCTCCAGCGGACCTCGCGACTGGCCGGAGTAGCGTCACAGCGCCAGGGGCGGGCGGGGCGACGATTCGAGCCGTATCAACGGGGCTTCGTGCCCGGCGGTACAGCAATCGGCTTTGTCCCCGGCGGAGCGGTCGGCACGGGTTTGCTGCCCGGCCCCGGCCGAAAGAGAGGCGGGAGTGGGCCGGGGTCACGGCCGCCGCCCCACAGCGGCGGTGGTTGCCGCGTCACTGGCCGCTCGGCGGGCTGGCGCTCGATACGGCCGCCCTCGGGCCGCGCGCGAGGCGTGGGTCGGCGGTCGATGCGGCCGCCCTCAGGCCGCGTGCCAGGCGCGGGCCCGGGCGCGAGTCGGAGGGCGTCGCGGCGCTCGGTCGGGCGGGTCCGCAGCCCGGGCGACGCGTCGCGCTCGGGACGCGAAGGACTCAGCCCGGGCGTCCGCCGATGCGTGCCGGTGTCGCGCTCGCTTCGCGAGCCGCGTGCACGAAGGTCGCGCTGGTTGCCGGAAGGGGCCGGCACGGTGGCGCTGCGGTTGTTGCTCCGGATACGTGGAGTGCGGTGGTCGACTTCGTCGGAGCGGGTACGCGGGCTCCGAGCCGTGGCGTCGGAGCGTGTGTCGCGTGCGCGGTCGCGGGTCCGTTCGCGGAAGCCGTAGGCGCTCAACGATCCGCCCGGGCGATCCAACTCGCGCCGGATCACCGGGTCGGCGGCCAGGGTGCGGCGCGGCACGGAGACCACGCGCGTGCCCCGACCCGAGCGGTCAGGGCGCGCGACCGTGATCGTGTCGTGTCCGCGGATCGTACAAACCCGCCGGCCGCCGTGCGGCACGAGCCGAGCCACGCGCTCGTGACAGCCGATCACGTGCCGGTCGTAGTGGTGCAGGCCGAAGCCGATGGAGACCGTCGGGCGGCTGTACACGCATGTGCTCACTCGTCGGGGAACGATCACGACACTCGACCACGCCGGCGCGCCGGAGCAGTAGAACTCGACCGGCCGGGGATAGAAGCAGGTGGGGTAATCGCTGTACCGGCGGAAGGAGAAGCGGAAGCTCCCGGAGGAGCCGCTGTCCCAGTCGTCGCTCGGCTCATACTGCCAGTCGTCGTCCCAATCCTCTTCTGAAACGAACCCGGATCGGGCGGCGTCGTGGGGCTCGGCTGGCGGTGGCTCGGGGAAGTTCTCGCCCGCCGGCGGCGCAAAGGCCGGCTCTTCCGGCGGCAGCGGTGGCTCGTCTTTCGTGCGCGCGTAATACTCGCGCGCCGCGCGGTAGGCGTCGGCGAAGATTGCCGTCGGACCGAGCTCGGCCCGGATGTGCTCGAGCGCGGCCCGCAGGTCGGCCGGGATGGCCTGTGGATCGCCCATCTCGTCGTACCAGGCGAGCAGTTGCCCGGCCGTTCGCTGCACGAACGCCTCATTGGGCGCGTGCCGCACGGCGGTGGCGATTTCTTCCAGCGCCTGCGACGTTTCGTGCTTCACCCCGCTGTTGAATGCGAGCACCGCCCAAGCCAGGCCATTCTGCGGGTCGCGCTCGATCAGGTCGGCCGCCTGCATCTCGGCCAGTTGCGGTGCGCCGAGTTCAACCATTCGGCGGACGTACGCCAGTTCGAGCGCGGTCGACTCGGGCGCGGCCGCCAGCGCCCGTGCGTACGCCTCGACTGTGGACGAGGGATCGGGTGCCTGTTGAATCTCGCGCACGAGCTCTTCGACCTGCGGCGCCGGTCCCGAGATCGCGGCCGCGGCCTGACCGTCGTTGACTCCGAAGCGTAGATCGGGTTCAGGGGAACGCGGTGCGATCGGCGGGCGGTCGGCCGGTGAGTCGTAAGGTTCGTCTTGACCGATGCTTATGCCCACCAACGCCAGCGTCAGAAGCACGGCCCCCGCGCGAACTGCACAGCATGGCGACATGGGAGTTCTCCGGAGCCCGAGTGTGCTCATGGGATTATAACGGGCATCCTAACGTCAGTATTCATGAATTGGGTTTTGACCGGTGCTGCGGGAGTTTGATCGCAGGTGCCCGCGCCGACCGGCTGCGTTGCGTCGCGTGCGCGCCTGTCGGATGCGTCGACGAAGGAGCTAAGCGGCTTACTCTCAAAAGGTTACCGCCGAGCCATGTCCGTGGTTGTGGTCCGCGCCGAACGGAAGGCACGCGTCAAAGGGGCGTGAGCCGCCGCGGGATATCGACCGTGAAACCTGGCCCGGGGCTGCTAGGAGTCCTCCTTGTCCGGCGGCCGGACGCTCCGGACGACGAGCGTGCGAGCGAAGATGTCGCCGAGCCGCTGACGATTGCGGGAGAGGACGACGAGGAACCCGAGCAGCCACAGGGGCGGCAGCAGCTCGACAGTGCGCAGGGCGTTGCGGGCGACGATCTGGAGCATGGTGGGCGGCGTGCCGCGCTCAGAAAGAATTCGCGTGCCGGCCAGGACCTTTCCGAGGGTGCGACCGGTGAGCAGTTCCATCAGCAGCGTGTACACGGAGTGCAGGCCGCTGGCGACGAACCACCACAGCAGTGTGGCATAGTGGGGGAATTTGCCACTGGCGGCGTCGCTGCCCAGGGCCCAGCCGAAAAGCTCGCGCAGGCCGGCCTGCCAGTCGACGCCCAGCACGGCCGCGGTCACCAGGACGAACGGCGTCAGGTCGAGCAGCCACGCCACGAGGCGCTGGAACGAGAGGGCGAGGGAAAACTCGGGCGGCAGGGGGATGCTCGTCACCATCGCGCCGCGACGGAAGAGGAACAGGGCCAGGAGCACGAGAAAGAGCAGAAGGAGGGTGAGCACCTGTAGCCAGCTACCGCGCCGCTGGGCACTCTCCTGGGCCAGCACGCCGGCGACCGCGACCGCGGGCTCGGCGGGGGGTGCGTCCCACCGCGCGAATTGGATCACTGGCGAACCGCTGGCGCGCTGCACGAGCACGGCCAGATGCTGGTTGAAGCCCGCGGCATGGGAGTACTCGACCGGTCCGACCGAGACCTTGGGATCCGCGAGCTTCAGCTCCGTGCTGCGCCACTCGAGCGAAGCCGCCTCCTGCTGGCCCGGCAGGCGGAAGGCCTTCAGTTCGGTGTTGTGGTCATCGCGGACGGCCGCGACCAGCGTCGGATCGCGGTTGACGTGGAGGAACCAGAACGCCCGCAACCCGGGGAGCGCGAGCGAGTTGGGCCCGGCGGACCATTCGCGGGTGTCCAGGGAGTAGCGGAGACACTCGATGCGGTCCGAGCCGGCGGCGGAGCGCAAGACGAGCAGCGAATCCTGGAGGACGCCGATCCGCAGCGGGAGATTGCCCTCGCGCCGCAGACTGGCGGGGCAGGGGGTGATTGCGGCCCAGCCGGTGGCCTCGTAGCGGACGACGGTGAGCGGCGCGTCGCCCGCGTCATACGGCGACGTTGTGGTGGGGCGCTGGGTGCCGGCCAGCTTGGGGATTTCGCCCGCAGCGGGCGAGGTGATCAGGGCATAGACGCCGTCGGCCGCGCTGGCCACGTCGATCGGAAGCCGGCGGCGCGGAAGGTCGCGGCGCCGCACCCAGTCCTCGTCCACGAGCTCGTAGAACGCGCCGTCGGCGACGAACCCGAACAGCGAGCCGCCACCCGCCGCCAGCGCCACGAGCTCGCCGTTGAGCGGCGGCCGGGGGCGGAACGGTTCGCTGGCCCCGCGGCTGAACACCGCGCTGCGCTGCGGTTCGGTGCTGACCAGCCACAGGACATCCTCTTCGCCGGCGAGGCGGATGATGGTCAGCGGCTGCGTTGCCGGCTGGGCGTGCCCGACCGCGGCCGGCAGCGCCAGGGCTGCGAACAGGGCGGCCGCACGCGCGGCGTGGCAGCGGCGAACGGGCTGGATGCGGGTCGCGCCCTTCACGGTGAGTTTGTTTCTCCGGGCGAGTCGATGTCCGTCACCGCGCCCTTCCAGTCGGCGGGAAACTCGAAAACGGCGTCGTCGAGCTCGTCGCGGAAGCGGGCGGCCGAAATGTCGAGGCGCATCTGGGCCTCGTCGCGTGGCCAGTCCACGACGTAGCGGCGCGGTGTGAGCGGGCCGTCGCGGCCCACCGGCTGGTAGCTGCCGAGCCGAGCGTGCATGATCACCTCGCCATCCGGCAGGCGATCGATGATCTCGACCGGCATGAAGGGCGGCCGCGAGTCGAAGCGCACTTCGCGTGATCCGCTGGGCTGGCCACCGGCGCCCAGCCGCGTGAAGATGAGGTGGTACGCGTCGCCCTGCACCGCGGTCGGCAGTAGACCGCCCTCGAGGCGCTCGGGCAACGGGCGGAGCATCAGGGCGTCGAGCAGTTCATTCGGCGGCACCGGCAGGCGTCGCCCGGCGTCACCCACCCGGTTCCACGAACCCCACCACAACCGGCGGAGGTCGGGGGCCTCGAGCCATAACCAGAAGCGCTCGTCGTTCGAGCCGAACTGGGCCACCGTGCCGGTCAGGGCACGGACGTCGAACAACAGGTCCTGAGGCGGCCGAAAGAGCAGCCGAGCTTCGTTGAGGTTGACCGAATGGACCCGGCCCCGCTCGTCGCGGAGCTTGAAGGAGACGAGCCCCGAGCAGTGCAGCGGCGACTCGATGCGGGCCAGGTTCTCGTTGACGCGTGCCAGTGCCTCCCCGCGGGTTGCCGGCGGGCGCGGCTGCGGTCCGGTCGGCGGAACCTCCGGGCAGCCGGTCAGCAGGAGCGCCAGCGGCAGGAGCAGGGCGCTCGCAACCCTTCGATCACGGGGACACGCGCCGCGCGAGTGGCGATTGACGCGCTCGTGCGGGTGGGTTGGCGCGGGGACCGCCCCCTTTCTCAACGGGCTGCTAGCCCTCGTCATCGCACGGCTCCTTGTCGGCGACCGTCAGCGGCAGATCGGCCGGGCCGGCGCGTCCGGCCAGGAGGTCTTCGAGCCGGCGACTCAAGCGCTCGAGCTGCGGCTCGTCGAGCTCGGGACGCAGCACGCGGTGCGTGGCGCCCGTGGCGGGCGCGGTGAACTCCCAGATTTCGAGGTCGCGGTCGCCCACGGTGCGGTCGAGCCGCAGGATGCGTTTGCGCCACAGGAGCAGCGCGAGCACGAACCGCAACTGGAGCTGTTGCGGTTCTCCGGCCTCCTCCAGGCGTTCAAAGAGCTGGTGAATCGCGTGGCGATCGAATGCCGGGGTCTTGCGGTCGGTCGGCGCGGGGCGGCGGGTTCTCCAGGTGGCGAGGGGTGCCGGGGAAGCCGGGGGGGCGCAAGTCGGGCAGAAGTCGCGCCGTACGTAGGCTTCGCCGGTTTGATAGAGGCAGGCTTGGAGCGGCTCCCCGGGAGCGAACTCCCGCCGGCACGCCGCACAGACCTCGGCCCGGCGGGGCATGTTCCACTCGCTCTTCACGCGCGCTCCTGCGACCAGTCGCCGGCCGGCATTATAACAGCCCGTTGAGAAAGGGGGCCGGCTCCGCGCGAACCCACCCTCACGAGCGCGTCAACAGCCACTTCCGCGGTGCGTGTCCGCTTTATCAACCGTCCCCCTTTTTCAGCGGGCTGACCAGAAGGCGCGGCGCGCGAGGGTAGCGGGGCGGAATCACGGCGGAGGGAGCGCGGAAAGTCGGGAACTCGGGCCGCATCGCGGGCTTGCCGCCTTCCGCATTCCGCCCGCTTCAGCCCGCGGCACTACGAGCCGGCGTATTCGTGCTCGATCCACTCACGATCGGGTCGAAACACGCCCACGAGCTCGTCCATCTCGGGATGCGCGGCGCGGAAGTGTCCGTAGCGGGGGGAAAGCTCGCGGGCGGCCGTGGCGCGCGATTCACCGAGCATGACCATCCGCCAGATGGCCGCTGCGGCCCCAGTGCGATCGGAGCCGCCGCTACAGTGAATGAGGATCGGGTACTCGGCAGTCTTGAACGTGTCATAGAGCCGGAGGAGTTGGTCGCGCGGCGGCAGTTTTCGGGCGCTCATGTCGATGTCGACCAGCGTGACGCCGGCCGCGGCGGCGGCGGCCCGCTCGTTGCGATACCAGGCCTCGCCGGGGCTTTCGCCGCGGAGATTGACGACGGTGCGGATCTCGTACGTGGCGAAGATGAGCGCGAGCGATTCGGAATCGAGCTGGGCGGAGCGGTAGGCCCGGCCTTCCTCGATAATGCGGAAATTGTCGAAAACGGTCAGCGGGGCGAAGTCGTCAAACGCGCCCGCGCCGCAGCCGGCCAAGCCGGCCAGCAGCACGCACGCCCCCGCCGCGCGGGTCAGACGGGGCATCGCGGGTGGGGTCCGCATGGAAGGCTCCTCGTCGCTCGCCTGGAGCGGCGCATCGGCCCGGCCGGAGCGGGCCCGGCTCACGGGGATCGGGTGCGGGGGCGATTGTACTGAACCCGACCAACGACGCAACGCGGGTCGCGCGGGGATACAGGCCGGCGGCCGGGCCGGGTTTCCGCGAGCGCGGCGGCGTGCTACACTCTGATGCCGCGCTCGTGATGGAAACCCCATCTCCCCTGGTTACATCCGCGGCTGCGCCTGGAGGATCACATGAACCGCAGGAAGATTCCCGCACTCGTGCTCGCGCTGCTGGCGGTCGGGGCGCCGTTGCGCGCCGACCCGCTCGTGCCGCATCGCGGCGGTGCACAGCCGTCGGACTACGGCTTGCCGCCGCCGGCGCCGCCGGACGAGGTGAAAGCGAAAATCGCCGCCGCGGGCGACGCCGCCAAGCACAACAGCGACGTGGTGGTCGTGCTGGAGGCCACCGACGTCCGCGTCCGGCCCAGCGGGATCGGCACGGCCCGGACGCAGCGGGTCACGAAAGTGCTGCGCGAGGCGGGCATCCGCGAGCAGGCCGTGCAGGTGTTCACGTTCGACCCGAACACGAACCGGCTCGAGGTCTTTGCGGTGCGGATCTACCGCGCCGACGGGACGATCGAGGAGGTGCCGCTGGACGGCCTGGTCGAGCAGTGGCAGCCGGCCGCGGGTATCTTCTGGGGGACGAAACAGTACCTGCTGAGCGTGCCGCGCCTGGCGGTCGGCGACGCGATCGAGACCGTCACGGCCATGACCGGGTTCAACGTGGCGTACCTCAGCGACGGGGCGGGACAGCCGCCGCCGCCGGCCCGACCCGCGGCTCCGCAGGTGAAGCCGGCGACACCGCCCGTGCCGCCGGGCGAGGGGGCCGAACTCAACGCCTACGGTCAGCCGCTGCGGCCGCCGGTCGCGGGGCACTGGCACGACGAGGTTCATTTCTTCAGCGGCACGCCGATCGTGGAAAAGCGCTACACGGTGCGGGTGCCGAAAGACAAGCCGCTGCAATTCTCGGTATACAACGGCGAGCTGCGGAGCGGGCTGCGATTCGAGGGCGACGAGCTGGTCTACAGCTTCGAAAAAGAGGGCCTGACCCCGGCCGCGGGTGAGCCCAACATGGAGCCGTGGCCGAACGTCGGCACGAAGCTGCTGCTGGCCACGCTACCGACCTGGGAGGACAAGTCGCGCTGGCTGTACGAGGTCAGCGAGCCGATGCTCGAACCGGACGACGCAATCCGGGCGGCGGTGGCCGAGATCATCAGGGACTGCAAGACGGACGAGGAGAAGTACACGGCGTTGAATCACTGGGTGGCCGAGAACATCCGCTACGCGGGGACGAGCCGCGGGATGTGCGAGGGCTACACGATCCACGATATCAAGGAGACGTTCCGCGACCGGGCCGGGGTGTGCAAGGACAAGGCCGGCATGTTGTGCGGGATGCTGCGGGCGGCCGGTTACGAGTCGTACATCACGATGACCATGGCCCGGCAGCGGGTCGACGACATTCCGGCCGACCAGTTCAATCACGCGGTGACGGTGGTGCGAGAGCGCGACGGCGGCCTGCGGCTGCTGGACCCGACGTGGATGCCGAAGAGCCGCGACAACTGGTCGACGCTCGAGCCGTTGCAGCACGTGGTGTACGGCATTCCCGAGGGGCACGGGCTGGCCCAGTCGCCGTATTTCCCGCCGGAGGATTGCGCCGCCCGCTGGACGGCGAGCACCCGGCTGGACGAAGCGGGCGGGCTGACGGGCCAGTTCGAGTTCACGGCCTGCGGGGCGCCCGAGGGGCGACTGCGGCGGGCGCTGGCGGCCTACGCCCCGGCGGATCGGCAGCGGATCTTCGATGAGAGCGTGCAGCGGCTCTCGCCCACAGCGCGGATCACGCGCGTGGACAGCATGGACCCGGTGGACTTCTCCGGGCCGATTCGCGTGCAGGCCGAATTCGCGGCGGATGGGTTCGCGCTCGGCGGGGCGCGCCGGTACCTGGCCCTGCCGATGCTCCAGACGGTGCTGGGCGACCGGACTTTGTCGGACCTGTTCGGAAACACCGGGCCGAAGGAGCGGAAGTACGGCCTGCGGCTGTGGGCCACGCGCCTGGCGCGGTTCGAGGAGACGATCCAGTTGCCGCCGGGGTGGAAGGTGGCCCGGACGCCCGATCCGGTGAAGCTCGACGGCCCGGCCGCCGGGCTGACGTTCGAGTGCACGACCGAGGCCGGTCAGATCCGCTACACGTGCGAGCTGCGGGTCAAGAAGTGGCTCGTGCCGGGCGGTGAGTACGCGAATTTCAAGGAAGTCATGGACAAGTTTGACGAGCTGACGGGCCGCGTCGTCACGCTCGAGCAGGAGGGCGGCCATGCGCAGCGCTGAGGGTCGGCCGCACGGCCATGAGACGATTGAGCGATCGAGTCACTGGCGAGCGGCGCTGGCCGTGCTGCTCGTCCTGCCCCTGTCGCCGGCGGTGGCCGCGGACGCCACGCCCGACGCCGTCATCGAGTTGTGGGAGCAGCAGTGGACGCTGAAGCCCGACGGCGCGACGGTCTACCGCGAGAAGCAGCACGTGCGGCTCAACAGCGACCGCGCCTACGGCGAGTTCGGCGACCCGCGGATCACGTTCAACAGCGAGACGGACCAGTTGGAAATCCTGGCCGCCCGGACGCGGCTGCCCAGCGGCCGGTACGTGGAGCCAGCCCCGTACTCGCACATCATCGTCGCGCCGGACGCGTCGGCGGGCTGGCCGGCGTTCGCGGGCATCCGTCAGCACCTGGTGGTGCTGCCGGGTATCGAGCCCGGGTGTGTGGTCGAGCTCGAATACAAGATCACGACGAAGCCGGGGGCCCGCCCGTTCCTGTGGGGCGACGTGCGCCTGGACCACCGCTACCCCGTGCGGCAGCGGAGCGTGCAGATCGACACGCCGGCCGATGTGCCGCTGCGCGGGGCGGTCAGCGGCCTGCCAGAAGGTCAGGTGACCGACTTCCGCAAGTTCGAGCTGCGCGACCTGCCGGCGGCGCCGGAAGAGCCGGCAGCTGGCGCGTGGCAGCTCCGCTGTCCGCGTTTGGTCTTCACGACCGCAGCCAAGGCCAGCGACTGGCTCAAGCTCCGCACGGCCCAGATAGACGAAGCGGCCGGGACCTCGGAGTTGATCACCAAGCTGGCTACGGAATGGACCCGCGACCAGGCGGGTCCCGAGGCCACGCTGCGGGCGCTGCAAGAGAAGCTGGCGGCCAGCTTCAACTTCGTCGACTTCCCGGTCGCCTGGCGCCCCGGCGGCGTACGTCCCGCCGGGACGGTGCTGCGCGACAACTACGGCCTGCCGGACGAGGCGGCGGCCGTGCTCCTGGCGCTGGCCCGCGCGGCCGGGCTGCCGGTGCACGCGGGGATCCTGGTCAGCGACGAGTTGTGGAACGCGCAGGTGCCGGCCGAGAGCATGGTGGCGGGGTACGTGGTGCTGCTGAGCAGCGGAGCGCCGGGCGCGGCGCGGATGGCCGAGGCGGGCGGCGCGGCGCAGCCGGTCGTCGACCTGGGCGAGCCGCCGCAAATCTGGCATCCGCGGTACGGCCGGGTCGTGCGCGACGGGCGCTGGGCGGGGCACACGCTGCTGCCCGTTCCGGGCGAGTTGATGCCGCGGATGCTGCTGCCGGCGTGGTCGGCGGCGAACGAGAGCCGGTGCGCGGTGAGCGGGAAGGTGACGATCGGCGACGACGGGCACTGGACCGGCGAGTTGACGCTACGGACGACGGGGCTGTTCGTTTCGTCGGAAGGGCTGCGCGGCGGCGACGCCCAGAAGTCGCGGCTGTCCGCGCTGCTCGGTCGCGTGCTGCCCGACCTGAGCGTCGAGAGCTTCACGGTCCGCACGCTGGGCGAGGGCGAGTTCGAGGCCGCAGCCAAGGTGAAGTCGTCAAAAGCGCTCAAGAAGCTCGACGGGCGGCACCGGGTGCAGCTTGCGGTCGACGGCCCGGCGCTGGCCGAGGTGCAACTGCCGCTCGCGCACACGCGGCGGGAGTTGCCGGTGCGGCTGGCGGGGCCGTTCGAAGAGCAGATCGAGCTGACGATCGCCTGGCCGGAGAAATGGCAGCCGGAGGTGCTGCCGACCGCGACCGAGGAAGGCGGCCCGTTTGGGGAGGTGACGCAGTCCGTGGCGGTCGAGAAGAACGCGCTGCGGCTGAAGCGGCGGATCGTGCTCGCACAGAGCGTCCTGCCTGCGGCAGCGCTGCTCGAGCTGCGGCCGCTGCTCAACGAACTGCGCGGCGAGCCGGCCCGCACCCTGCTGCTGAAGCCGTAGGCCGGTTCCGGACGGGGCCGAACGCCGCGGGACCGTGGGCAAACAAGAAGCGGGGGGGGGGGGGGGGGGG
>CAZMCT010000045.1:19448-26184 GCA_964564785.1 uncultured Planctomycetales bacterium
CCCCCCCGCTGTCGCATTTCACGCCGGAGCCGGCCGAAGGCCGGGTGCCGCGCCGTGCTGTTACGGGACGATCCAGATCGGGTTGGAGAACGCGTACTTGCCGTCGCTGGTCTGGACGACCAGCCGGTAGAAGTCGCCGGGCTGGGCGGCGTCCTGGAGCTCGGCGCTCATGCTCAGCACGCCGGGGCTCCAGGTCTGGTAGGTCTGGCCGTTCTTGATCAGCGTCACGGTGGCGATGGGGTTCGCGTGCGCCGCCATGAGTGGGAGGTTGACGATCTCACCGGGCGCGGCGATCTGCACGTCGCCGCCCATCATCACGCCGTTGACGTGGAGATCGAGCTCGGGGCCGTCTGTGCCGTAGAACGCGCCGGTGGCCAGAGCGAGGATGATGTCGTCACGGGTGAAGGCGTTCAGCCAGGCCCGGATGTGCGGGTCGCCGACCTTGCTGGTGTTGTGGGCATCGGAATTGGCGATGCCGTAGATGTGCCGGCCGGCGAGGTTGAGCTGGTCCCACCAGGCGAACGCCTGGGCGTTGACCGGGTGAATGATTGGCGCCCGGCGCCGCCGCCGGGCACAGCCACAACACCCACATTGCGGGGTCGCAAAGGCCGGGGTGGGCGCGCACCACAGAACTCCCCACCCACGGCGGGCAACGCAGCGGGCATGACCGCCACATCTCCAGCGGGTTCATTCGGGACGCGGCGTGCGTTCCCGTCGCGCCGCCGGGCCCATAGGCTACGAAGTCAAGAAGAGTGTAAGGTTTTGTTACAAATTGGGCGTGTTATTCGTGACGCGGCCTCGTGCGTGCCGGCCGCCCCGCCGGGCTGCGGCTGCCGCCGCGGTTTTTGACGCCCACCGGCGCCGCGGATAGCATCGCCGCCAACCCGGGAGTGTCCGGACGCCTGGTGGGTCCCGCGGCCTTCAAAGCCGTTGAAGCGCTGCACCAACAGCGCTTGGCGGGTTCGATTCCCGTCCACTCCCGTCCGATCCCCCCGCTCCAGCCCTTTCTTGTGGTTCGTCCGCAGGATGCGTAGGCCGAAACCCTGGTGAAACCGGGTCTACAGGTTTCCCCAGCCCCTTTCGTGAGGTTTCTTTTTCCTCTCTTGGGAGCGGAACGACGCCTCCGCCAAACCGGCACTCAGACTCGACGGCGAATCCGCGGCAACCCACCATCGAGGCAGCGCCCACAGCCACTCCCGCGGTGCCTGTCCCCTTTCTGAACGGGCTGCTAGCGTCCAGGGGCCGCGGCGCCGCGCGCAGGGTGGGTCGCAAGCAGCGCGTCGATTTCGTCCCGCGCCAGCGCGGTGAGCCGGTTCTCGTCCAGCACCACCAGCCGTCCCGCCGCAACACAGACCTCCGGCTCCACGCCCTGATGCAACAGGCAAACCTCTTCCTGCCGCAGAACATCCCAGACGCGCACCGTTCCGTCACGCGCCGCCGTCACGAGCAACCGCTCGTCCAGATCGACCGCCTCGAACAGCAGATCATCGTGCCCGTGCAGTTCGCCCAGCCGCTGACGCGTGGCTGCGTCCCACAGCGTGACAAACCGCCGCGCCCCCGTCGCGGCCACGGTCAACCCGCCGTCGGGGCGCACGAATACCCCCGTGAACCAGTGCGGCGGATCCACCGCCAGCACATGCCGCGCGCTGGCAAGGTCGAACTCCCCCACGCCCCGCAGAAACTGAGCCGCCGGCCACAGGCGGACTTCGGCCGGAACTCGGTCGGGGCCCGCCTCGGTCCCGTGCAACCCGATCGACACCCATCGGCCGCCGGCGTGCACGCGGATCCGGCTCACCTCCGTGCGCGTCTCGAGAATGCGGCGGAAGCTCGGCTCGCCGCGGTTTGGCCACCAGACCCAGACCCGGCCGTGGACGTCCGCCGCGTCCCCCTCGTGGTGACAGACCAGCAGCGGCCGCCCGGGCAGGTCGAGCCACTGAAGCCGGGGGTGGGTGACGGGGCAAAGCGTGGGCCCGGCCGGGCACCCCGTCGTATCGAGCACCACGACGGCGAGGCCGTCGTCGCCGCGCGTGCAGACTGCCAGCAGCGCCCCGGAGGGGTCGAGCGCCGGGCGCTCGCATGCGCCCGAGAAGGGAATGGATCGTAGGTGGCGGCCGGGCTGCCAAAGGTGCAGGCAGTCGGGCCCAAGCGTCAGAGCCGTGCCACCCGGCGCGAGGGCGGCGGCGCCGCGCGGTTCAACGATCAGCTCGTGCGGCAATTGCCAGAGGCGAATGCCGTCCGCGGCACACGAGGCCAGTCGCCGACCCGTCGGGGCCGGGGCGAGCCCGACATGGCTGGCGCTGCTGGCATGAAACGCACCATAGCGGCGGGCCTGGAGGTTGGCCGGGTCCAGGAACTGCACGCGCCCGTCGCCCCCCGCGACGGCCAGGAGCGCGCCGACGCGGTCTTCGGGCCCCCGCGCACCCGCGACCCACGACATGGCCCGGACGCCCCAGCCCGTCTGTTCCGTGAGTTCCAGCAGGCGGCCCTCGTCCACGCGCCACACACTCGGACGCACCGCACCCCAGGCCAAGGCCCCCCCGTCCGGGCTGAAGCAGACGCAGCGCACGTGGTTTTTCTCCAGCCGGGCTTCCGCCAGCTCAGTGCGCTCCAGGTCCCACACCAGCAGCAGCGCGTGAGACTGGTGAGGCGGGGTGCGCGTACCGACCGCCAGCCGCCGGCCGTCAGGAGAGAACGCGATCGCCCGCGCCGCCATGCCGAAGGTGTCGAGCTCGTGGACGATGCGGCCGCCGACGATATCCACCACCAGCGCCTGTGTGCCCACCGCGGCGGCCACCTGGCAGCCGTTCGGGCTGACAGCGACGTCCTGAACGCACGCGCCGGGTCGCGCTACCAGAACGCGGGGCGGCCCCACAAACCCGTCGGCTGCGGAGAATGGCCGGGCACAGATTTGCCCGTCACCCTCGCCGGTGTACAGGTCGGCGCCGCTAGGGTCGAACGCGACGGCGGTGAACCGCGCGGCATCGGGCAACGTGTGTGCAAGCCGCATCGGTGCCGCCGCGTACACGGCCAGTTGCCCGCCGCGTTCGCCCTCCGGCCCGGAGTGCAGCCAACTCGCGGCCAGCCAGCGGCCGTCGGGCGACCACGCCAGGTCGGTCGGCTGCGCGTCGGGGTCGCCGTCGGAGTCGGGGATGAACGCGACGAGCGGCCAGCGGCGATAGAACTCCCACAGGGCCGGGCGGCAGAGGCGATCCGCGCTTCCGGCATACCGCGCGTACTCCTTGAACAGCACGGTCTCCGCCGCGACCGGTTCGTTCCGCAGCGTGTGCCAGCGCCCCCGGAGCACGCTCAGGCGATGGCGCTCGCGCTCCATGCTCGTGTACCAGAGCAGTCCGGTGATGGTGCCGAGCGCGGCCAGAGTGGCGACCGCGGCCGACGCCAGGCCGACCCCCAGGCGGTGGCGGCGCAGCCATTTCCGCAGCGCGTAGCCGGGGCGGCGGATCGGCGAGACCGGGCGATGCGCGAGCACGTTCTCGATGTCGCGCGCCAGGTCGCTCACCGAGGCATAGCGCTGGGCCGGCTCCTTGGCGAGCGCCGTGAGCAGCACGGCCTCGAGCTCGCGACCGACGCCGCGCGGCGGTGCCGGGGGCTCCGCGCGGATGCGGCGGACGAACTCGGCGAAGCGCCCGACGGGCTCGATCGGCAACCGGCCGGTCAGCAGTTCGTAGAGCACGGCGCCCAGCGAATAAACGTCGGAGCGGGTGTCGCCGATCTGGCCCGCGGCCTGCTCGGGCGACATGTAGCCGGGCGAGCCGGCGACGCCCGCGGGTTCGGCGTTCAGCTCGGCCACATCGAGTTCGCGGCCGAGCCCGAAGTCGATGAGCTGCGGTTCGCCGTCGCCGTCGACGAGGATGTTGCTCGGTTTGAGGTCGCGGTGAATGACGCCGCGCTCATGGGCGTGCGCGACGGCCGAGCAGACCTTGAGGAACAGCCGCAGGCGGTCCGCGCGCGGCAACCCGCGACCGTACTCGTCCAGGTGTTTGCCCTCGACGAACGGCATGCTGTAGAAGTAAGGCGGCTCGTGGATGTGCGGCGTGAGGATGGGCACGATGTTGCGGTGCGTGCACTGGGCCGCCACGTAGACTTCCCGGCGGAAGCGGTCGACGGCTTCGCGGCTGAGCAGCAGTCTGGCCTGCGGCTCCTTGAGCACGACCCACGCACGGCGCGCCGTGTCGAACGCCTTCCACGTCCGCGAGAGCCGCGTGTGCGCCAGGAGCTCGACCTGCGTGTACGTGAGGGGGAAGGAATGGGCGGCGGGTAGGTCGGCCGCGGACCCGGGGGCCGCACCGGTCTGCGCATCCTCGCCGGCGCGCGGCGCGACCCATTCCGGATAGCGCTTGGCGGCCGCCCGCGCCAATTCGCCGAAATCTTCGGGCACCGTCATGCTCAGAAGATGTCTGCAATGTGAGGATGGATTCTTCGCAGGAACTCCCGCACGCGGTACGTGGCCAGGTCGACCGCCCGCACGGTCTTGCCAAGCCGCCGCGCGATGTCGGCGGACGAGTGGCCCTCGACCACCCGCTGGTAGTAGATCGTGTACGTCTCGCCCTGGAAGTGCTCGCGGGCCTCGCGCAGGCACTGGGCCGCAATCGCCGCCTGCTCCTCACGCTCCCAGCGCTGCGCCAGCTCGTCGGCGTCCGGCACCCCCGCGAAATAGTCTGAGGCATCGGGCTGAAGCTCACGCGGGCCCTGCCGCTCGCGGGCCAGCGCGTCGCATACCTTGTACCGCGCGATTCCGAACAGGTAGTCCCGCAGCCGCCCCTGTCCGCGGTCGAACTGCCCGCTGCGGACGGCTTGGAGCAAGGCCGCCAGACTCTCCTGCCGCACGTCTTCCGCGGCCGCGTGCGACAGGCCCAGGCCGCGCGCGAACAGCTCGACCAGCGGACCGTACCGCTCGTCCACGCGCTGCCAATCGGCGTCGCTGCCGGGCTGGCGCAGCCGGGCCGCCAGCGTGGCGCTATCGATGGTGGTCTGCGTCCATTCGCGATCGAGCGTGTCGGGCATGCCCGGATCTCCGGCAGAGCGCTTTCGCGGGCACTCTCCAGCCTACCAAATCGTTTGCGGGCGGATCAAGGCGAATCCTCGGGGGGCTCTCGATGTGTGGCACCGCCGCCCTCGGCGCTGACTCGCCGTGTGTGTGGCACCGCCGCCCTCGGCGGTGAAGCAACGACCGTGGTGCGACACCCCACAGCCGAGGGCGGCTGTGCCACGCTCTGTGCCACTGCCCGTGAGCCACTGCCGTGTCACCCGTGCTACAGCTTCATCGCCTCGGCCAGTTGGACGACTCGTAAGGCGCGCTTGACCACGGGGGGATCGATCATCTTGGACCCGAGCGCGACGACGCCGAGACCCTTCTGCTCCGCCTCGCGAAACGCGGCCACGATCTTACGGGCCCGCTCGAGCTCGGCCGGAGCCGGCGCAAACTCCTCGTGAATCGGGCGGATCTGCCGCGGGTGGATGCAGCCCTTGCCGTCGAAGCCCAGCGACTTGGCCTCGCGGACGCTGGCCCGCAGGCCGTCCATGTCGGCCACGTCCGAGAAGACCGTGTCGATCGGCTGGATGCCGGCCGCCCGGGCCGCGTTCACCACCTGGCAGCGGGCCCAGAAGCTCTCGCGGCCGTCGTTGGTGCGCTGCGTGCCGAGGTCGGCCGTGTAGTCCTCGAGTCCGATGGTCAGGGCGCACAGGTGCGGCGAGGCGGTGGCAATCTCATATGCACGGATCGCGCCCAGGGCGCTCTCGATGATCGGCATGAGCCACGGACGCCGGTTCGCACCGCGGTCCGTCAGGATCCGGTCGATCCGCTCATCGACGGCGCGGACCTGCGCGGCGCTCTCGACCTTGGGAATGAGCACGACGTGCACGTTCTGCGGCACGACGAAGTCCAGGTCGACCAGCCCGCGCTCGCCCTGGTTGATGCGCACCATGCGTTCGCTGCCGCGGAAGTCGACGCAGCGCAGCGCGTTGCGCACCAGTAGCCGGGCCTCGTCCTTGGCGGGCGGCGCCACGCTGTCCTCCAGGTCGAGGATCACGCCGTCCGGCTCGTGCAGCCCGGCGTTGAGCATGAATTTCGGCTCGTTGCCCGGCAGGTACAGCCGCGAGCGCCGGAATCGGTCGCGCTCGGTCGGCTGCTGCGACGCCGCGATCGGCTCGGGCAGGAACTCGGGCACGCGCGCGCCGTCCCCATGCAGCCGCCGCACGGCCGCCTCGAGCCGCGCCATCTGTACGAACGGCAGTGCCCCGGCGTCCTCGATTTCGACCTGCGCGTGCGGCAGGCCGAGCGCGGCGAGGACCTCCGGGACAAGCCGGCGGATGTGCTCGCCGTACATCACCTCGACCTTCGTCTTCAGGGCGAGCTGGCACCCGCCGGAAGCGGTGGCAGTCACTCTGACCCAGCAATCGGAGCGGACGTCGGGGCCGCGGCGGCCGGCTTCGGCCGTGCGCCCGGTCAGGTTGGCGGTTGACATGGCCTCTCTCGCGTGCGGACGAAACACAGGCCGGCATTCCAGCCGGCTTGCCGCTCTTTATACGCGATTTGCACGCGGGCCGGGAGGACCCGCACGGCGGTCATTCCGAGGAGCGCAAGTCCTGTCATTCCGAGCAGCGCCGCGACCAGGAATCTGGCCCGGACTGCGGTCCCCCCTGATCATCGAAGCCCCCGCATCCGTGGCCAGATTCGTTGTCGGTCGCCGAGGCGCCCGCGCTGCCGAGCGTGACGAAC
>CAZMCT010000046.1:0-25734 GCA_964564785.1 uncultured Planctomycetales bacterium
GGCACGGACCGACAGCGACGCATTGGGCGCGGAGGTCCGCCGCGCCGCGGCTGCGCGCCTGCTCGAACTCGACGGCGCCCCAGGGTTCGGCCGTGTCCTGACACGCACCGGCGCGCCCTACGCCATCACGCCGCAGGCGGAGTTCGACGCGGCCGCGAGGCCGGCGCTCGATTCCCCGGGTCGCATCGACGTCCTGATCGTCGTCGGTGGTGACGACCGCGCCCGCGAAGCACTGGCCGAATTCGGCCCCCTCACTGAGCTGCCGTAGGGCCGGCTCGAGGGCACGCCCGTGACGGTCCCCCGGCTACCCCTTCGCCCGCTGCCGGTACAACGTCGGCTCCACGACCTTCTGCATCGCGGCTACGTCGAGCTGCCCGCCGAGGAACTCGTTCACCGCCCGAATCGTAGCGGCCGGGTCGCGAATGATTTCATTGTAGTTGACGTACAGGATCTCGAAATTCGGCTGTCGCCGAACCCACTGGTCGAACTGTTCGAGCTGCTGCCGGAACAGCGCCATCAGCTTCTCGGGGCTCAGCGCGCCCCCGCCCTGGCCGCGGTGCTCGAGCATGACATCCTGCGATTTGATCACCTCCTCCAGGTGGCGCTGCATGAAGACTACCCGGTAGCGCCGGCCCGGGGGCAGGTCGTACAGCAGGCGATAGACCATCTTGACCACGCGGCCGCCGGCGAGGCCGAGCCACGACGGGTCTTGCTTGGTCTGCTTCACCGGCTCGTATTCAAAGTAACCGCGCGGGTTGTCCTCGTCCGGCTTGCGGAGATTATCGGTCAGCGCGGGGATGCCGCCGGCGTCGATCATGGCCATCATCATCGACGTGCCCGAGCGCGGCAGACCGGAGACAATGGTAATCACGTCCTGGGGCGCGGTATTCATGCAGCACTCCTGCCGGTGACGGTGGTCGACGATTCTAGCAGCCGGTTGAAAAAGGGGACAGGCACCGCGGGAGGGGCTCGGGTGGCACCGCTCGGATGGCACGGTTGGGGTGGCACGGCTCGGGTGGCACGGTCCGTAGCGGCGCAGCCGCGCAGGGCCGTGGTGGTGGGTTGACGGGGAGCCGGCCCCTCTTTTCAACAAGCTCGTAGGGCCGCCGGCGCGGCGTGCAAAGCCGTGGGCCGCGGGCCTGGCCCGCGGGCCGCGAGCGATAGGCCGCGAGCCGTGGGCCATGGGCCGGGTGTGTCTCACGCGCTGTCATTTCTTGTCCGTCGCGGCAACGACCACCTCGGAATGACAGCGGGCCGCGCGGCCCGTTCCCCGCTCGCGGGCCTGAGGCCCAGACTCGCCGTTCCCGGTTCCCCGCTCCCTGGCCTCTCTTCCCCGATCCCGGTTCCCTGTTCCCTGATCCCTGTTCCCTGATCCCTGTTCCCTGCTCAATTGACGCTCCCCCGGCCACTTCCGAGAATGGCCCCCGACCGGGGCCGGTCGGACCCGGCCCGGTGAGGATTCGCCATGGATTCCTGGGAAGTGCTGCGGGCAGCCGTCGATCCTGTCGGGGCAAAAGCGGTCGCGGCCCGGCTGAACCTGTCCAGCGCGCTGGTCTACAAGTGGTGCCAGGAGCCGCGCTCTGGTGATGAACCCGACGGTTCCGGAGCGCTCAACCCGCTCGACCGCGTGCGGACGCTGTACGAGGCCACGCGCGATCCGCGTCTGATCAACTGGCTGTGCAGCGCGGCCGGCGGGTTCTTCGTCGCGAATCCGCGCGTCGCACCGGGCGAGCGCGAGGAGCAGTTGCTGGGCACGACGCAGCGGGTGGTGCAGGAGTTCGGCGAGCTGCTCTCGGACATCAGCCGCAGCATCGAGAACGATGGTGAGATCACGCCGCCGGAGGCCGAGACCATCCGGCAGTCGTGGGAGCAGCTCAAGACCGCGGCCGAGTGTTTCGTGGTGGCCTGCGAGCGCGGGCTGTACCGCGGGCGGGGCGGCTGACGCTACGTGAAGTACGCCGGATAGACCCGGGTGGTCTTCTTCCGGCGCTGATAGGCCCGCGCCAGGTCGAGGAAGATCTCCAGGTCGCGGTCGATGTGCCCGCCGACCTTGTCGAAATACAGTGAGCGGATCGGCAGGTCGTCGTGGTCGGCGCTCACGGCCGGGTACACCGCCTCGCTCACGATCCCGTTCATGCAGGTGAAGGGCGAGATGTCGATGATGCCGTCGGCGCCCTTGTGATACAGATACACCGCCTTGCCCACGCTCAGCGTCATCTCGCCCAGCGCGCCGGTCGCCGGGAGGTACGCCTCCGACCCCCGCAACACCTCGCGGATGTCGTCCGCCTCCTCGTAGCCGCGGAAGTCCTCCGCAACCGGCGCTAGCAGCACGTGCTCATACTGGTGCTGGAAGTAGTCCTTGAGCTTCAGCGCCAGGTAGCCCGCGTTCAGCCGGCCGTGGTCGTGCTGCCAGTCGTATTCGCGCGACCAGTTCGTGTACCAGACCCATTCCGTCACGTCCGACAGCCAGCACTCGCCTCCCAGCCGCTCGATCCGCCGCACCGCGTCCTCGTTGCTGAACGTGTTCAGCCGGCAGTAGATCTCGCCCACCACCCCGATCAGCGGCCGGCCCCGCTCGTACCGCGCCGGCACCGCCCGGAACCTGTCCCGCACGCGCTTGACCGCCGCCGCCGCCAGCGCCGAGCGCTCGTTCGTCGGCACGTGCGGTCGGCTCAGCACCGCCTCGAACTCCGCGATCGCCGCGTGAAAGGCGGCCTCCGCGTCGCCGGGCGTGGTCTCATACGGCCGCGTCTTGAGCAGGAACCGCGTCGCCAGGTCGCCCAAGACCACTCCGAACCAGGCCACCCGCATCAACTCCTCGGCGTGCGCCCCCAGACCCGCATAGGCGTCGGCGCTGTTCGGCGATACGACCACCGCCTCGCCGTAGCCCTGCTCCGCGAGCACCTGCCGCAGGTAGGGCGCGTACTGGCCGAAGCGGCACGGGCCGGGCGCCCGCGGCATGAAGAACGCCAGCTTGCGCGGGTCCGCCCCCGGTCGCCGGCACAGCTTCAGGAAGTCGCCCAGCGTGATCTTGTGCGGCAGGCATTCCTCCCCGCCGCTGTGCAGGCCGCCCAGCTCCAGCGTCTCGCTGTCCGAATCCGGGGTGACCTCCGCGTCGATGCCCACCGCGCGGAACGCGGCCGCCATCATCCGCGCACTCGCGTAGGCCATTTGGGGGATGTAGACGGTTCGCCCGGCAAGACCGCTCCGCCCGGCTGACTCTGACACGTGCGCCACCATCTCAGAATCCCCTTGCTGTCCAGATACGCCTCGCAGCGGGTCATCGTGCCGGCGTCGTTCGAATGCCCGTCGAATTGCAGGGTCAGGAACGGCTTGCCGCGGGCCGCCGGCCGGATGAAGCCCTTGAGGAACGAGTCCGGCCCGCACTTGAAATTCGTCACGTAGATGATGTGCAGGTTCGCGTGCTCCGCCACCAGCTTGCCGGCCGCCAGAATCCGCCGCCCGTAGGCCCAGTACATGTTGTCGTTCAGGTCGCTTACGTCCGTGCCCGCCAGCGGCAGCGCGTCGATCGGCAACACGTTCACGCCGTACTGCTCGCGCAGCTTGCGGGCCACCGCCAGCGACACGCCGGCGTCGTGCATGTTGTACGGCCGGCCGACGAGCACCATGCCCGGCTCGCCCGTCGCGAGGATCTGCTCGAGCGCCTGCCGACCGGCTTCCTGGTAGTTCTTGCGGAACCAGCGCAGCGCGTCGAGTCCTTGGGCGTATGCGTCCGCGGCGACGCCGGCGGAGACGCCGTACTCGGCGACGACTCGCGCAAGGATGCGGCCGACCGCGGCGGTCCCGTCGCGGAAGCTGATCGTGGGGCAGAGGATGCGGCCGGTCCAGTTTCGGAAGCGGGGGGCTTGGCGGACCACGAACGGCAGCGTCTGTCCCCACGGGCAGTAGTAACTCTCGACGTTGGCAACCCGCTCCTCCGTCGTCAGCAGGTTGGGCAGCCACAGGGCGTCGACGCCCTGCTCGAGCAGCTCGGCCGCGTGGCCGTGCGCCACGATGATCGGGAAGCACGGCTCGGCCACGACCGTGTCCATCCCGCGGCGGACGGTGTGGCGGTTGGTTTCCGACGAGATCACGACCCGCAGGCCGCAGGCGCGGAAGAAGCGGCGCCACAGCGGCAGGAGGTCCCAGGTGTACATGGCCAGCGGGATACCGACCGTGGCGCGCGGCGCCGGGGGGTCGGGCGTCGGGTCGGCGAACAGCAGGTTGTGCCGCAGGGCGACCAGGTCGGGGATGATGGCTTTGCGGCCGCTCTTGACCTGCTTGCGGAAGCGGTCCGAGCACTTGTCGCCCCAGAAGGTTTTCTCGCCCTCGACGCTGAACTCCTGGATCGCGCACTGGTTGCCGCAGCCGTGGCACGAGAACTCGCGCAGCGTGTAGTCGACCTGGGCCAGGTCGTAGCCCCGGAAGCGGGTGCTGGCCCCGGTGGCCTCGATCTTGTCCCGCGCCAGCAGGGCCGCGCCGATCGCGCCCAGCACCGCGTTATGCGGCGGGACGATGATCTCACGCCCGCAGATGATGCTGAACGCTGCGGCCACCGCGTCGTTGTAAGCCGTGCCGCCCTGGAAGAACACGCAGTTGCCGATCGGTCGCCCGCGAACCACGCGGTTGATGTAGTTGTGCGCGATCGAGTAGGCCAGCCCGGCCACGATGTCCGCCCGGTCCGCGCCCCGCTGCATGTACGTGTTGACGTCGCGCTCCATGAAGACCGTGCAGCGCTCGCCGAGCTTGATGGGCGCCCGCGACGACAGCGCCAGCCGCGCGAACTCCTCCTTGATCGACACCCCCAGCTCCTCGGCCCGCTCCTCCAGGAAGCTCCCCGTCCCTGCCGCGCAAGCCTCGTTCATCGTGAAGTCCACCACGATGGACTCGGCCGGTTTGTGGAACGCGGCCCCCTCGCCGCGCCACGCCGCCCCCTCTGCGCGGCGCGGCTCCGCCGCTTCTGACTGGAGACTGATGTACTTCGAGTCCTGCCCGCCGATCTCGAAGATCGTGTCCGGCCGCTGGCCCAACAGCCGGTCGCCGACGAACGCCGCCCCGGTCTTGTGGCACGTGATCTCGTCGTGAATCGCGTCGGCCCCGGCCAGCTCGCCCACCAGCTCGCGGCCGCTGCCGGTCGACCCCACGCCCCGCACCCGCACGCCCCAGCCGACCGCCTCCTCCAGCTCGCGCAGGCAGCGCGTGACCACCTCGATCGGCCGGCCCTCGGTCCGGGTGAAGATCGAGTGGATCACGTCGCCCGCGCGGTCGATCAGCACCAGCTTGGTCCCGACCGAACCGATGTCGAGGCCGAGGTACGCGTCCACACGCGACCCGTCGGTCGGAAACACGTACGGCCGTGCACGATCGCGCAACACGCGGACGCGCTCCAGCGTGAGCGGCGGCATGCGCGGGAAATCGTTCGAATCCGCCGCGCCGCGGTTGAGCTCCTCGATCCGGGCCCGAAGTGCGAGCGATGGGCTGCCCGCGTCGGCTTCCAGCGCCGCCAGGGCCGCGCCGATGGCCGGCAGCGACTCGGCCGCCTCGGGTACGAATAGGTTGCCGTCGTTCAGCCCGAACGCCTCGCGCAGCCCGCGAACCACCGCCGTATTAGCCGAAACGCCGCCCAGCAGCGCGACCGGCGGCACCGGCGTGCGGCCCTTGACCACCGCGGACTTGAAGTTCGTCGCTACCGCGTTGCACAGCCCGCGCAGCACCTCGGGCGGCAGAAAGCCCTTCTGCTGCGCGTGGATCATGTCGCTCTTGGCGAACACGCTGCAACGGCCGGCGATCTGCGCGCCCCGCTCGGCCTGCTCGACGACCCGTCCGATGTCCTCGACAGCCACTTTCAGGCGGCCGGCCTGCTGGTCCAGAAACGCCCCCGTCCCGGCCGCACAGTCCCCGTTCGAGCTGTAGTCCATGATCCCCAGCACGCCGCTGGAGGGGTCCGGCTCGAGCCGGATGTACCGGCTGGCCTCGCCGCCGATCTCGAACACCGTCCGCACGTGCGGGTACAGCAGGTTGATCGCGCGCGCCGCCGCCTGAAACTCGTTGCAGCGGGCCGCACCCAGCGCTGCGGCCACGAGTTGCGCTCCGGCGCCCGTGATCGTGAGCCCGGCCACTTCAAGCTGCGCCTCGGCCGCCAGCAGTTCCGCCAGCAGCTCGCGGGTCACCTCCAGCGGGCGGCCGCGGGCCCGCCGGGGCGCACAGACGCGGATCGCGAGCCCCGATTGCGGCGGGGCGGCCAGCGCGCGGAGCGCGGCGCCCGCTTCCGCCGCCTCCGAGACGGCGCGCCACACCACCGCGGCCTTGACGCTGACGGCACCGACATCGATACCGACGTATGCACGCATCCTTGTTCACCTGGCGCGCGGCAGCGCCGCATGCAACCCGTGAGGCAGCAACCCGCGGACGTTGTCCAGCCCGCCGCATCGTCACGGCCGGGCGAGCACCCCGTCGGCCCGCTGTAAGTATCAGGAACGGTCCGGTTTCGTCAAGACGAACTCACGGCCGTCCGCTGTGAAGTGCGGCGCGCCGCACCGCCTTCGCGCATGTGTTTCGTGCGCCGTGCCGCGCCGCCGACTCATCCGGGGTGCGCGCTGCGCTCACGGCGGGCCGGGCGCTGTCACCGGAGCCGATTCGGGCGGTCGTGGCATTCCCAGGTATCCAAGGGATTCAAGCCGGCTTCGCTCCGCCTCACTCAGCGACACCGCCGCCGCCGCCTTCAAGCCCGCGCCCGAAGCCGCGGGGTTGTCGAAACTGGCGCAGCGCGCGTCGAGGAACACCGCAGCCACCGCGAGAACGACGACCAAGGGTCCGAGAATCGAAAGGCGGCGCCGTGCACTTTGCATCGAAGCTCGCCGGCGAGTCGGCGAGTCAGCGTACCGTGCCGGCGGGGGCCAAGCC
The DNA here is from genome assembly GCA_964564785.1 of uncultured Planctomycetales bacterium. Classification (GTDB taxonomy): domain Bacteria; phylum Planctomycetota; class Phycisphaerae; order UBA1845; family Fen-1342; genus CAZMCT01. The sequence continues at coordinate 6,904 of CAZMCT010000046.1, forward strand.
AAAGGGCCGAGAGGCGGCGCGCGGCTGTCATCCGGTGTTCCGCATATGGGACCGCGCAGTTTCCGTTGTCTTCGGCGGGCGGCACACCCTAGAATCGCGCAGGCGGGGTGGCCGAACCGGCCGGAGGTCTCAGATGCATCGTGCTTGGCTGGCGGGTGCTGTGCTCGCGATCGCGAGCGTGGCGGCCCGAGCGGATTCGCTCGATTTCACGTGGTGGTTCGCGTTCGGCCCGAACTGCGGCTGACAGTCGCACGCGCTGGGCGTCAGGTCTGACGCCACGGACAATTACGACGCGGGGATCGACATCGTCGACCCGCTCAATGACGCCGGCTTCGCGGCCGTGCACCACGGCACCGTCGACCCCGGCTGGAGCGGCCCGAAGGCGTTCTACGCCAAAGACTTCCGTGCTCCGCTCGCCCCCGGCCAGACGAAGGTCTGGGAACCGATCCACCTCTGGGCCCACCCCGAGTACTACGGCCAGGAGACGATGAGCATTTCCTTCCTGGCCGACGCCGCCTTCCCGCCGCCCATCGATTACGCCTACACGCTCGAGCTCCTCTACGTTCCGCCGGGAATGATCAACGCGCCGCCCGTCGGCACGCAGTGGCCGATCACCGACGGCGCGCTGACCGTCACGGTGCCGACGTACGCATCCTACGACGGTATGGGTGCCTACCAGTTCGCACTGCGCATCAGCCCGATTCCCGAGCCGGCCGCGGGCGCTCTGCTGGCGCTGGCGGCCGGGGCGCTGCGCCGCCGCCGATGAGCGTCCGCGATTCACTCCGCCGCGCGGCTCAGCCGCCGCTGAGCAGCGCGACGAAGGGGTTGATGTCGCCGAAGCCCACTTCGCCGTCGCCGTTGATGTCGCCGTTGGCGTCCGGGCAGTCCGGGTACTGCGCGAAGTACGCGGCCGGGTTGCTCAGGCGCAGCACGAAGGCGTTGATGTCGCCGAAGCCGACCTGGCCGTCGCAGTTCAGGTCGCCGACCAGCACGGCCGGGCCGCCCGGCGTGACGACCCAGAAGCCGCCGGTGAGCTCGAAGTCGCCGCCGGTCATCGTTACGCCGGCGTCGGGCTGACCGATCGTGCCGGACAGCTCGAAGTCGCCGCCGGCGGTCCACATGGCTCCGCCGCCGTCGGCGGTCCACCAGTCGAGCGTTAACTCATCCGCAAGGGCAGCGGGCACCCCGAGCAGAATCACGGCGCTCGCGGTCAGCATCATGTCTCGCGTCGACATGTCCAGTCTCCGTTGTTAGCGCACGACCATGCCCCCGCCACTGTGCAGTTTCAGGCAGCCGCCCTGAATCAGCACGCGGGTCTTGTCATCCGGGTCGCCGTCGAGGAAGAAGCGGGTATGCAGCCCGGGAGCACCGTAGAAGCGGATGGCCTGTCCCGCACCGCCGAGACAACGCACGAAGAACCCGGATCGCAGGATCTGGAGCATCTGGGCCGCCGCGAACGTCGTGTCGCCGCCCCAGGCATCCTGATCGAAGTAGCGCCAGGCACCGTTGCCGGCGTAGTACGGCAACATGGGGCCGCCAATGGCGACGTTCGGCACCACGTTGGCGATGGCATACTCGTTCTCGGGGTCGCCGAGGTAGAGACAATCCAGCGCGTACCACGCATCTGCCCCGCCGCTCCAGCCATAGTTCATGTGGTACCAGTAGTAGTGCGGGGGCGGGGGCCCCCCCCATTCCTCCCACCAGCCGTCGCACACGATCGAGTGCCCCTCGACGCGGTATTGCAGCGGCCGGTTGACGTTGAGTTGCTCCTTCAGAATGTTGAACCACTCAACCGCTTCGTAGTCGGCACGATAGATCACGCAGGTTGCGTCGTCGTACCAGAAGTCCTCGAAGACGTCTTCCATCTCCGCGGTGTTGGCGCTCGATCCGTCGCAGCCGTAGGTCATGCCGACATCCAGCCCCACATTGTGGCACAACGCGGCCACCCAGTTGATCTGGGTCCAGGTGACGGGCTGGCCGTTCTCGTCGTTGAACCAGCCGTTCCAGTCGTACTCGTATTCGTCGCACATGCTCGGCCAATGGTACGTTCCCGGAGCCTCCCCCCAGCGCCAATAGCGGATGACCTGCGCCCCGGCCGTGGCCACGCAGCCGACATACGCGTTGTGGTTGAAATCCTGCTGACTCGGCCACGAGCAACCCATGTCCGGACACTGCTGGTTGTACGGCGGGCACTGGTCCCACCGCGAGGTGAGCAGGACCTGGGCTTCCTGGTAGTTCATGCCGGCGCTGCGCTGGCCCCGACGTCGGACGTACGGCCCCGGATCGAAATCCGCGGCCGCGAGGATGTCGAACGCCGGCCGGTAATTCAGCTCGAGCAGGCCCCCGAGCTGGTCATCGGGCCCGATCGCGCGCCCGAGCTTCGCGGCGATGGCATCGAGAATGCCGCCCATCTTGTCCTTGAGCAGCGCGGTCATGCCCACGTCCAGCGTCGGATCGAGATCGGACATGTACGAAAACGCCTTGACCGGTTCGAGCTCGCGATGCAGCGAGAGCACGACGTAGCCCTTCGGCTTGACGGGACAGAAATACCCGAGCAGCCGGTCGCCGCGCTTGAATTCCTGGACAGCCCCGACTTGCGGGCTGTTCGACGTCGCCCAGAGTCCGTCCGCCAGCACGAGCTGCACGTGGTTGCGGGCCACGCGCAGGGCTTCCTCCGGCGTGGTCTGCTCGGACCGGACACTCGTTCCGCCGGCCAGCAGCAAGGCGAGCGTGCCGACCGTGATTCTCACAGTCCATTTCATGATGACACGCTCCCTTCGCTACTGTAGCGTGACCAGAACCAGGATCTGACCCGTCTCGCCCTGCTTCAGCGGCTCCATCGCCTTGCCGAGAATCGCCCCCTGCGCCCGCGCATGGTCGGTGACCTTCATGGCATGGCCCGGCCGCGATGAGGTCGTGAGCAGGTCGCCCGGCTCGATGCCGTGCTCGGTCGCGTCCACCTGGCAGTAGACGCGGCCGGCCAGGGCCACGTCGTGATCGAACTGCCCGGCGCCGAGGCGCACGGCGGAGCCGAGGCCGTTGGCCCCGGCCACGATGCCGGCCACTTTGCGGTCGTACGCCGCGGTGCTGAGCATCAGTTTGCCGGGGTTGCGGGGGTCGATCACCACCACCGCCCCGGGCGTGATCGCGTCCTTGTCGGACACGTCAAAGCCCTCGGCGTAGTCCAGCCCCTCGCCGAGCTCGATGAGCACGGCGTTCGTGTCCCGACTGCGGATGGTCAGGTTTCCCCAGATGGAGGTCGCGCCGCCGATGTGGACCTCGCCGCCGTTGTTGTTCAGATAGAGAGTGCTGACCGCCCCGTTGTTGCGGGCCATGATCTCGTTGTTGTCGAACGCGAGGTTGGCGCCCGTGACCGAGCCTGCCACGACGAAGCCGCCGGAGCCCGGTTCCACGTCGCTGCCCCCTTCGACATGCAGCCGGATGTCCGGCGCGGCGGTTCCAATACCGACGTTCCCCTGGAAGTAGTTCCGCCCGCCCACGAAGTACCCGGCATAGCCGTCGGCGCTCGCCACTTCTCCCAGTACGCCCTTGCCGCTGCCGTAATGGCGACCACGGACGCCGGCCCCATTGGAGCCGGTGCTCGAGACGAAGCCGTAAACGCCTGCGGCGCTGCCCCCGGGGGTCGTGGCGCTCAGTGTCCCGCGCACGCCGGAGCTGCCGTCAGCGGTTGAGGAGCAGTCGCCATGAACGGCCGGCCACGTTCCGGTAGCCCCGTTGCGCAGGGCGTAGACGGGAATCCCGCTGCATTCGGCCCAGATGGCGTGCAGGCCGGTCCCGTTGACGACGTGAAGCGTCGCCGCCGGGGCGGTCGTGCCGATCGCGAAATTGCCGCCATCGGCCTGGAACCAACTGTCCGCTCCATCCACGCCGATCACGGCGGACGCACCGGTCGTGTTGTCACCGCGATTGAAGACCACCGTCTTGCCGCCCGTGGTGTTCGTGCTGCGAAAGAACCGAATGGTCGCGTTACTCACACCGTCCAGCGGCATCGGGTTGATGTCCATCAACGTGTAACTGCTGGCGCTGCGCTTCTCCAACCGCAACTGCTGGAAAGACGCATCGTTGACCACCGTGTAACTGGCTGGATCGCCATCGGCCTGAAGACGCAGAATGGCGGCGGCGCCGGCCACGTGCAGCTTGTCCAGCGGCGTTGTGGTGCCCAGACCCACGTTCCCGGCCGCGTCCACACTGATCCCGCGCGTCGTCAGACTGAACGGCGCGGCGTGCAGCGGCTGCCGCGGACTGACGGTCGTGAACGTCCCCCCGCCCGCGGGCGAGCGGACCGCGATCTCCAGCCAGCGGGCATTGCCGTCGAACACGGCCGCCCCGAAGTCGGGCGCGGCCGTGAACAGCCCGGCCTGCACGGTCACCGCGTTGGCTGCGACCGTGGAGCCGATCTGCGTGCCGCCCTGCGCCGCGTCCCACAGGCTGAACTGGAAGTCGGCCGTGCCGGTGAGCGGCGCGCCGGCCTGTTTGAGCTGCCCCTGATAGGTGAACGCCGTGCCCACGGGGGCCTGGGCATACAGCGCGGCCGCGCTCAGCGCGACCAGCAGAGCCCCGATTCCACGAAGCCGATTCGTCGCCATGCTGCACCTCCTTTGTGACGTGAGCGTCGGATCCCGATCGCCGCATCGGCCATGCGGCGACCGGCGGTGATGCACTCAGAATCCGGGGTGGAGCCTGACGGAAGGCGTGGAAACAGAGGTGTCCTCGCGGCCAGGTGCGCACCCCCGAGCGAATAGCCGCGATAATCTGACGGATGGTATTATACCTCCGCTCGACAGAGGCGCACCATTCTTTTTTTCCTGGCGCGGGTCGTCCCAAGCCCCCCGCGCCTGGGCTGGCCGGTCGCGGGCTTCTCTCCGCCGCGCGCGGTGCTTCCCTTGAAGCCCGCCCGCGCCCAACGTACGCTCCCGCCATGTTCTACCGCTTCTACGACGCGCTTTTTGCCGGCAAGGATTACGCGGGTGAGATCGCCCGCGTGCTGGCCATCGCTGGCATCGGGCGCCCGGTGCGCGTGCTCGAAATCGGCGCCGGCACCGGCAACCACACGCGGGTTTTGGCCGAGGCCGGACATCACGTGACGGCCGTGGACATCGACCCGCGCATGGTCGAGATCGCCCGCGCAAAGCTGGCGGGCCTGCCGGTCGAAGTGGCCCGGCGAATCGAGTACGTGCTGGGGCGGGTGGAAGAGTTGGAGGCCCGCGACTTCGAGCTCGGGCTGGCGCTGTTCAACGTCGTGAACTACCTCGAGCGGTTGCCCGCCCTGGAAGGCTTCCTGGGGGCGGTGGCCGTGAGGCTTCGGCCCGGAGCGGCCTTTCTGTTCGACGCCTGGAACGGCGTCGCCGCGCTGCTCGATCCGCCCAAGGACAAGCAGACCGTCGCCGAAACGCCCACCCACCGGGTCCGCGCCATGCTTACCAGCCGCACCGATCCGCTGGCCCTGCGGAGCTTGCTCTACTACGAACTCGAAGCCGAGGAGCGGGCGACCGGCCGGATCGAACGCGGAACGTACGAGCTGGCGCAGACCTTTTGGCCGCCCAAGGTCATCAGCGACGCTGCGGAGGCGGCCGGTCTCCAGCTCTGCGGCGTGTACGCGCTGGACGATGTTACGCGACCGGCAATCCCGCGCGACTGGAAAATCCTTTTCGTCACGCGGCGCTGAGCGGCCGCTGCGGACCGCCGGGCGCCCCACGGCGGCGAAGGCCCCAGATGACGCAGTCGAACCGGCAGCACCATTTGACGACCGCCGCGGCCGACCGGCACTCGCCGCCGCGCGGCGGAATGGTCGGCTGGCTCAAGCGTGTGCTGGCGGAGCCGGCCACGCGCGGCCTGGACCTCGACGATCCGGCCACGACTGAGCTGCGCCGGCACATCGTCCGTACCAAGCCCGGTCTGCGGCAGATTTACGAGGAATGGTACGCGCTGTTGGCGGCGGCGCTGCCGCAGGGCGGCCCGGCGCTCGAGCTCGGTTCGGGCGGTGGATTCGCCGCCGAAGTGATCCCCGAGCTGATCACGTCCGACGTCTTCGCCTGCCCCGGTGTGCAGCGCGTGATCGACGCCCGGGAGCTTCCGTTCGCCGCAGGCGAGCTGCGGGGGATCATCATGACGAACGTGTTCCATCACGTGCCGCAGCCGCGACGGCTGCTGGCCGAGGCCGCGCGCTGCCTGCGTCCGGGCGGCGCTCTGGCCATGATCGAGCCCTGGATGACCCCCTGGTCCGAGTTGGTCTACACGCGCCTGCACCACGAGCCGTTTGAGAAGGCGGCCGGGTGGGAGTTTCCCGCCGGCGGGCCGCTGTCCAGTTCGAACGGAGCCTTGCCGTGGATCGTATTTCATCGCGACCGGGCGGTGCTGGCCGCGGAATACCCGCAATTGCGGCTCGAATCGGTGCGGCCGTTGATGCCGCTGCGCTACCTGCTGGCGGGCGGCGTCTCGCTGCGGGCGCTCGTGCCGGGGTGGACCTGGGGGCTGTGGCGCGGGGTCGAGCGGGCGCTGTCGCCATGCATGAACTGGCTGGGGCTGTTCGCATGCATCGTGATGCGGCGGGTTCCACCCGCATCGAGCGCGGGCGGCTGACGGGGCGCAAGAAAAAAGGGCCGACCCCTCCGGACGGCCCCAGACGCTAAGCACCCCTGACAAAAACTGGGGGACCGACCTCCGGTCGGTCAGTTGACAGGCCGAAGGCCTGTCCCCCAAGGTTGACAGGCCGGAGGCCTGCCATGAAGGGTCGTGACAGAAAGGGAAAACAGCTCGCTCAACGCCGTCGCAGGAGCACGCCCAGCGCGAGCAATGCCAGCCCGAGCGGCTCGGGGACGCCGTAGACCTGGAAAGCGAGATCCGTCGGTTCCTCACCCGGCAGTTCATCCACCGGCGTCCAGGTGTTCAGGCCGAAGAGCGGAATCTGGACCTCGGCCTGCGCGCCTTCCGGCGGCGGGCCGTCGCCCGTGCTGAGGGCCACGTTGCGCCCCGCGCCGCTGCCGTTGTTGCTGCTGACCAGCCGGACCCCGACGTAATATTGCCCGGGATCGAGAGCGGTCGGCGGAATATCGACCCACCCGTTGTACAGCGTGTAACCCCACTTGGTCCCGAATGTCGCTTCGAGCTGCCACGACTCGATCGCATACGTCGGGTCGTACGGCCCCAGCCCAGCCCCGATGTTCTCGAGGCTGTCGTCGAGGATCAGCACCTCGACCGTGTAGGCGTACATCGGGTAGAACCCGCCCGCCCAGCGGATCGACTCCACCTGTACCGGCGACTCCAGCAGCATGTCGTCAATCGCCCACGAGGTCGGGATCACGGAGTCTCGTTCGGACGAGAAGTACGACTCGCCGTCGAATCCGCCGGGATCGGGACTCAGGAAATTGTCCCACAGCAACTCCGCCGGCGCGGCCACCGTGCCCAACAACAGCGACAAGCCCACCGCGACGTACAGTCCGCGCATTTGCATTCTCTCCTGCCCTGCCGGCCCCCGCGCCGCCGACCCGCCCGCCGGGCGCAAACCCAGAGCGGGCGTAGCCGGCCGTGCGGCCGCTACGGCGGGGCCCCCGGCACCTCCGAGACACCGGGGCACGAAGCCAGTGGATGGAATGTCCAGCGGTAGAGGACTCGCGCCTCTACGCAAAACTCTTAGGCCGCCCCGGTGAGTTGAATCAAGCGGGCGCGTGAGAAACTTCCGGAAAACCCCGTTCCGGCGCTCTCCAGCGGCCACTCGGCCGGGCCCACCCCCGCCATGTTCCTGTAATCAGCCCCCGCGCGCCGATAACTCGCGGTCGCTCACTCGGCCGCGGCCCGCGGGAAACACCCCAGCACCGTCAGCAGCGAACAGTGCGTCCGTGCGGACTCAATGGCTCGCGCCAGCGCGGGATCGGTCGCGTGTCCCTCGGCGTCCACGAAGAAGTAGTACTCCCAGTTCCGTCGCCGGCTCGGCCGTGAGGTAATCATGGTGAGGTTCACTCCCTCGGCCCGGAACGCCTGAAGCACGTCCACCAGCGCCCCCGCGTGATGCTGCACCGCGAACATCAGCGCCGTCTTGTCGTTCCCCGTCCGCCCGGCCGGTTCGCGCCCCAGCACGAAAAACCGGGTCATGTTCTCGGGCTGGTCCTCGACGTGTTCGAGCTGCACCGGCAGGTCGTACAGCTCCGCCGCCAGCGTGCTGCCCAGTGCGGCCGCGTCCGGCTCGCTCGCCGCCAGCTCGGCCGCCCGACTGGAGCTGGCCACCGGCACCGCCCGGGCCAGCAGCCCGGTCTCCAGCAGCCAGCGCTTGCACTGATCGAAGACCTCGGGCTTGGAGTAGAGGCGTGCGATGCGCTCCAGAGGCACCCGCGCCAGCAGGTTGTGCTGGATGCGGCGTACGATTTCGCCGCAGATACGCGCCCGCGTCTCGGCCAATGCGTCCAGCGTGTCGACGATGCCGCCGCCGGTCGAGTTTTCCACCGGCACCACGCCGTAGTCGACATGCTCTCGCTCGACCTCGGCGAAGATCGCAGGAATGTCGGCCACCGGCTCGTAGTCCACCGCCGCGCCGAATTTCCCGGTGGCCGCCAGGTGTGAAAAACTGCCGCGCGGACCGAGGTACGCGATCCGCAGCGGCCGCTCGAGTTGCAGCGATCCGCTCATCAGCTCCCGATAGATCGCCGTCAACACCCGCGTGGGAAACGGCCCGCGGTTCAGGTCCGCCACCCGTTGCAGGACTTCATGCTCTCGGTCCGGGGCGTAGACTGCGGCGCCGGCCGCAGCCTTGGCTCGGCCGATCTCGGCCGCGAGTTGCCCACGCTCGCTGATCAGGGCCACGATGCGGACGTCGAGCTCGTCGATGCGCCGGCGCAACTCGGCCAGCGTCGCGGGGTCGGCAGGCGCCGGAGCGGGTGGAGGCGGAGAGGGGCGCTGCGGCGACGGTGCAGGAATCGGTGAATCGGCCACGGTGCACCTGTTGGTTTCGGGCTCGCGAATCGGCCGATATCATAGCGATCCGAATGCGATCGGGCGGCTAGCTCAGCTGGTTAGAGCGCCGCGCTTACATCGCGGAGGTCAGGGGTTCGAGTCCCTTGCCGCCCAGTCCGGCCCCGCAACTTCGCGCAAAGCAGTGGACGTGTCCTCCGCTTGCCAGCCCCTTGAGAAGGGGGGCGCGCTCCGCGCCCACCCACTACCGGCGTGCCGCCAACCGCCATTCTCGCGGTCCCGGCCCCCTTGTTCACGCCGGCCCGCTTTTTCACGCCGTGACTGCCGCCCGTTTCAACCCCCTTTTTCACCAGGCTGATCAGGCGGACGTGCTGCGCGTCGGGCATTCACAAGTATAATCCGGCCGCTCAATCCGGAGGCGAAGCATGCGATTCCGCCCCTTTCTCTCGGCCGCACTGCTCACGTGCCTCTCGCCACTGCTCCCCGCCGCGCCCCCCCCGGCGGTCCTCACCGGCCTCGACGTCCTGGTCCGCGACGAGTTCCGACCGCTGGCCGGCCGCAAGGTGGGCCTGATCACGAACCACACGGCCGTGGACCGGCAGGGGCGGTCGATTCTCGAGCTGCTGCGCGCGGCCCCGGGCGTGACGCTCGTGGCGATCTTCAGCCCGGAGCACGGACTCAAGGGCGAGCTCGACGAGCGCGTCGCCGACACGCAGGACTCCCTGACCGGACTGAAGGTTTACAGTCTGTACGGCAAGACGAACCGGCCGACGGCGGAGACGCTTGCCGGCGTGGACACGCTGGTCTTCGACATTCAAGACATCGGTACGCGCTTCTACACGTACGTCGCGACGATGGGCTACGCGATGGAGGAGGCCGCCCGGCACAAGCTGCGGTTCGTGGTGCTCGACCGGCCGAACCCGATCACCGGCACGCGGGTCTTCGGGCCGCTGTGCGAGCGCGACGGCGAGTTCACCGCCTATCACAAGGTGCCGCTGGTGCACGGCCTGACGGTGGGCGAGCTGGCCGGGCTGTTCAACGCCGAGCGCGGCCTCGGGGCCGACCTGCACGTCGTGAAGCTGGAGGGCTGGCGGCGGAGCATGTGGTTCGACGAGACCGGCCTGCGTTGGGTGAACCCCTCGCCGAATATGCGCTCGATCACGCAGGCGACGCTGTACCCCGCGATCGGGCTGATCGAGGCCTGCCAGGTGTCGGTGGGGCGGGGGACCGACACACCGTTCGAGCGGTTTGGCGCACCGTGGATCGACGAGTTGCGGCTGGCGGAGCGGCTGAACGGACTCGGCCTGAAGGGCGTGCGCTTCGTGCCGTTCCGCTTCACGCCGACGAGCAGCAAGTTCAGCGGCCAGGAGTGCGGGGGCGTCCAGGTGCTCCTGACCGACCGCGACGCGTTCGACCCGCTCGAGACGGGGCTGTCGATCGCCCGCGCGCTGGAGGCCCTGTTTCCCGCGGCCTTCGATGCCGAGCACGTGAACCGCCTGCTGTTGAACCGGGCGGTGCTGGAGCAGGTCTTGCCGCCCGGTGCAGCGCCGCCGTGGTCTCGGCTGTGGCAGGCAGAACTCGAAACGTTCAAGGCGCTCCGCGCGAAGTACCTGCTTTATCAATAGTCATTGCCGAACATTGCCCGCCAGGCGCCCGAACGAGCACGTTGGGCAGCGCACGAATCCGAGGCCGTACCGCCGCCGCGGTGCGCACTGCCGTATTCCGCGCGGCCGGTTCAGGCTCCGATTCAGAGCACCGGCAGCGCCGTCACGCCGGCCGGGCCGTTGGCGGCCGGATTCGGGACGGCCCTTCCGTCGGCCGACGGCGTCGGGGCCGAACGACGCGCCGGCGACGCCACCGACTCCACCTGCCCGAACAGCGTCAGCGGGGAGACCGCGATCACCCGCACGTTCAGCAGCGCCCCGATGTGCTCCGCCCCGCCCTCGAACACCGTGATCAGGTCGTGCCGCGTCCGGCCCACAAGCTGCCGCGACGGCGCCGTCCCCGCCTCGCAGCCGCGCGACTGTTCCGAGTCGGGTAACGCCTCATCCGCATGGGCCGGCTTCGGGACCCCGCCGCCGCCGTTCGATTTCGCCCGCCGTCCCGCACCGCCCGTCCGCTGCGCCAACTTGCTGTAGCCCTCGACCAGCACCTCCACCGTCTGACCGATCAGTTTCTGCTTCTGCCGCAGCCCGATCTCGGCCTGCACCGCCAGCAATTCGTTGTTGCGCTGCTGCTTGACCTCGAGCGGCACATCGTCCCGGCGGCGGTCGGCCGCGGTGCCCGGCCGCGGCGAGTACTTGAACACGAACACGCTCTTGTACTCGACGCGCCGCACCAGTTCGACCGTTTGCCGGAAATCGGCGTCTGTCTCACCGCAGAACCCGACGATGAAATCGCCCGCCAGCGCTATCTGCGGCACATACTTGCGGGCCAGGTCCATCAGCCGCAGGTATTCGGCCGCCGTGTACCCGCGCTTCATGGCCTTCAGCATGCGGTCCGACCCGCTCTGGGCCGGGATGTGCAGGTACGGACAAATCTTCGGATAGTCCCGCATCACTCGGAAAATGTCTTCGTCCCAGTCGGCGGGGAAGCTCGTCACGAACCGAATCCGGTCCAGCCCCTCGAGCGCGTGCACCCGCTCGAGCAGTTCGGCGAACCGCACCGGCCGGCCGCCGTCCTGGTGCACGTACGAATTCACCGTCTGCCCCAGCAGCGTCACCTCGCGGCAGCCCCGCTCGGCCAGCACCCGGGCCTCGGCCACGATGTGCTCAGCCGGGCGGCTCCGCTCCGGCCCGCGCGTGAATGGCACCACGCAGTACGTGCAGAACTTGTCGCAGCCGCGCTGCACCCGGATGTACGATTGCAGCGTGTCGCCGGCGACCGGCCTCCGCGAGAGGTCCAGCGCCTCCAGGCTGTCATACTCCAGCGCCCGCTGGAGCACCTCCGTCCGCCGCGACTGCGAACCCGCCAGCGCCGCCACCCGCTCGTGCGTCCGCCAGACTTCCCCCAGCAGCTCGGGTAGCGCGTGCAGCTCGCCCGGTCCGCACAGCAGATCGAGATGCGGCGTGCTCACGAACAGCCCCTCCTTCTGTCGCTCCGCCATGCACCCGATCACCCCGATCACCGTCTGCGGCCGCCGCCGCTTCAGCGCCTTCAGCCGCCCCAGCCGGGACAGCACCTTGTCTTCCGCGTGCTGCCGCACGCTGCACGTGTTGAACAGGATCACGTCGGCCTCGGCCGTGGTCCCCACCCGCCGCAGGCCCAGCGCCCGGAGCTGCCCGTCCACAAGCTGGCTGTCCAGCACGTTCATCTGGCAGCCGAATGTCTCGAGATAGAAAGTCTGCGGCTTATCGGTCACCAGGATCCTCGCCACTCAGCCGTTTCAGCCCGTCCGCCGCGAGCGCCCGGATTTCCTCGCCGACGTCCGGCCGATCGAGTACGCGCCGGTAGAGCGCACGCGCGAAGTCCGGTTGACCGGAGCGCTCGCCCGCTACCCCCGAATAATATAACGCCACCGCCGCCAGTCCCGCGTCCGATTCGGCCAGCGCCAGCAGGTCGGCTGCGGCCTCCGCCGGCCGCCCGGCGGCGATCAGTGTCTTTCCCCGGGCGAGCCGCCAGGGTCCCTCGTTGCCTGGCGCCACGTACAACCGGCCCAGTTCGATGAGCCGCAGCGCCCGTTCGCACTCGCCGGCCGCGACCGCACGCTCGGCCGCCGCCAGCACGCGCGAGTCGGCGCCCAGCACCGGCGGCGGCTCCGGGGCCGGCTTCCCGGGCTCGGGCGACTCCTCGGGTTCGTCAGGGTCCACGATAATCCCCCGACGCCGCGCCGGCCGCGAACTCGCCTCTGTTTCGGACGCTGACTTCGGACGGGCCGGGCGCGATTGGGGACCGTCGACCGCGTCCGGAGGCGCGAACCCAGGCGGCAGGGGCGCCTCGTCGATCAGCAGCAGCTCGAGCAGCAGGGTCCGGAGCGCGCCGCGGCCGGCGATCGGGGCGGGCGCGGCCAGACGGGCGAGGAGCACCGCGCGAGCGGCTGCGTTGGTATGGGACCCGGGCGGACCGACGGCCCGCGGCGCGTACCGTGCGGCGGACAGTGGCTGGGATGCGAGCAGGTCGGCATAGAGTTCGACGGCCCGAGCGAGCCGCCCGGCCTGTTCGGCGGCGACCAGGAATCGGACGCGGATCAGGTCACGGAGCCAATCGGGGCCGGGCTCGGCGAGGGCGGCCTCGTAGCCGTCGGTCGCGGCGGGCCAATTACCGGCCGCGGCCTGCTGCTCGGCGGCGGAGAGAGCCGGGCGGCCGTCAAGCTCGAACCAGGCGACCTGCTCGAGCGGCTTGCGGAGGTACTGGCCGGAGACGCCGCGAAAGACGAGGCGATTCTCGCGAAAATCCACGGTCCGGACTGCTCGGAACACCGTGGAATTCGTAAGCTTGATAGTGTCGGCCGACGCGGCGGCGAGGGCCAGCGGGCCCGTCGCGGCGAGGACTCGCAAGAGCCGCAGCGGCATGCCGATAGTATAGACGTACCGGGCGGAGCGCTTCGAAGAAGATGTAGAAATCGGGGTGGCGGGCTGTTGCACGGGCTCGGTCGCGGCGGTAAATATGCGACAGGTCGGCACGGATGCCGATCCGCCTCGAGCGAGGGATGGCTCATGGCCTCCGACAAACGGAATACGCTGGTGGTCATCACGCTGGTGACGGCCATGACGGCCGGCCTGGTCGTGTTGCTGAACCTGGAGAAGCTGACGGTTCCGAGCCGCGTGAACTGGGCTCTGGACCCGGCTCTGACGGCGCGCGATCCTCTGAGCTTCCGCGAAGTGGAAATCGCGTACGCCGAGCCGCTGCCCGACCTACAGTGGGACGTCGACCCGGACGACACACTGTGTGTCGTGCGGCCGGACGACTCCGACGCCGGCTGGTCCGAGGGTGGGCCGCGGGTGCGGATGCTTGTGCTGGGCACGGGCGATGGTCAGGTGCTGGGCGAGCCGCAGAAGCTGAAGCTGCTGCAAGTGCTGTCGGGGCTGCGGGCGGACGTGATCCCGGTCCGTCTCGCGCCCAGCCTCGCGCTGAATGATTCGCCCCCGGCGCGGGACCTGCGGCAGTTCCTCGAGCGCAAGGGACTGATTCGAAAATCGTGAGCCGCCGGCGGGCCTCGACCTCGACCCGTGGCGGTTCATGGCGGGACGACCAGGCGGTGCCAGCCCGTGGGACGGGCTACAACCGCCTGTTTTTCTTGCGATAGTCTGCCGCAATGCCCACACGTGCGCTCCCCATCTTGCCCGGCTACGAGATCACCAGCCGCCTCGGGCGCGGGGCCGGGGCCGTCATCCTCATGGGGCGCGACGGCGTTCGCGGCCGCGACGTCACGATCAAACACATCGTGCGCCGCACCCCCGAAGACGAGCGCTTCATCGCCCAGGCCGAGAACGAATACGAAGTCGGCCGCGCGCTGAGCCATCCCTACCTGCGGCAGTGTTACGACATCGTGCGGGTCAAGAAATGGCTCAAGACCCGCGAGCTGCTGCTGATCATGGAGTACGTCGACGGGCAGCGGCTCGAGGACCACCGGCCCCAGCGGATGGAGGCCGTCCTGAACATCTTCATCAAGGTGGCCGAGGGCCTGCACGCCATGCACCAGCACGGCTTCGCCCACGCCGACATCAAACCCAACAACATCCTCCTGACCCCCGGGGGGGCCCTCAAGATCATCGATTTCGGTCAAAGCTGCCCGCTCGGCCACCGCAAGGAGCGCGTGCAGGGGACGCCCGACTACATCGCCCCCGAGCAGGTCCTGCGGCAGACCATCGACCAGCGCACCGACGTCTACAATCTGGGAGCGACCATGTACTGGGTCGTCACCGGAAAGTGGTTTCGAACCATGATCAACGTCGCCCCCGTCGGTGCTACCCGCATCACCCTCGAATCGCAGCGCGGCAACGACCCGCCGCACGCCCTGAACGCCCGCGTGCCGCTGCCGCTTTCGCGCCTCATCATGGAGTGCTGCGAAACCGCGCCGCAGCGCCGCCCCCGTGACATGCGCGAGGTCGTCTCGCGCCTCGAGACCGTCCAGCACCTGCTCCAGCGCAGCGAACACCGCCGCCGGCGCAGCGGGGGACACCGCGAGTGACGTCCGCCGATCCCAACCTGGGACACGCGACCGCTTCCTTCGCCGAGGCCCTCCTCGACCCACAGGTCGCCTGCGACAGCCTCCGCGAGGCCGCCGCCCTTTGTCGCGATGACCCCCTCCGCCGCGGTTCCCTGCTGGTCTTCGGCACCGCCGGCCAGGTCGTCATGACCGGCGACATGCACGGCCACCTGCGCAACTTCGACAAGCTCCAACGCTTCTGCTCGCTCGAGCACAGCCCCGGCCGCTGCGTCATCCTCCACGAGCTGATCCACACCGAGCCCGAGGCCGGCGGCGTCGACACCTCGATCGACCTCCTGGTCCGTGCCGCACAGTGGAAGTGCCGTTTCCCCGACAACGTCTTCTTCCTCCAGTCCAACCACGAGCTCTCGCAGCTCTGCGGGCACGAGATCACCAAGGGCGGCCGCTGCGTCCTGGCCGATTTCGAGCGCGGCGTGCGGGTCCGCTACGGCCCGCGCGGCGACGACGTCCTCGCGGCCGTCAACGTCTTGCTCGCGGCTTTCCCGCTCGCCGCTCGCCTCGCCAACGGCGTCTTCCTCGCCCACAGCCTCCCCGACGCCCTCTGGTCCGACCGCTTCGACCTCACCGTCTTCGACCGGCTGCCCACGCCCGCGGACCTCGCCCCCGGCGGGGCTGCCTACGCGCTCGTCTGGGGTCGCTTTCACACGCCGGAGGTCATCGAGCACTACGCCCGCCGCTTCCAGGCCGAGGTCTTCGTCGTCGGCCACACGCCCCAGGAGGACGGCTTCGCCCGCGTCGGCCGCATGCTCATCCTCGCCAGCGACCACAATCACGGCGTATTCCTCCCCATCGACCTCAACCGCCGCTACACCGCGGCCGAGCTCGAGACGCACGTCCGCAAGTTCGTCAGCGTGCCGTAGGACAACCGCGGGTGGCACGGTCCGGAGGTCGCGGGTGGCACGGTCGGGAGGTCGCCTGGGCGACCGCAGGGCCGTGGTCGTGTGTCGGCCGTGGTCGCTTGCCGGCCAGCGGCCACCGCCCATCGCGGCAGCCCCCCTGCGGACCGTGCCACCCCCGCCTCCCGCGGAGCCAGTCCCCTTTTTCAACCCTCCCGCGGTGCCTGTCCCCTTTTTCAAGCAACGGGCTGCTATCGCAGCTCGCGCCGCACTCCCTTCAGCACCCGCTCCCAGTCGAACGCCGGACCCGGGTCGATCTTCTCCCGCGTCACATGGCAGTGCCCCAGCAGCCCGCTCCAGGCCGCCAGCTCCTCCTTCGTCAGCACGTCGGTACGCACGCGCCCGTCCGGCCCGCGCGGCGCTTCCACCCGAATCTTCGGCAGCACCCGGCACAACGCGGCCGTCAGCTTGATCAGCGACCGGTACTGCGCCTCGGTCAGGTCATACTGCCGCAGCGCGCGGCCGTTGATCGTCCCCGTCACCGGCTCCGGCCGGGCCGGCCGGGCGACGAAGCCGGCCGTCCGCAACCCCGGCGGCCCGAGCTCCGGGGGGACGGTGACGTACGGCCCGTGCCGGTCGTGGGCGTACCACTTGTTCAGCACGTCCAGCTCTTCGTACGCCCCGATGTTCGCGATCTCGACCCCCACGCTGCGGTCGTTGGCCGTGCCCGCGTGCCAGGCCCGCTCCTTCACGTCGAGGGTCTGATAGATCGTCCCGTCGAGGTCGAGCATGAAGTGCACGCTCAGCCCCCGCAGGTCCTGCAGCACCTGGAAACACCGCCGGCTTGTCCCGCACGCGTCGTAGTGAATCACGAACTGGTCCACCCACTCGGCCAGCCGCGGCGCCGACCAGCCCTCCGCGCGGACCGCGGCCGCGAGCTCGTCCGGCAGGTGCCGCCGCAGCGAGTCGTAGCGCACCGGGTCGTCGCTCACCGGGTGCGAGGGCCGCGTCGCGGGCGAGAAGCGGCACTCCACGCGGTACGCGTCGTACCCGCCGGGGTCGAGCCAGAGCACGACCGGCGCCCCGGTGTGCACGAGCCGGCCGCAGACCACGATCTCGTCGCCGCATCTTTCGAGCGGCCGCCCCGGCCGGCCGTAGCGTGGCCCGACGCAGCCGGCGAGGAGCAGCAGGGCAGCCAGAACAAGCGGCGTGAGGCAACGGCGGGCTGTCAGGGCGTACATGAGAGCTCCTTGGAAGGGGTGGATGACGTGGGGCATTTTACACCCGCCGGTGTGTCACACAGCAGCCGGGTGTCAGCCCCGTGCGCGGCCAAATCGCGCGCCCTGGGGACGTGCCCAGCGGGCGGCACCCCGTCGGCCGGGAAACGCGCGCTAGCGGCGACGCGGCACACGATAGGCCTGCGCGCTCTCCCGTAAGCGCTGACTAGTGCGCGTTCAACAGAAAGAGCCCCGCGCGCCGCGCGGGGCTCTCATCAAGTCGGTCCGTTCGGCTTGTCCGGGAACCTACCGCCAGTAGCCCTTCCAGATGTTGTGATCGGGGCCGAAGGGGTCACGCTGCGCCGGGTTCTTGGTGCCAGGGAAACCATACATCAGTACGCCGAATCCCGGCACGTAATAGTCCTTCGACGGCACCGCGGCCGCGTGCGAATCGAGGAACAGCGCGTTCGTCTTTCCGTCCCAGCGACCGCTGCGGGCCTGGGACGATTGCGTTGTGCGTTCGGCAACACTGATGAACGTATACACCCGGCGGCCCTTGACACCGTGCGGGGCGAACGGTGGCAGCGACTCCCCGGTCCACCCAATCTGATAGGGACCTTCCTGCTGCAACTCCGGCGGACCGGTGCCGCGACTTCGGTACCACGCGTCGGCGATCAGCCACTCCTCCGACGGGTGAGCGATCGCGGTCACCTTCTTGGGCGCGTTGCGCGCCTCACGGGCGCGGTCCTCAGCGGAGTTGCCGTATATGCTCAGGCCGAAATAGTAACTGGGATTCGTTTCGCGCACACCGCCCACGGGGCCCGACTGTCCGTCGCTTTCAATGCCGACGTTGTTCAGCACGTAGTCCGTTGGGTACACTTTCCGATTCGTGATCGCCCGGAACTTCATGAAGCTCGACTCGGGGTTGATCATCTCGCCAGTCGGACAGGTCGCGATCTGGTCCGACACCGTGTTCTTCTGGCTGCTGCTGTCGCTCAGTACTTCGCGCAGCTTGTGCGTGAGGTAGCGCTCCTGTTGGTCCTTGGCGTCCTCGACAGACCAGCCATCCTGTATCAGGTGATCGATGCCCTGGTTCCGGTACACCGCCGGGTGCAGCCCGCCGGGGAGCGTGTCCTGGAAATAGTTGATGTACTGCGCGATCCCTTGCCCCATGGAACGCAGATTGGACAGACATTTCACGGCGCGGGTCTGCTCGCGCGCGGCCGCCAGCGACGGTAAGAGGATCGAGATCAGCAGCGCGATGATGGCCACCACGACCAGCAGCTCGATCAGTGTGAACGCCGCATATCTTCGGGCTGACTTACACATGGCATGATCCGTTTCATGTGCCTGTGAACGAACTCGAACCGGCACCCACCCGCCACGCCGGTGGCGCAAGACCATTCCGCGTGCCGGGCTCGAGCCCGCCGCACACCTTCAAGCCTACCACCTCCATCGGGTCCTTTCAATACTCAAACTGCCAAAGCGGGCAGGATGTGCACTTCCCCCGCCGCCATTGCAGCGGGGGCCGCGCGGCGCAGTCGAATGCCTGTAAGTTACTGTCGTACATGATCTTGCGACTCCCGGCCCCGCTCCCGCCCGCCCCCCCTCCACCTGCCGCCAGCGCATTTTTCATCCAAAATCAACAAAATCCTCCAATTCTCGACGACGGCCGGGGGCGCACGGG
>CAZMCT010000047.1:0-25705 GCA_964564785.1 uncultured Planctomycetales bacterium
GGGGGGGGGGGCGGTGACGCAAATGCCGCGGGGGGGCGGGGCGGCGACGGCGGCTCGGGCTGCCCCACCGCCGGCCGAGGCGGCCGGGGCGGCGCTGCCGTGGCGACGGGCGGCGATGACGGAGAGTACAACGCGAGATTTCCTCAGGAATTGGTAGCGACGCTCGCGGTTGCGGGTCCGGGCGAGGACGGCGAGGACGGGACGCCGGACCTGGAAGCCTGCGACTGATCGCGCGGCCGTACGCGTCGGCGGCAGAGGCTCCCTCAATCAGTCCTGCATTTGGCGTGCGACGGGGGGCAAGCCCCTGGCCGCCCGGTCGCGATCGATGATCGCGTGCACGTCCCGCACGGCGTCGCGCAGGGCCTGGCGGGCGGATTTCTGGCCGCGGACGGCCTCGACCGTGGCCCGGCCGATCTTCAGCTCGAGGTCGGCCTGGTAGGGAGCGACGGGGATGAAGC
This sequence comes from uncultured Planctomycetales bacterium, assembly GCA_964564785.1. GTDB lineage: Bacteria > Planctomycetota > Phycisphaerae > UBA1845 > Fen-1342 > CAZMCT01. Next base: position 459 of record CAZMCT010000047.1, read on the forward strand.
CCGGCGCTGCGCCCGTTTGCGGATCCGGCGTCATGGCGTAGCGCAGCCAAGCCGCGCGCGCGGCGAATCTCTCGCGCGGCAGAGGCGGGACGAGCACCTTCCGCCGCCCATCCTCCTCCACGACGATGCCGGTGGTCTGCTGGAACTCCGGGCTGGCGACGATCGAGAGCTGGGCCGGCGGGGCGACCCGCAGCGCGTTCCAATACTCCAGCGACTGCTCGCGGCGTGTCAGCCACTTGACCATTTCCCAGGCCAGATCCTTGTTGCGGCTGTGCGCGCTGATCGCCCACACCACGGAGCCGCTGACCACCGCCCGTCGTCGATGGTGCGGCAGCGGGGCAATCGCGAAATCCAGCCCGGGCGCTTCCTGCTCGATGTTCGGCGCCCGCCAGCTACCGTCCAGCAGCACGGCCAGCTTGCCGGCCTTGAACAACGCATCGGGCCCGCTGGCCACGGCGGCCATCTCGATCGGGTTGCGGATCGCCGCGTGCGCGGGAATGAGCGACACGAGGAACTCGAGCGCTTCGACGCCTGCATCGGAGTCGATCAGGGCGGTGGTCTGGTCGTCATCCCAGATCCGGCCGCCGGCCTGGGCGAGGAACGTCAGGAAGGGCCAGGCCCAGAGCTCGAATGAGACGCCGTACTGGAGAATCTCGCCGTCGGGCGCGGTGCGCGTGAGGCGCTCGCTCATACGGGCGAGATCGGCCCAGGTCCAGTGGCCGTCGGCGTCGGGGTAGCGCAGCGGGTCGTCGGGATGGGCCGCGTTGTAGGCGTCGAAGAGCGCCCGGTTGTAGTACACGCCGTACTGGGCGTTGTCCGACGGCAGCGCGTAGTGCCGGCCGCCGACCGCGAGCGCGTTCCAGACCGAGGGGAAGAAGTCGGCCTGTTCCGCCGGCGAGAGCCCGACCTGCGGGTCGTGGATGTAGTCGTCCAGCGGCTCGAGCATGCCCCGCGCGACCATGCCGTGGTAGTAGGTGATCGCGGTGCGCATGACGTCCGCGCCACGGCCCACGGCGTGCCAGGCCTCGTACTTGGGGTTCACGTCGAAGTAGCGCTGGTACTGGACGGTGAGGCCCGGGTGCAGCCGCTCGAACCCGCGGGCATAGCGGTCGCGGAACAGCAGGTCCTCGAACGGCATGCCCCAAACGGTCATGAGCAATTGCTGCCGCGGATCCTCGACCAGCCGCGGGGGAACCAGCACGGCAAGCGTCGCCAGCACAACCAGCGCGATGATGAGCTGACTGGCCCGCATACCGCTCCCGTCATTCATGGATGCCCGTCAGGGCGATGCCCCGCACGAATCCGCGCTGGAAGATCAGGAAAACCACGATCATCGGCAGCGTGATGATCGTGGCTGCGGCCATCTGCACCGGCCACGAATCCACGTACATCCCGCTCGCCAGCTCGGCCACGGCGAGCGGCAACGTGTAACAGCGGTACGAGTCGATCACCACCAGCGGCCAGAAAAACGCGTTCCAGGAGCCCATGAACGTGAAAATCCCCAGCGCGCCCATGGCCGGCCGCACGCTCGGCAGAACGACGTTGCAGAAGAGCTCGAAATCGGTCAGGCCGTCGATCCGCCCGGCGTCGAGCAGCGCATCCGGCACGCTCGTGATCGCCTGCCGCATGTAGAAAACGCCGAACGCCGTCGCCAGGAACGGCACGATCAGGGCCTGGTAACGGTCCACGTAGCCCAACCGCACGCACAGGATGTAGGCGAAGATGAAGTACACCTGGTACGGCAGCATCATCGTCGCCAGGAGCGCCGCGAAGGTGGGCCCGCGGCCTGCGAAGCGCAGCTTGGCAAACGCGAACCCCGCCAGCGCGTTGTGCACCAGCGACAGCGCCGTCACGACTGTCGCGACCAGCAGGCTGTTCGCGTAGAACTGCCCGAGCCGCGCGACGCGCCAGGCCTCGGTGTAGTTGCGCCACGCCACGTCGGCCGCGGCCCGCCACGGCCACTCCCACGGCCAGCCGCCCGGCAGCCACACCGGCGGCCCGATCACCGCGGCCCGCGTCTTCAGAGACGTCGCGATCATCCAGGCGAACGGCAGTAGCATCGTCAGCCCGACGCCGTACACCACCAGGTGCGCGAGCACCCGCGCTGCCAGGGGCGGTCCGCGGCGCACTGTGGTGCGCGGCCGGCTCATGCCGCGGCCCGCCCGCGGCGCCACAGCCCGACCTGCGCGGCCGTCACCGCCATGGTGGCCGCGAGCAGCACGACACCGATGGTGGCCGCGTACCCCAGGCGGCTGCGGTTGAACTCACGGTAGAGATACACGCTCAGCATGTCTGTCCACGGCTGCTCCAGGGTGCCGATCATCACGATCACGACGTCGAATACCTGTAGCGCCCCGATCAAGCCCGTGATCACCAGGAAATAGGTGGTCGGCCGCACGCTGGGCCACGTGATTCGCCACATGATCTGCCACGCGCCCGCGCCGTCCACCGCGGCCGCGTCGTAGCTCGCCTGCGGCACGTTGCTCAGCGCCGCCAGGTACAGCACGACCGCGAACCCGAGCCCGCGCCAGGTGGAAACCGCGACGATCGTGGTCAGGCCCAGCGGCGTGCCCCCCAGCCACTCCGGCCAACGCACCGCGGTGCGCTCCGCAAGCCCCACGGCCGCCGGCAGGTTCGCCAGCTCCGTCAGCATCGCATTCAGCAGCCCCGCCGGCGACGGCTCCAGCACCCAGCGCCACAGCAGCCCGATCGCCACGATCGAGACCACGGTCGGCAGGAAGAAGATCGTCAGCAGCGGCGTTCGCCCGCGAAACCAGCTCGCGTTGACGGCCACCGCCAGCGGGAACGCCAGGATAATGGTGAGCGGCACCGTGGCAGCCGCGAAGAGCAGCGTGTTCAGCAGGGCGCTGTGCAGCGTGCGGTCGCCGACGGCGGTGGCGTAGTTCCGGAGGCCGATGAACCGCGGCCAGCCGCTGCCCGTCCACTCGCACAGGCTCAGCCCCACCCCGACCACCGTCGGCAAGGCCGTGAACAGGAAGATGATCGCGAGCGGAAACGCGACGAAGGCCCAGCCGCGCCATGAATTGCCGGCACGCAAGTCCTGCTCCGTTTCTCCGTCGGTCGTCGTTTCGCCGCCGCGTTGCAGTATACTCGCGGCCGTGAAACGCTTTAACCGAGGGCGACTCCGGATGTGCCCATGCTGATCACCCTGTGCCTGGCGGGCCTGGCCTGCGCCACGCGGCCGGTCGCCGGCGATCTGCCGACCGTGACCGTCCGGTCCGACGACACGCCGATCACCGCGTCCTGCCGGATCGAGATCCCGCCCGGCCTGGTTCTGGCCGACGAAAACCGCAACGGTGTCATCCAGGTCGTCGCCTCCGACCTCGTGATCGAGTTCGGGCCGTCCGCGGTCCTGCGCGGGGCCGACCCGAGCGCGGCCCCCGATACCTACGAGGGCTACGGCGTGCGGATCGCCGGCCAGCGGCACGTAACGGTGCGCGGCGGCCGGATCAGCGGCTTCCGCGCCGGCGTGTGGGCCAGCGACGCCCCCGATCTCACGCTCGAGCAGCTCGACGCCTCCGACGGCCGGCGGGCGCGGCTCAAGTCGACGCCGGAGCGGGAAGCCGGCGAGGATTGGCTGTATCCGCACAACAACGACACCGAGAGTTGGCTGGACGCCTACGGGGCGGCGATTTATGTCGAGCGCTGCGAGCGGCTGACCGTCCGCGACTGCAAGGTCTGGCACAGCCAGAACGCCCTGTGCCTCGACCGCGTGACCGACAGCCGCATCTACGACAACGATTTCTCGTTCAACTCCGGCTGGGGCATCGCTCTGTGGCGCTCCTGCCGCAACATCATCAGCCGCAATGCCTGCGATTTTTGCATTCGCGGATACAGCCACGGGGTGTATAACCGGGGTCAGGACTCGGCCGGCCTCCTGTTCTTCGAGCAGGATAGCGACAACATCGTCGCGGAAAACTCGGCCACGCACGGGGGCGACGGCTTCTTCGGCTATGCCGGGCACGCGGCGGTGGAACTGGCGGCGCAACCGAGCTCGGCGCCCGACGGGGCGCGCCCCTCACCGACCGGCGTCGGCTGCGACCGGAATCTGCTCATCCGGAATGACTTCTCGTACGCCGCTGCGCACGGAATCGAGCTGACCTTCTCGTTCGACAACCGCTTCATCGGCAACCGCCTGGTGGGCAACGCGATTTGCGGCATCTGGGCCGGCTACTCGCAGGGGACGCTGATCCTCGGCAACGAAATCGCCGAGAACGGCGGTGCGGGCTACGGCCTGGAGCGCGGCGGCGTCAACATCGACAGCAGCCGCTGCAACCGCATCATCGGCAACACCTTCCGGCGGAACGTGTGCGGCGTGCACCTCTGGTGGCACGTCCAGCCGCCGGACCGCGCAGCCTGGGCGCGGCGCAACCTGCCCGACTGGGAGGGCAACGTGATCGCCGGTAATGTGTTCGACGCCGACGAGCTCACGTTCCACTTCCGCGGCCCCGGCCGGGTGACGCTCGGGCCGAACGAGCTGCTTAACCCCCGGCGCGCGATGGACGCCGCGGCTGGAACGACTGTCACCCGGTCCACGGAAACGCCGGTGGAACCGGCGTCTCCCCCCTGCCCCGTGTGGGGCACGAAACGCCCCGTCGGGGCGCGGGCCGCCCTGGCCGGCCGCGAGAACATCATCATGACCGAGTGGGGACCGTGGGATCACTGCTCGCCGCTGGTCGTGTCCCGGCAGCGGGCGGGGCCAACGCACACGTTCGAGCTGCGCGGCTTTTCCGAGCGTCCCCGCTGCACGGTGGAGGGGGTGCGCGACTGGCGGCTGGACGGCGCGGGGCCCGACTACGCGCTGACGCTGACCGCGGCCGATCCGGGCGTATATCCCTACACCGCGTCAATCGCCGGCGGCGCTTTCCGGCACGAACTGCGCGGCGCGCTGTTCCACGCCGTCTGGGACGTCACGTGCTTCCCGCATGATGGAGACCCCGTCGCCGACGCACAGGCCTGGCGCGCCAGCGCCGACTCGCCGGCGGCGCGACGCTTACGCGTGCCGCGGCTCGACGATCCGGCGCTGCTCACCGATGGCGCGGCGGGCGCCGCAGACACCGCGTCGGAGCCGTCGTTCACTTCTCAACCGAACGATGAGGACCGTGCGCCGCCCGCACGTGGTTTCGTCGCCCGCACGCGCGTGCCGGTCCCGCCCGGGGGTTGGCAGATCAGCGTGACGACGTCGGGCGGCGTGCGCGTCATCGTGAACGGCCGCCCGGTGATCGACGCGTGGCGCCGCAGCCACGGCGAACGGAGCGAAACCGGCCGCTTCACAGCCGGCGGCCGGCCGGTCGACTTCACGGTCGAGTACTTCACGGGCCGCCGGCTCAGCCGCCCGATTCTGAACATCGTGCCGGCCGAGGAGGGGCGGGTGCCGGATTAGTCCCGCAGCGCGAGTCACGCGTCGCCGGGCGGCTTGCGTTGCGGCGGCGCCGGCGGCTCGGAGACGCGACTCCGCGGGCAGCGGCGGCAGCGCCGGCCGCGGCTGCCTGATTTCGCCTGTGGTGTTCAGCGATCCCCGGCCACGTTTACGGACGTCAAATCGTCGTCGGTCTTCGGCGGCGTGGGGGGGCTGATGAGCGAATGCCAGTGACGCACCAGCGTGGAGAGGCCCCAGATGGTGGCAATGGCATACGTCACGCCCGCCCCGTACACGATCGCCCAGTCCGGGCCGGTGGCGTCCTCATGTGCGATGGTGATCAGGCGGTACAGCGAGAACGCGATCGCCAGGAAGTAGTACAAAAAGAAGAGGACCACGAAGCACGACGAAAAGTGCTTGTCCACCAGGCGGAGCTCGGCGTGCTGCTCGAGCCAGGCTTCCCAGGCCGGGGCGAAATCGACGTGAGGTTCGATGTATTGCCGGATATAGCGGCCCGCCCGGATCATGTGATTTTGCTCGGCCAGGTAGAGGATGATCAGCGCCAGCAGGAAGAACGGCAGCGTCACCCAGATCTGCGTCGTCGCGCTCAGCAGCACGTACCCGAGCACCGGCATTCCCAGCAGGCCGATTACGACGATCCAGAACACCCGCGTCTGCTGGCCCTCGATCTCGCGTCGCAACGTGAGAAACTGCTGAGTCAGGTACTCCTCGCGTTTCATCGTGAATCTCCCTGAAGCCCACAGGTCCGGGATGCGCCCGCCCGACTCCGCTGCCGGGCGGTGCCGGGCAGTGTACCGCGCCTGCGGGCGTTCGCGGACCTCACGGCCCGCTCCCCGGCGAATCGCCGGCCGGCGCAAGGAGCGGCACGTTGGAACGGATGGTGTAAAGGAGTACGATAATCTCTGGTCCGCTCGGTCAAGTCGCGGGGCGAAGGTGATGGAGAAGCGGTCGGCCGACCTCGGCAGCCCGGTCCGGCGGTCCTTCCGGCAGGGACCGGCCCGCGGGGCTTCGCCGCGCGCGTTCACGCTGATCGAGATCCTGGCGGTGGTGGCGATCATCGCGCTGCTGATCGCGATTCTGCTGCCGGTGCTCTCCAGGGCGCGCGACCAGGCCCGTAGCGTAAGCTGTCAATCGAACCTGCGGCAGCTCATGACCGGCCTGCTGCTCTACGTCGGCGACGAGCAGGTGCTGCCGGGCACGCACAGCCTGTTCTGGATGCAGACGCTCTACGACGGCGAGTGGCCGCGGCCCGCGGGCGTCACCTGGGACGGCGCGCGCGATCGCCTGGTGGGCCTGAACTACACCCCCGCGTACCAGAAGCCGTACCACCTCGACCCGGAGTTCGTCGCGGATGTGCCGGGCAAAGGCACGCTCTTCCCTTACCTCCGGCAACCCGCGGCGTACGTCTGCCCTTCCGACCGGCCGGGACCTGCGGACGACACACCGCTCGGCGGCGGCGGCAACGGCCGACTCAGCTACTCGCTGAACGGCTATATCGGCTACCGCGCCCCGGACAGCCTGGCGACTTTCACGTACGTCGCGGACTCGCTCGACAATCCGTTGCCGGGCGGGCAGAAGAGGGTTTCTTTCACGGCGGGGCAACGCGTCAGTTTTCCCTCGTCGCGGTTGGTCACGATGTTCGAGGATCACCCGTCTTACCACACGAACACCAGCTACCCCGACGGGAACTTCAACTGCATCGATCGGATCGCCACGCGACACCTGCTCCGGGTCGGCCCGAGCGGGGGCGACGAGGGGCGCTCGAGCATGGCGTTTCTCGACGGCCACGCCGAAGCCCGCTTGTACCCCGCGAAGACCATGGGCCGCGAGCTGTTCGCCGAATTCGGCCAGCCGGTGTTCTGGCGCGCGTCGGGCCCGCCCGACCGAGCCAACCTGTCCGAGTTCATCCGCCGCCTCCCCGGCCCCTGCCCCTGGTGAATCGGACGCAGCATCGGACAGCGCGTCGCCTCGCAGCGCACGTCCGCCGTAACCCATTACTGCACAGAAACTTGTCTGCATATTAGCGGTGGCGGTCGACGGGCTGACCCAAGCAGCCGTGCGGGGCGTACAATGCGGCCGCGGCCACCGCCGCCCGGACGGGAAAACGCGGCGTCCCGCCTCCATGCGGCTGCCCCGCACCGAAATCACGGCCCTCGTCGCGTGAGCCGCGTTCAAGGAGCAGAACCATGTCAGTTCGGAGCTGGTCGCTGATCGTGCTCGTGGGACTGCTGTTGTTGCCGGCGCTGGCGCAGGACACCCCGCCAGGACCGGCCAGGCCCCTCCGCCGGGGCGGCGAGCCCGGCGCTGGGCGCGAGCGGATGCTGAACAACATGAAGGAACAGAGCGGTGTCACGGACGAGCAATGGAAGACGCTCGCCCCAAAGATCGAGAGAGTCATGTCGCTGCAACGCGAGCTGCGCGGCGGCGTGCTCGGCAGCCGCGGCGGCGACGCCGCCAACGCGCCGGAGAACAAAGTGGCTCAAACGCAGCGCGAGTTGCGCGCCGCGCTCGACCGGCAGGACACGCCGCCGGCCGAGATCACTCAGAAACTGACGGCCTATCGGGAGGCGCGCGAGAAGGTCCGCGATGAGCTCAAGGCGTTGCAGAAGGACCTCAAGGAGGGCATCACCCCGCGGCAGGAAGCCGTCTTCGTGCTGAACGGGTTGCTCGATTAGCGCTCCACAAGCCAGCCGTCCGTTCGATCGGCGTCCTGTCCCAGACAGCCGCCAACTCCCTGCGGATCGGGGTCGCCCGTCGCGACCGAGAGGAGGCCGCGCCCGTCACTCCGCTCGGCCGCCTGGAACTCGGCTGCGCCGCGGCCGAGTCGGCGGGTGCCGAGCGGGCCCCCGGCGAGGACCGTAAACAGGCTGGCGCCGATCGCCCGGTCGAGTCGTGCGCGTTCACGGGCGACGAGCTCCGCCGCGCCGGGCCGCCAGCGTGATGATCTGGAAGGGGCGCAGAGTGAACGTCGTGCGGCGCTGCTCTGGCCCGTGAACGAAGCCCGCGACGCTCACGGGTCGCTCCAGCAGGTCGACGGGAACGACCGTTTCGACGTGCAGATTCCAGACCACCGTCACCCTGACCTGGCCGCCACGGGTTTCGACGAGCCGTACGATGAGACGCTCATCCGCTTCCGCGCACTTGATGGCCGACACCGTGACGCCGCCCGGGCCCGCGGCCGTGACATGCAGCGGCGCCCACGGGCCCCGCAGAACTCCGCTCTGGTCGGCGGGCAACGGCAGAGCCCAGAGCGGATCGTTCAGCGCCTCGGCCTCCCGGTCCACATTCGCGGCGCGCCAATCGCCCGCGTGCACCATCAGACTGTAGGTGAACTCGTGCGGGCCCATGTCGGCCTGCGGGTCGGGGAACTTCGGACTGCGCAGCAGCGAAAGCCCCAGCACGTTGTCCCGACAGGAATGGCCGTACTTGCAGTCGTTCAGCAGGGCCACGCCCAGCCCAGGTTCCGACAGGTCGATCCAGCGGTGCGCGCAAAACTCGAAACGCGCCTGCTCCTGGGACGTGTTGCCGTGTGTCGGCCGCTCGACATAGCCATACTGCGTCTCGCACGTCACGTGCGCCGCCCGCACAGCCACGGGAAACAGCACCCGCAGCAGGCGGTGGGACTCGTGCCACTCCACCCGCGTCTGAATATCAAGCCGCGGTGAGCCTGCGGCCAGTACGAACCGCTGCGTCAGCCGACTGGCCCGCCCGATCGAGCGCGTGATCTCGATCGCCGCCCGCAGCGGCCCCCGCTCGACCACTTGCCAGCTCTCGGCCGGACCCTCGACCGGTGCGGCCGACCGGACGTAATCTGCGTCCAGATCCCAGGCATCCCATCGCCGCGGCCAGTCGTCATACAGGACGAGTTGATGGAGTGCCGCCGGGAAGCCCGCCGGACCGCAGCCGCCGGCCTGCCGATCCGATCCGACGCGGTGCAGACTCACGATGCGGCCGGAATGGTCTACCGTGGCCAAGAGGATTCCGTTGGAGAGGGTCTGGCCGCTCACCACCACCGGCGCGACCGTCGTGGGCCGGGTCCGGTCGCGAACCGCGGCGCCGCAGGCCGGCACGTCCTCGACATAGTGCAATTGTCCTTCACACTCGACGACGCCGCAGCGCTGGGCGGAAGCGGGGTTGAAGACGAGCATGGGCGCGTGCAGACCGACGGTGTCCGCCTGCGTAGCCCAAGCCTGGGCACCGGCCCGGATCACCTCTTCGCAAATCGTGCGAATCCGGTCGTGCTGCACTCGGGCCTCAGCATAGACCTCGTTGATCGACGAGCCCGGCAGGATGTCGTGGAACTGGTTGAGCAAGAGCAGCTTCCAGGCCTCGTCCAGACGGGCCCGGACCTGGTCGGCCGCGGCGGGCTCCGGTGCGGCCGGACCGCCGAATGCGAGCCATTCGGCGCAGCGCAGCCGCGCCTCGTTCCGGCGATTGGCGCGCTTCAGCCACGCCTGGCTGGTGTACGTGCCGCGGTGAAACTCGAGATAGAGCTCGCCATCCCAGACGGGCAGGTCGCGGCCGGCGGCCCGTAATGCCGCCCACTCGCGGTGCAGCTCGTCACAGAACGCCCGGCTGCCGGCCAGCGTGACGCGCGGCAGGCCTTCACAGGTTTCGGCCAGCCGTGCGTTCTCGATCATCTCGGCGGTGGGTCCGCCACCGCCATCGCCGTAGCCGAACGGCTGGAACCAGACGATCGGCGCAGCGCCCCCCTTGCGGGCGAGCTCCTGTTCGCCGCGCCGCAGCTCGGCCGGGGTCAGCGTCGCGTTGTAATCGCGGCCGGGGGTGCAGTGGGCCAGCACCTCGCTGCCGTCCAGGCCGCGCCAGCGGAAGCTCACGTACGGGAACTCGTTCGTGTCGTTCCAGGAGAGCTTGTTGGTGATGAAGGTGTCGAGCCCGCTTTGCGCCATGATTTGCGGCAGCGCCGGCGAGAAACCGAATGTGTCCGGCAGGTACAGCAGCCGCTGCGGGGCGTGCGCGCCGAACGTCGCGTTCCAGTAACGCGTGCCGTGCAGGATTTGCCGCACGAAGGACTCGCCGGAGGGCAGATTGCCGTCGCACTCGACCCACATGGCGCCGGCCGCCTCCCAGCGTCCCTCGCGAACCCGCGCCGCGATTCGTGCGAACAGCTCGGGCGCCTGCGCTTCGACCCACGCGTAGTGCTGGGCCTGGCTGCACAGGAAGTGGAATTCGGGATATTCCTCCATGAGCGTCACGGCGGACGCGAACGTGCGCAGGCATTTGCGCTGGGCCTCGCGCAGCGTCCAGAGCCAGGCGGTGTCGATGTGCGCGTGCCCGCACGCCAGGCAGTGGGTGCGTGTGGGCGGCGTGCCGCGCAGCGCTGCCTTCAGCACGGCCTCGGCTTCGGCGGCCGCGGCACCCGGATCCGCGGCCAGACGCGCGGTGACCTCCTCGAGCACGGCCCGCAAGCGGCGCGTGCGGGGGACATCCTCCGGCAGCAGCAACAGCAACCGCCGCGCGAACTCGTAGGTACACCACAGCCGCCAGACGGCCGGGTCGTAGATCGCCAGTTCGCACAGGTCCAGTTGTCCCGGCTCCGGCTGCTGCCAGCGGGCACGCTCGTCGGGCGTTTCCCACCAGAAAAACGTGGCGCCGAGCGGCCGGTTGCAGGCGGCCTCGACAAACCGCTCGACGGGCTCACCGCCGCGGGCGGCGCCGGCCAGCAAGGCCGTGCGGTGGTTCGGATCGAACCCCTGTCGCGGGATGCCGTTGTCCCACAACAAGGCCTCGGTCCCGCTGGAAAACCGCAGCACGACCGGCCGACCCGCAAAGTCGGCCGGGATCTGCCCGCGCAGCCGGAACCACGCCGTGGACCAGAGCGGGCCCCAGCGCCAGCCGGGCGGGACGGGCTTGTATTCCTGCCGAACTGCCGCGGCATATGGGATCGGCTGGGCGCACTGGAAGACCGCCGCCGCCAGCGGCACAGTGCGCGGGTACATGCGCGGCTCGAGCACCTCCTGGCTGAACACGGCCAGGCGGCGTGCCACGCTTTCGATCTCGTTCTCCATGCGTGCATCCCTTCCACCCGCCGCGCCCGCAGCGATGGCTCATCGGTGGCGGCCCTCACGGTAAGTATGCGCCCCGCGCCCGCAGCCGGGCGCGCAGGACCTCGACCTCGACGGCGCGTGCCAGCCCCCCATGCTGACGAACAGCCAGGGCGGCCGCGCAACCCGCCGCCTCGCCCATGGCCAGGCAGTTCGGCATGGTGCGCGTCGAGCCCTGCACCGCCCGGTCGGTGCTGATGCAGCGCCCGGCCACCAGCAGGTTGTCGAGCGCGCGCGGCAGCAGACAGCGATACGGAATGCCGTGCGACTCGCCGGGCTGGTAGCGGTGGGACTTCGAATCCCAGTCGATCGGCTGCCCGACGTGCCGCTCCCACTCGCGCTTCGAGAGGTGGATGTCGATGTAGTACGCGTTGCGCGCGATCTCGTCCGGGAACGTGCGCCGCGCGAGGTAGTCATCGAGCGTGAGCACATAGTCGCCCACGATGCGGCGAGTCTCGCGCACACCGATCTGCACGCCGCTGTTCACGAGATACGCATTCTCGCAACCCGGCAGGTATTTGCGCACGAACGCCGTAAGATGCTGGACCAGTTGACGCCCCGCGTACAGGGCGCGAGACAGCGACGCCGCGTCGGTGCCGTCCACGTCGAAAACGTGGCTGAAGTTCAGCCCGATCGTGGTCGGCGACTGGTACGCGACGTTCGCGGCCTCCTCCACGATGTTGAGGTCGCCGGCCGCCTTGGCCGCCGCGATGGCCGGACGCAGCAGCAAGTTCTTCGCGTTATCGGCCCACAGCCACGGCTGGAGCACGCGGTTGTCGACGCCGGCCAGCACGAAGCACATGGTGGCCGGCTGCATCTCGCCGGTCTCGTCGTCCCCCTGCTGGAACGGGTTGCCCGCGGCGGCGGCCACGTCGGCGTCGCCGGTGCAGTCGACCAGCAGCCGGGCGTCGATGCGCTGGAGCCCGGACTTGTTGTGCAGCACCACTCCGGCCAGCCGCCGCGGCGCCGCCGCGAGGACATCCACGAAGTGCGTCAGGTACAGCAGGGTGACCCCGGCCGCGGTCACCCGCTGCTCGTAGATCACCTTCAGGCGCTCGGGGTCGATCGGAACCCAGTCCAGCAGCTCGGCCGGCAGGTGCGGCATTCCGGCTTTCATCTCCTCGAGAATCTGGAGCCCCAGTCCGCGAATGATCGGCTGGCGCTGATCGGTGAACGGGCACCAGGCGGGCACGAGGGCGGCCGTGGCCATGCCCCCCAGGAACCCGTAGCGCTCGACCAGCAGCGTGCGGGCGCCTTCCTCGGCCGCCGCGATGGCCGCGGCGCAGCCGGCGGGGCCGCCGCCGACCACGACGACGTCGTAGGTGTCGTGGACCGCGAGTTCCGACCAGTTCATGCTCGATCCCGACCCCGCGGGCGCCGTCCGCAGGGGCCGGCGGCGCCCGTATCGCCGGCCGCGGTGAGAGTGTATCCTCGCAGTCGCTCAGCGGCAAACGTGGCCGCGGGTCCGGCGCTCGGCGGGCCCCGAGGCGGTGGATGTCGGGATGACAGCGGAGTCTTTGGGACGACTGGCCGAGTTTTACCGCGGCGCGCTGCTGGAGGACGTCGTGCCGTTCTGGCAACGGCACGGGGTGGACCGCGAGTGCGGCGGGTTCTTCACGTGCGTCGACCGGCGCGGCGTGCTGTACAGCACCGACAAGCCGGTGTGGTTTCAGGGCCGGGCGACCTGGCTGTACGCGACGTTGTACGAGCGGGTGGAGCGGCGGCCCGAGTGGCTCGACCTGGCCCGGCACGGGGCCGATTTCCTGGCGCGGCACTGCTTCGACGCGCAGGGCAAGATGTACTTCCTGGTGGATCGCCGCGGAGCCCCGCTCCGGATGCGGCGCTACGCGTTCAGCGAGGTCTTCGCGACGCTCGCGTACATTGCGCTGGCGCGGGCCACGGGGGCGGAGGAATGGTCGGCGCGGGCCGTCGACCTCTTCGGCCGCTTCCGCCGCTATGTGGAAACCCCCGGCCTCATTCCACCGAAGGTCAATCCGCAGGTACGCCCGATGAAGTCACTCTCGCCGCTGATGTGCCTGCTGAATCTGGCGGACGAGCTGGCCCGGCTACCGTCGGCCGCGGCGGCGGCGGCGGAATACGAGCTGCTCATCGACCGCTGCTGCGACGAAATCGAGCGCGACTTCGTCGACGACGAGCGGCGCTGCGTGCTGGAGACCGTCGGTCCGCAGGGGCAGCGCGTGGCGGGACCGGACGGCCGCACGATGAACCCGGGGCACGTGCTCGAGTGCGCCTGGTTCATGCTGGCGGTGGCGCGACGGCGGAACGACACTCGGCGGGTGGCGCCCGCGCTGCGGATGATCGACTACGCGCTGGAGCGCGGGTGGGACGACGAGCACGGCGGACTGCTGTACTTCGTCGATGTCGAGGGGCGTCCGCCCGTGCAGCTCGAGCACGACCTGAAGCTGTGGTGGCCGCACAACGAGGCCCTGATCGCGACGCTGCTGGCGTGGCGAATGACGGGGGCGGACCGCTACGCGGCGTGGTTTCAACGGTTGCACGAGTGGAGCTTCGGGCATTTCGCGGACGGCGAGTTCGGCGAATGGTTCGGCTACCTGCACCGCGACGGCCGCGTGTCGACGCCGCTGAAGGGCGGCCTCTGGAAGGGCCCGTTCCACCTGCCGCGCGCCCTGCTGCTGTGCGCAGAACTGCTGCGCGAATTGTAGCACGGAGGTGATCATCGCCGACGGGCCGAACGCGCCGTCTACATCGGCTGAGGGGCCGGGCCGGTCGAGCGGCGCACGACGAGCTCCATCGGCAGGCAATGCGACGCGAGGGCGGCCCGGTTGCCGTCGATGGCTTCGCGCACCATCTGGTAGGCCCGCGCGGCCATCAGCTCCAGCGGCTGGCGCACGGTGGTGAGCGGCGGATCCAACAAGGGGGCCGAAGCCGGATCGTCGAAGCCGACCACCGACACGTCGGCGGGGATCTGGAGCCCCGCCCGGCGGACGGCCTGCATCGTGGCCAGCGCCAGGTAGAAACCGCCGGCGACGACGGCCGTGGGGCGGTCGTGCTCGAGCAGCCGGCAGATGAGCGCCTGCTCGGTGGCGGGATCGAGCAGTACGCTGTCGCGCGAGACGACCACGTCGCGCGGCGCCACGCGCACCGCGTGCGCCGCGAGCTCCGCAACGGCGCTGTCGGCGCGGTCGCGGGCGTTGCTCAGGTTCAGCGGCCCCGACAGGATCAGAAACCGCCGGTGGCCGAGACCGAGCAGGTGCTGCACGGCCGCCTGGGTGCCGCTGGCGTTGTCGCAATCGACCGCGGGCACCGGCGAACTGGCGAAGCTGCCGCCCAGAATGACCACGGGCGACGTCTGCGCGAGGCGCTCGACCAGCGGCTGCGACTCAAAGGGCGGATGCAGGCAAATCGACCCGACCTCGCGCGAGCCGTGGTCGCCCGGTTCGAGCCGGTCGTGGAAGAAGAAATCGACCCGCCGCGTGTCGGCGCGGGCTTGGCGGCGAAGGGCGTTGATCAGCGTCCCGTGGTAGTAGTCGTCGATGTTGACCTGCTGATCGATGATCAGCCCGAGGCGCAGCGGCCGCTGCGAGGTGCTGGCCGGATCGACGTCGTCGCGCACGAAGGTGCCGCGCCCGACCTCGCGCCGCAGCCACCCGAGCTCCACCAGCCCCTCCAGGGCCTTGTGGGCCGTGATCAGGCTGATGTTGAAGACTTCGCTGATTTCCTTGGTGGACGGCAACTTCGAGCCGGGCGCCAGCCGGCCGGCGCGGATCGCGTCGATCAGGATCTCCCGCGCTTGCAGGTACTTCGGCGTCGGATCGCGCGCGTCCACCTGCGGCAACGACAACATACTACACATCGTCACCTCGCGACTCGCCCGGCTTCCACTCGGCCGGCCGGTGATCCGCCGCACCGGGGATCGGCGGGCGGCGCGCAGGCGGGATCGCACCCACCGGCGCGGCATCATGCGCCGGAGCTCTACGGGCAGGGCCCCTGGCTGTTGGACAACAGGGTCACGAAAGGATTGATGTCGCCGAACGAGGGATACAGGCCGTCGTCATTCAGATCTCCGTTGCGCGGCTCACAGCCCGGGAACGCCGCCTGCCAGGCGTCGAAATTGGACAGGTACAACACGAACGGGTTGATGTCCGCGAAGCCGATTTGGCCGTCGCAGTTCAGGTCGCCGAAACAGACCTGGCTGGGCGGATTCGTGCCGAAGACCAGGAGCTGGCGGTTCGAAAAGTCGAGCACCAGCAGTTGGTCGCTGGCGGCCAGGTAGTAGAAGTCGTAGAGCGCGACGCCCTGGATGCCGGCCAGCGGGGTGCCGTCCGCGTTGCGCAGCACGAACGGCGGGTTCGGCAGAGCCCCGGTGAGCGTGACGGTCTTCACGACGTTCTCGATGAGCTGGCCGCCGCTGCCCGCGGCCCGGTCGTTGAAGATCAGCAGGTCCTGGTCGGTCCCCGCGGATGCGGCCGGCAACAGCTCGATGTGCTGGCCGATGACGAACGGCGCCTTGCGAAGCGCGATCGGCTGGCCGTCGCCGCAGCCGACTCGGGGCGTTCCGTCCTCGTTGAGCTCGTCGGTCAGGTGGACCCAGGAGCTGATGGCGTTGCCGCCGCCGCGGATCGCGCCCTGCACCTGGTTCGAGCGGCGGCCCCAGACGTTCCCGTCGGCGTCGTAGATGTGGTCGCGCCAGGCGGATGCGTCGGCCACCGGGCAGGCGCCGCTGATATCGGTGATCGCCATACCGTCGCTGGTGTCCCAGAGCGTGATGCCCGTGTCGATGTCCAACAGGGCCCGCCGGCCCGCACCCCAAGGCAGGATCGAGAGGCCGCTGTCCGTGCCGCCGAAGCCGGGGTCGAATGCCAGACCGCCACCGGGAAACGGCGACGAGCAGGCGATCGGGAAGTTCGTGCCCGCGAGGATGCCGTTGCCGTTACCGGCATCGCCGTCGAACGTCGCGACCAGGGTGTCGGTGGCGACGTCGATGGCCCGGAGGTTGCAGGTGTTGTTGCCCAGCGGGCGATCGATCAGGGCGTACAGAATCCCGTCGCGGATGACTTGCGCGTCGTAGAAACGCGAATTGTTGACGGTCTGGATCGAAGAGGTCAGCTCCAAGGCGTCGTTCGGATCGGTCAGGCTGATCTTCAGGATGCCGATCTCGCGGTCGCCCCCGGAGCCGTTGTAGCCGGCGACATAGGCGTAGCTGCCGTCGGAGACGACGTTCATGGGGTTGTTACCGACCGGCCCGAAGAACGCCCCGAGATCGATGGTGGTTTCGAGCCACATGTCGGCCGGGGCCGCTGCGGCCGTCAGCAGGATCAGAACGACCCCGGGAATCGCGGAAAGACGATTGCGTGCCATAAAGATGCTCCTTTTGTCCCGTCACGAATCGGTATCAGGGCGGAGTAGGTAGATTCCAGTCCGGGTCCTCGGGGGACCAGCGGATCTTCAACGTGGACACGTACATGCTGGGATTGTTCGGGTCGGGCGCCACGAGCAGCTCGCGCTTGGGCGTCTCGACGTGCAGGTCGCTGAGCAGGATGTTCACCCGGCCCTTGTGACGCTCGAAATTGACGTAGCCGTAGTATGGGCCGCGCTGCCCCTGCTCCGCGACTTTGGCCCATTTGCGGTAGATCGAGTTCCCCTGGCCGCCCATGAAATAGCGCGTGCCGTACAGGCCGTCGGACTGCCCCGTCAGAGGATCGATGTTCGAGAACACCGCCTGGCCCTCGGCCAGCAGCAGCAACTGGGCCGGATCACGCACCTTGAAGGGGTTGAACGGCAAGCCGCGGATGTAGTCGGTGGCCCGCGGCTTCCCCAGCGGATAGTTGCTGGCGAAGATGTTCATGGTCACGGCGCGGCCGGAGGTCGGGTCGGACGGGCACTGGAAGACGCCGGTGAATGCGGCGTTGGTCTGGGAGTTCTTGCGCCCCGGAATGTACTTCGGAATCATGTGGGCGTAGTACCACCAGTCCATGTCGATGTAATCCGGCGGGGTGCCGAGGGGGGCACCCGGGGTGTCACCCGTGGCGCGGTTGGGCGGGGGCTGGTCGCCGAATTCCTGGCCGTAGAACTGGAACGCCAGTCCGACCTGGCGCACGTTGCTGGTGCACAGCGTGACCTTGGTGTTCTCGCGGGCCTTGCCGAGCGCCGGGAGCAGGATCGAGAGGAGTAGCGCGATGATCGCGACGACAACGAGCAGTTCGATCAGCGTGAATCCGTGTCCAGTGCGTTTCATGCCCGCATCTCCTGTCCTGGCGCGCGGCCGCCCGCGCGTTCCCCCGGGCCGGCACGGGCGACGCGCCGCCCCGCCGCCCGTGCGTCCTTCTGCGCCGGCCGCCCGCGGCTAGCGACGCCGCAGCAGGGCCAGACCACCCAGCGCCAGCAGCACCAGGGCGCCCGGCTCGGGAATCTGATACACGTCCAGCCGGCGTTCGACGAAGCTCGCCACCAGCAGGGTCGGCACACCCGCGGCGTCGAGGCCGAAGGCGAGGTTCTTGATGTCGCCGGTCCACGGCGTGCCGATGCCGTTCTCGTCGCCCACAAGGTCAAGCTGCGTGAGCCCAGCCGTCGAGCCGTCGAGGTTGCGGATGTGCACGCGGAGCTTGTCGATGGGCTGCACGTTGCCGAGCGCATCGGTGTACTGCGTCAGATTGCGGCTCGAAACCGCGATCAGGTCGGAGCCGAACCCCTCGAGAATCGCCACGCCCTGACCGACCAGGTTCGCGTTGGTGCCCTTCAGCAGCGAGCGCTCGGTGACGTTCAGCGTACCGCCCAGGTCCGCCCACTGGTTCGCGTTCTGCCGCACGCCGTAGCCGATCGCGGTCTGGTTCTGAACGATGATGTTGCCGACGCTATCGAAGGCGACGGCGCGCCACGTCGAGCCCGAATCGGGGTCGGTGTTGACGATGCCGCCGTTGGTGCCGTCGTAGATCGTGCTGCCGTCCACCAGCGACAGGAGCCGCCTGCGCCCGCTGCCCTGCGTCAGGAACGCGACGCCCGGAGCGCCCGCGTTGCCGACCGGATCGACGGCCAGCGCGAACGGCCGCGCGCCTTGTGGATTCGGCAGCGTCCAGACCACCGTGCCGTCCGGATTGTGGCGGCGGATCAGACTGCTGGCGGCCGACCCGGAATCGTGCGCCAGCAGCAGGGCGCCGAGCGTCCGGTCGAACGCGAGCGCATCGATGCCACGGGTGTTCGGCACCGCCGGGATGAGCGTGTCTGGCAGCGGCACGAAGCTCGGCACGCCGCCGATCACGTTGTCGATGCGGACGACGCCGACTGTCGCGGGGCTGCCGGTCGTGTTCTTCAGGCCGCCGACGTACGCATTGGTGCCGTCGAACGCGACCGACAGCGGGTTGTCGCCGTAGCCGGAAGTACCGTTGAAATAAGCCCCCAGGTCAATGCTCGCGGTGTGCAGCAGTGGGATCTGATCGGCGCTCGCGCCCAGGCACAGGCTCAGGGCCGCGAGCACGGCAACATGGAATCTGCCTCTCATCGTGTCTCCTCCTCTGGAACTGGCCTTACGGTGCGGACATGTGTGTGCCTCCGACCGCCGTCCGGTCGGAACCTCCGCCCCTGCGGGATCGCAGCCCGCGCTTCGCGGACCCGTGCGTCCCGTGCGATCGGCACCCGCCGACGCGGCGGATGCGTCCACCAACATGTTATATAATTATGAGATGCGTCGCAAGGGCCTCCTGAAGAGACTCACGCCCCGGTTGACCCGCATCAGGGGCTGGATCATAAGTTGTTATATTGGTGCCACTTACGATATTTCCTCCGCCTTCAGGCCCAGCCGTTCGCAGTAGCGGCGAAACAACGTTCGGGCGCTGGGGTACATCGAGTTCGGGCTGAGAAAGTGCGAGAACTCGAAGGTGATGAGCTTCTCGACGCCGGCCTCGCGGGCCGCATCCATCTTGAACTCGAGCTTACGCCAGTCGATGGGCGGAAACTTGATTGGCAAGTCCCGATCGAAGGTTTCGACGTTGGACCAGCACCGGATGCCCGCCTCGGTCGCCAACCGGAGATTCGTCGTGAGGTATTCGGGCAGCGCGAGGTAGTCGATGTGGCCGTCCTGGAACGCGACGATGTCGATGCACTCGCGGATGCGATTGAAGATCTGCCGCCATTCCTCCGCGTGCTGCTCGCAGGATAGCCGGCCGTTTTGGTCGGGGGCCTTGGTGCCGGCGATGTACGGGGAAATCAACGTCGGCCGGTCGGGATCGAGCGCTTTGGCATGGCGACCGGCCGCGAGCAGAAGTTCGACCTGCTGCGGATTGGCGCGGGAGAGCTCGAACGTGATGTACCAGCCGCTGAAAGCAGGATGACTGCCGAACTGCTCGCGCACTTCGCGCATGAACTCCTTGTTGACGGCGAGCGCGTGCTCCGCGTTGACCGCCCAGTCGCCGGGGTCGTAGATGCCCCAGAAGAGCTTCATCCCGTGGCGCGCCGCGAGATCCAGAAACAGCTCGCCCAGGTTGATGCGCACCGGCAGCATGGGACGGTGCTCGCGCAGGACCCAGGAATTGAAGATGGCATACTCGCGGTAGCCGCTGCGGATAATGATGACGGTGTCGATTCCGATCTTCTGCATTACCGCGAAGTCCGCGGCCCATTCGTCCGGCCCCCAGTTCTGGCTCGGAATATCGTGCGTGATTTCATCCAGGAACGTTCCCGTGATCCGCATGGCACGCCTCCGGACGGGCAGCGCGGCCGGCCGCCCGGTCCGGGCGCCGAGCCCGTCCGGGAGCGGCCCTTGGGCTTGCCGGCGGCCGCGTCGAACATTATATAATCATTTTGTCCGGTGCCAACTCACTGAGCGAGTCACGGCCGGCGCTGGTGGCTGGAGCTTGAAGAACATGAACCGTGCGGTGCGCGTGCTGCTGATGGTGTGCTTGTGGAACGCGAGCGCTTGTCGGGCGGAGCAGCGGGTTCTCGCGGGGGGTGCGGCGCGCACGGAGGAACCCGCGGTGCGCGCGTGCTGGCTCACGCAGTACACGTACCTGAACAAGACGGACAATCAGTTGCGGGCGATCGCGCAGAACATCCGGGCCGGGAACATGAACACGGTGTACGTGGCAATGTACTCGGGCGCCACGGTGTACTGGCCGTCGCGGGCGTACAAAGCGGCGGGCGGGAATTGGGGCGCCCCCACGGTGGACTGGGCCGAGAAGCTGGTGCGGATCTTCCACGAGGAGGGGTTGAAGGTCGGGGCGTGGTTCGAATACGGACTGGCGGTGGGTCTGGCGAATCACCCGCTGGCGGTGGCGCACCCCGAGTGGCTCGCGCGGGACCGTTTTGACGACCCGGTGACGGGCGAGAACGGAGGCTTCGTGTTCCTGAGCCCCGGCTGCGACGCCGTTGTCGATCTCATGGTAGCGATGAGCAGCGAGCTGGCCGCGAACTACAACTTTGATGACATCCAGCTCGATCGGTTGCGCTGGGGCAAGAAGACCAACGGGCGGGAGTACGGATACGAGGACTGCACGACACTGCTCTACATCGCCGAGTACGGCCAGTCGCCGCCCAACAACGTCAACGATCCGCAATGGGTCGCATTCCGCGAGGAACTGGTCAACCACGTGGTGCAGGAGTGCTATCTGGCCATCCAGGCGATCAACCCCGAGATCGTCGTGTCCAGCGCGCCGACCGGTTCGTACGGCATCACGCAGCACATGCAGCGCTGGTCGAGCTGGGTGGCCGGCGGGTACATGGATCTGGTGATGCCGCAGATGTACCAGACGACACTGAGTGGATTTCAGACCGAGCTGAACATCCAGCTCGCCCAGGCCCCGGCCCACCTCGACCGCCTCGGCGTCGGCTATCGCGCGATGGAACTGGACGACTGGTCACTTGTGGCCGACCAGCTTGAATATGCTCGCGACCACTCGATCCTGCACGGCTGCCTATGGGTCTATCATTCGTACGACCCGCCCGTGATCGCGATTCAGGACGAGATCGACCACCTGCCGACCACGGGTCAGCCGTGGGCCGCGGCGGCCTACAACCCGTTCGCCAGCGACCGCATGCTACAGATCATTATTGACAATCTCGACGGATCGCCGCGCTACAGCGAAGTCGGGACCTGGACCAACTCGGCCCAGCCGGACTTCTTCCGGTTCGACTCGCGCGTCGCGGCCGGCGGCGCGGCGCGCCAGGCCCGCTTCGCGACCGAGATTCCCCGCGGCGGCCGCTACAGCGTCTATGCCTGGTACACGCAGTCGACCAACCGCAACGATGCGGCCCCGTACACCGTCACGCACGCCAACGGCGACACGGTGGTGCTCGTGGACCAGCGCGTGGATGGCGGACGCTGGGTCCCGCTCGGACGCTGGAGCTTCGCGGCCGGGCCGCTCCGGACGGTGGTCGAGCTGGACACGGCCGGGAGCGGGGCGGGCGAGTACACGTCGGCGGATGCGGTCAAGCTGGTGCTGAGCGGATACGCGTTGGGCGATGCGGACGGGGATGGGGACGTGGATGCGGGCGATTTCGCGGGGCTGCCGGGCTGCGTGAGCGGGCCGGCGGGCGACCCGGTGGGGGTGGATTGCGAGGCGTACGATTTCGACGATGACACGGACGTGGATCTGCCCGACGTGGCGGAGTTCCAGCGGGCGTTCGGCGTCTAGGATGGCCGAGGCAGCGCGGGCCGCGTTGCGGCGCGGGTCGCCAGCGGCCGGCCCGAGTGCGGGAGCGCGATGAGACGCACGGGTCCGCTCGGATTGCTGCTGCTGCCGGTGATCGCGGCGTGGAGCGTGGCCGACGACCCGCCGCGGCAGACACTGACGGCGGGGCACGTCGTGGTCGAGCTGACGCCACGCCGCGGCGGCCTGAGCGTGCGCTGTGATGGTCTGGAAGTGATCCGGCACTCGGAGCTGGTGGTCACTACACCGCCCTGGGCGCCGCACTACTACGTCGGTCCGACCTCGGCTGCGGTCGCGGGCGCCCAACGGCAGGCGAGCGCGGCGGGGGAACAGCTCGTCATCACGCACCAGGGCGAGCGAGACGAATTCGAAGCCACCGAAACGCTGACGCTCAGCGCGGATGGGACGCTCGAGCAGGTGTTCGAAGGGCGGATCCTCAAGGCGGACGCGGTCGCGCTGCTGCAATGGCGGATGGGGGCGCTGAATCCGACGCTGCTGGTCGGCTGCCCGTTCTCCGCGACGCTGCCGGACGGCCGGACCGTGAGCGGCACGGTGCCGGTCACGCCGCGCGGCAGCGACGTGAAGGACACGCAGGTGGCGCTCGGTTTCCGGGAGGTGGTGTTCGACGGCCGCAGCGGCCCGCTGCGCATCGAGGTGCTGGAAGCCCCGGGCGAGTTGATTGTTTACGACTTCCGGCGGGACAAGTGGGCCAGCCCGCAGGATCCCTACTTCTGGTTCGGCGACCGGGGCACTCGGATTCGCGGCGGGGCGAGTGTCCGCTACCACGTGCGATATCACCTGCCGGCCGCTCGCGACGCCGGCACGGACGCGACACCATTGCGGGCACGGCTCGCGATCACCCCCTGTGCGGACGCGCAGAGTTGGCCGGCCCAAGAGCCGCTGCTGGTTCCGCGCCCGAAACAATGCACGTTCTCGGGTGAGCTCGTGGCCGCGGAGCGGGCGCTGGCCGGCGACCGCGGGCGGGACGCGTCGGCGATTGTCGCGTCCGACTGCGATGAGGCGGAACCCGCGGCGGCCGAACTGCGGCGCTCGAGCGCGGAGCGCCTCGGTCACGAGGCACGCCCCGACGCCGCCGCGGAGGCCGGCCCACCGCTCGAATACCTGCGGGCAGCCGCGGCCGACGGGTTGCCGGCCGAGGGGTACGAGCTGCGGGTGACGCCCGAGCGCATCGCGATTACCGCGGGCGACGCGGCGGGCTTCCGGCACGGCGTCCGCACGCTGATTCAGCTCCTGCACGTTCTCCCGGACGGCGCGGTGGTTTTTCGCGGCGCGACCATCCGCGACTGGCCGAGCCTGCCGTTCCGCGGGGTGCACCAGTTCACCGGCGGGCAGGGGGCGGCGCTGCACGAGCAGTTGCTGCGCAACGTGATCGCGGCCCTGAAGTTGAACCACCTGGTGCTCGAATGCGAGTACATCGAGTGGGATTCGGCCCCCGAGATTCACCACCCCGAGTTCGGCATGCCGAAGGACGACGTGCGGAAGATTCTCGCGGTCTGCCGCGAACTCGGGATCGAGGTCACACCGCTGGTGATGGCCCTGGGCCACTGCCAATGGATGTTTACGAACGACCGGAACCTCGACCTGGCGGAGGACCCCGAGGCGAAGTGGGCGTACTGCGTCACCAACCCGCGGACGTACGATTTCCTCTTCGCGATCTACACGGAGGCGCTCGAGCTTTTTCGACCCAAGGCACTGCACATCGGACATGACGAGTTCGACCACCGCGGCCGCTGGCCGTATCGCGAGAGCACGCGGGGACTCTCGATCGAGCAGATCTTCGTGCAGGACACGCTGCGACTGCACGACTGGCTGGCCGAGCGCGGCGTCCGAACGATGATGTGGGGCGATATGCTGCTGGCGAAGGGCGAGGCGCCGGACGCCACGCACGCGGCCGGACCGGAGGCCGCGGCGCGTCAGCGGGCAGCGCTGCCGAAGGACATCATCATCACGGACTGGCACTACGTCGGCGCCGAGCCCGCGCAGTACAACAGTCTCAAGCTGTTCCAGGACGCCGGCCACGAGGTGATCGCGGCCACTTGGAGCCAGCCGCGGAACATCGTCCACTTCGCCCGCGCAGCATACGACGCCGGCGCCCGCGGACTGCTCCAGACGACCTGGGCGGGCTATTCGCTCGATCCGGCGAGCTTCCGGAAGGAGATGCACCAGTACGCCGCGTACGTGCTCGCAGCCGAGGCGGCGTGGAACGCCGACCAGCCGCCGGACCCGGAGCACTTTCCCGCCGGCGCGGTGTTCCTCGACCGCATGGGACTGAGCACGCTCAGGCCCGCGAATCGCCGCGGCTGGACCGCCGACCTGAGCTGCGTCTGCAACTACCTGCGACAGGGGTCGGGCGCGGCCAACTGGTTCGCACTGGGCGCCGAACACGATCTGTCCGCTGCGCCGCGCGGACGCACCGCACTCGCCGGTCTGATGTTCGACCTCGGCCCAGAGAGCTCCAACGAGTCGCAGCCCGACGTGCTCGTGTTGCGCAGCAAGCTGACACCCGACACGAACCTGCCCAGTGTGGTCGAGCTCGAACTGGGGCAGCCGGCCGCGCAGCTCGCTCTGCTGCACGCGACGAATTTCGCCTGCGAGGCCGGCGCCGTGGTCGCCGAGTGCATCCTGACGTACGCCGACGGACAGGCGCAGGCCGTCCCGCTGCGGTACGGCCAGCAGGCGTTCGCCTACACCGATCTGAGCCCGGCCGCGGAGGCCCCGCTGGTCTGGACCGGCACGACGGCCGGCGGCACGCCGGTTGGCCTGCGCGTGCTGCTGTGGGACAATCCGCGGCCCGCTGTGCCGCCGGCCCGGCTCACGATTCGCAGTGGCGAGGCGGCCGGCAGCCTGATGATCTTCGGACTCACGGGGCTCGACCGGTAAGTGCGGCGGGACTCGGCACAGAAGGTGGAGCAGGGTTGGCGAGGCGTTGCACAGTGGACGAGCTGCTGCGGCGGTTCGACTTCGCGCGCCCGCGCGAGTCGTGTACCGACCTGGGCGTCGGGCTGGCGGTGCGGGCGCAGGGGTTCGCGCTCCCCGGTCGCCGGGTGCACGGCGAATGGGACCCGCTACTGCGGCGCATCGTGCTGTACGGCGCGGCGGGCCGCGACGATGCCGCGCTGGTGCGGACCCTCGTGCATGAGC
>CAZMCT010000048.1:0-25700 GCA_964564785.1 uncultured Planctomycetales bacterium
AACGAACGTGACGGATGCCCCGAAAATCAATTTACACAGGAATTGACACTACCTCTCGCACCTTAGAACTGGGATCGAAGCCAAATGGAATGAGTTGAGCGTGTGCTACGTCGGAGTTGGCTACGCATGCCAGAGCCCGCGCCTGGTGGGTCTGGGCCTGAACCTCGTGACCTGGGGCGGACCGGGAGCGCTCTCCGACCTGATCAGAGCAGCGGGCGACCTGCTCGCAAAGGGCAAGAAGCGGCACTTCGCGAACTCGGGGTACGGCGGTTCCGTCTTCTATCATCGCCTAGCCACATATGCGAGTCTGTTGCTGTTTGATGACTGGAAGATCACCGACTGCGGAGTCACTCGCAACGGACGCAAGGTGGAAGACGATTTTGACCGGCTGCAAGATGCGTTGACGAAGCTCGCATACTGTGAGGCAATCAAATGCTCCCCGCCCTGGCGCGGGTCAGTGCCCAGGCCGCCGATGCGCGAGCGTTGCCCGCAGCTCCTTCTGGCGCATGAACTGCGCGTCCTCGAACCCGATATAGTACTTGTCATCGGTAAGAGCACACCGACGAGCCTGCCGATCGGGGTTGCGTCCAAGTCGGCCGGGGCAGTTTCAGAATCCGTCATTCCAACTAATTGGGGCAGAATCCGTTTGGTTCGGGTCCCTCACCCCGCAAGCAACGGCGGGAGCGCGATGAAAGTGGTTCAGGATCTTGCCCGCATCTGTCGAATGCCCCACCCATAGTAGCCGCTCAGAAATAGACCCCTACTCCCGGCTCGAGGCTCTCCGGCAGCACCCAGCGGGCCGCTGCCAGCAGGCCGGCCGCGGCGGCCAGCGCGCCGAGCGCGAGCACGGCGCGGCCCAGCCCGGGCGTCCGCCGCCGGTCGGCAACCGGCCCGACCGCGAACGGCACCAGCGGCAGCGCGGTCCACAACGGTGCGAGACCCAGGCCCGCCTCCGGCAGCGCCAGCGTCGCAATCCCCATCGGCACCACCAGCCACGCCGCGCACGCCGGCAGCCAGTGACTCGCGAGCCGAAGCACGTGCCGCGTTGTCACCCGCCGTACCCTAAGAAAACGACGGTCCGCGACCAGCACCAGCCCCAGCCCGGCCTGCGCCAGCCCCAGCCCCACCACCCGCGGCGCGGCCTCCACCAGCGCCCATTTCAGGGCCGCGTAGGGGCTCACCTGCTCATGAACGACGGCCGCGGCCGCCAGCAGCCCCGCTGACACGCCGTACAGCCAAAGCGCACCGACTCCCAGCATCACTACCGCCGGTGCCAGTCGCCCTTCGAGATCGAGCTTTCGAACGAGCCGCCCCGGCCGCAGCGCCCCGCGCACCAGCTCGAGCAGCGCGGCGCCGAGCACGGCGTCCGGCCGCCAAAGGTCCGCACGATCGAGGAGGCTCGGCACCTGCTCACGCAGCACACCCGCCGCCCAATCGTCCGCCGCGAACGCGAGCCCGCACTCGGGGCACCGCGGCTGCGGCAGCCCACGCAGGTCATACCCGCAGCGCGGGCAGTGCAGCGCTCGCTCGGACGGCTCCACGCGGGGTACCATACCGCGCAGCCCCCGGGAGCCAACGATGCCCGCATTCATCTGCTTCCTGAAGCCGGCCCGGCCGGCGCTATCGCGTACGCTGGCATAAACTTCTGATCGTAAGCAACTTGCGCTGTCGGCGGTCGGGTGGGTCCGCGGCGGGCGCGGATGGGGTATGATGGACGGAAGATGAGCGGGCCGGTTGAGACACCTGGGCTGCTGGCGCGGGCCCGGCGCGTGGTTCTGGGCCCGCCGCGCGACCTGCGCGACCGGTCGCTGTTCCATCGCATCTCGCTCGTGCCGCTGCTGGCGTGGGTGGGGCTCGGGGCGGACGGTCTGTCCTCGTCCGCATACGGGCCGGAGGAGGCCTTTCGGGCGCTGGGGGAACACACGTACCTGGCGATCGGTCTGGCTGGCATGACCGCGCTGACCGTGTTCGTGATCGCGGCCGGATACAGCCGCATCATCGAACGTTTCCCGCTGGGCGGCGGCGGGTACGTGCTGGCGACCAAGCTGCTCGGGCCGAGGGTGGGGGTTGTTTCGGGCTGCGCGCTGCTCGTGGACTACATCCTCACGATCACCATCTCGATCGCGGCCGCGGGCGCGGCCCTGTTCAGCTTCGTGCCGCCGGAATGGCACGGGTGGAAGGTACCGACGGACGTCGCGCTGATCGCGACGCTCGCGCTGCTCAATCTGCGGGGGGTGCGCGAGTCCGTGCTGATGCTCGCGCCGATCTTCGTGGTTTTCTCCGTCACGCACGCGATCGCGATCGGCGGGGGCCTCATCGGCCATTTCGACCGGATTCAGGAGACGGTCGCGGAGATTCGCGGCGGGTTCGCCCACGGCGCCTCGACCTTGGGGCTGGGCGGCATGCTGCTGCTGTTCCTGCACGCGTACTCGCTCGGCGGCGGATCGTACACCGGCCTGGAGGCGGTCTCGAACGGCCTGCCGATCCTGCGGGAGCCGCGGGTGCAGACCGGCAAGCGCACCATGTTGTATATGGCGATCTCACTGGCCGTGACGGCCGGCGGGCTGCTGATCCTCTACCTGCTGTGGGATGTGCGGCCGGTGGAGGGCAAGACGCTGAACGCCGTTCTGCTGGACCAGCTCACGGCCGGCATTCCCGGCGGCCGGGCGTTCGCGCTGGTGACGATCCTCTCGGCGGCCGCGCTGCTGATCGTGGGGGCCCAGGCGGGATTCGTGGCCGGCCCACGGGTGCTGGCCAACATGGCGCTGGACTCGTGGGTGCCGCACCACTTCGCCGCGCTATCCGACCGCCTGACGACGCAGAACGGCATCCTGGTGATGGGGCTGACGTCGCTGGCGACGCTGTTCTACACCAACGGCGACGTGCACAAGCTGGTGGTGCTCTACAGCATCAATGTGTTCATCACGTTTTCGCTGTCGCTGTGCGGAATGCTGCTGCACACGCTTCGCAGCCCGGCGCGAACCGGCCGGTGGCGCGACATTGTGCTGTTCGGCGTCGGCGGGGCGCTGTGCCTGACGATTCTGGTGGTCACGGTGGTGGAGAAATTCCACCAGGGCGGGTGGCTGACGCTGGTGATCACCGGGGGGCTGGTGGCGGGCTGTTTCCGCGTGAAGCGGCACTACCGCATGGTGATCGAGAAGCTGCGCGAGCTGTACGCGCAGCTCGAGAAGCTGCCGGACCTGGCGGTCAAGAAAGCGGCGACGCCGCCGCTGAGCCGACTCGAGACGACGGCCGGCGTGCTGGTGGCCGGCTACGGCGGGCTGGGCATCCACACGCTCATGAACCTGTTTCGGGCGTTTCCGGGGCATTTCAAGAACGTCGTGTTCCTGTCGGTCGGAGTCGTGGATTCGGGCGAGTTCAAGGGGGAAGGCTCGGTCGAGGCGCTGCGGGCCCGTACGGAGGAAACGCTGCGGCGCTACGTCGAACTGGCCGAGCGGCTGGGGCTGCCCGCGACCAGCCGCTACGCGATCGGGACGGATGTGGTGGACGAACTCGAGAAACTCTGCCTCGCGACGGCGAAGGAGTTTCCACGCATCACCTTCTTCGCCGGCAAGATCATCTTCAAACGGGAGAGCTGGTACCAGCCCCTGCTGCACAACGAGACCGCTCTGGGCCTTCAGAAACGGCTGCACTGGGCCGGACACGTGATGGTGGTCATGCCCGCCCGGGTGCAGTAGGGGGCGCCGCGACCGGCACGTCCGCTGCAACAACGATCTCGGCAGACACACGGTGCATCCCGCGCGGCCGCGTGTGAGGCCGCGGTCGGATCGGAGGCCCACACCGGCGGGCGGACGGCCGCCGGTGCCGGGTAGAATGAGGACGTATGACTTGCGCGGCGCACGCGACGTTCGTCATGACCGATTTCCGACCGGCCTACGTCGATGCGCAGGTGCGCGGCAGTCTCGCCGCACGGGCGGCGCTGGCCCGCGCGCAGCTCGGCTGTTGCCGGGCGTGCCCGCGCGACTGCCGCGTGAACCGCCTGGCGGAACAGACCGGCTTCTGCCGGACCGGTCGACACGCGGTGGTCTCGTCGGCGTTTCCGCATCTGGGGGAGGAAGCCTGCCTGCGCGGCCGCCGCGGCAGCGGGACGGTGTTTTTCTCGCTGTGCAACCTGCGGTGCGTGTTCTGCCAGAACGGGGACATTTCGCAACGGTACCGCGGCCGCGCGCTGGACGCCGCGGCGATCGCCGACCTCCTGCTCGCGCTGCAAAACGCGGGTTGCCACAACATCAACCTGGTCACGCCGGAGCACGTGGTGCCCCAGGTCGTGGAGACCCTGGCGCTGGCGATCGAACGCGGGCTGCGCCTGCCGATCGTCTACAACACCAGCGCGTATGACGCCCTCGAGTCGCTGCGGTTGCTGGACGGGTTGGTGGACGTGTACCTGCCGGACTTCAAGTTCTGGTCGGCGGAGCTGGCCGGGCGGTTGTGCGGCGCCCCGGATTATCCCGCGCGGGCCCGCGACGCGGTGCGCGAGATGCACCGCCAGGTCGGTGTGCTGCGGTTCACGCCCGACGGCCTGGCGTGTCGCGGTGTGCTCGTGCGTCACCTGGTGTTGCCGGGTCAGGTCGAGGACAGCCGCGCCATCTTCCGCTGGCTGGCCGGCGAACTCTCGCCCGACACGTACGTGAACATCATGGCACAGTACCATCCGGCCCACGAAGTCGGCCGCGCCACAGGCAGCACGGCCGGCGCCGAACAACGACGCTACGCGGAGATCGATCGCCGCCCGACCCGGGCCGAGCTCGCGGCCGCCTATCGCGCGGCCCGCGCGGCGGGCTTGTGGCGGTTCGACGCCGAGGTCGCAGAGTGAGACGCCGACCTCACGTTCGAAACAGCCGGTCGCGCGCGGACTTCGACACCGCCAGCACGGCCGGGTGCCGGATGCGCCGCTCGACGGAGATCGCGTAGAAGCGCTCGCGCAGCTCGGGAAGTTCGCCGATCAACTCCACCTGGTATTGCTGCTGGATCTCGCGGGCGATCGCGGCCGGGGCGAAGAACAGACCGATGCCGGCTTGCCCAAAGGTCTTCAGGAGAGCGCTGTCCTCGAACTGGCCGGCCACCCGGGGCGTGATCCCGCTGGAAAAGAACCACTGGTTGATTGCCCGGCGGACGGTGCAGTTCTCCGCAGGCAGCAGCAGCGGCGCCTCGGCCAGGCACTGCGGGAAATGCCGGCGCAGCCGGCGCGCCTCGGCCGAGGGGCCGAAGACCGCGAGGGCGCTTTCGCCCAGCACGTGACTGAACGCGCGGACGTTCACGTTCGGCCCGATGGGCGCGTCGCTCACGACGAGGTCGAGGTCGTGGATCGCGAGGTCGGCGAGCAGCTTGTCCGACTTGCCCTCGCGGCAGATCAGTTCGACGCCCTCGGGTAGGTGCAAGGCGGGCTCGAGCAGCCGGTAGGCGATCAGCTTGGGGACGACGTCGGCCACGCCGACGGTGAAGCGCGGGGCGCGCCCGACCGGCCGGCCCTGGAACGTCTCGGTCAGCTCGCGCCCGAGCGTGAAGATCTCGTCCGCGTAGCGCAGCGCGACGTGCCCCATTTCCGTCAACTCGAGCCGGCGGCCGCGGCGGTGGAACAAGGGCTGGCCCAGCGAGCGCTCCAGGGCACGGAGCTGGGCGGAGACGGTCGGCTGGGAAACCAGCAGCTTGCGGCAGGCGGCCAGGATGCTGCCCTCGCGGGCCACGGTCCAGAAATACAGCAGGTAGTGGTAGTTGAGCTGGTGCATACCGGGATTGTATATCGATCGGAAGTATAAACAATGCATTTGATTTCTATTTGTCTATCAGCCTCCGCAGCGGATACTTACGGGTGGACAGACAGCGCCGGGCTGGGACTGGCAGTTTCGGCGGCGCTGCACAGCAAAAGGAGCCGGTCATGCGACTGAACATCAAGCTGCGGGTGGCCCAGGCGGGCCAGGAGCTCCACGACGCGATCGAGCGGCGGGTGCGTTTCGCGCTCAGCCGCTTCGGAAACCGCATCCAGCGGACCGAGGTCGTGCTGGCCGACGTGAACGGGATGCGTGGCGGCGTGGACCAGAGCTGCCGACTGCGGGTCGTGTTGCCCGCGCTCGCGCCCGTGGTCGTGGAGGTGACGGATGTCGAGCCGCTCGCCGCGGTCGGACGGGCGGCCGACCGGGCAGCGCGGCACGTGCGCGACTCGGTCAACCGCCGGCGCGACTTGCGCCGGCACTATGGAGTGCCGCCGGCGCGCTCGGCCGGCTGAAAGCGGACCCGCGATCAGCCAGAGCCTAGCGGTGACTGAAACGAAAGGAACGACCCCATGAGAGCCTGGAACAACGTGAAAACGGCCCTGCTCCTCGGTTCGCTGATCGGGCTGGGCAGGCTGGTCGGCCATGCCCTCGGCGGCCCGCAGCGAGCTACGGTGCGGCTGCGGCCGGTCCGGGCGGACGGCGGGTGAGAGGAAGTCAGATGCCGACCCGCGTGCGGTGTGACGGCTGCGGATGCGAACACGAGGCGACCGCGCGGTACTGCGGGCGGTGCGGCCATCCGCGGCAAGTTGCGAAAAAGCGAGGTGCCAGTATGCGATGTCCGAAATGCGAGACTGAGTTGAAGTTGTCCGACCGCCAGGCGGTCGAGATCGACTACTGCCCGAGCTGTCGGGGCGTGTGGCTCGACCGTGGTGAGCTCGACAAGATCATTGAGCGTGCGAGCGTGCCCGCAGGCCGTAACGGCGGGTCGGACGATGACGACGACGATGCGCGGCCGTTGCGCGGACGAGACCCGCGGCCCCGCGGCCGGCGGTCGTGGCTGGGCGAGATTTTCGATTTTGGCGACTGAGAGGGTCTGTCGGGCGCGGAGGGTGACCGGCCGGTAGCACTTCTGCGGATTCCGCGGCGCGCTGGGGGTGCCTGAAGCGGCTGCCACCCACGCGGCTACGTCGAAGGGGTTGCGCCGCCTCTTCTCGCAGCCCCTTGAAAGGGAGACCGGCTCCGCGAGAACCCCAGGGCGGTGGCGCCGACAGTCAGTGCCGCGGTGCCTGTCCCCTTTTTCAACGAGCTGTGTCGGATTCGGGGGCGACGAAAGCCGGCCGAGATGCCCGGGGGACGGCCGTTCCGCAGCGCATCAGTGGCGGGTAGGATTCCGAACCTGCGGCGGATCCGATGCTTGGAGCCGCGGCGAACGCAGGTTCCAGAGGTCAACATGTCGATTGTACTGCGGATTGCCGTGCTGGTGCTCGTGCCGTTGGCAATGGCCGACGACCTCCTCCCGCGCCCAGCCATTGTGGTCGACACGGACCTGGGCGTGGACGACGCCGTTGCTCTGGCGCTGGTGCTCCAGAGCCCGGACCTGGACGTGCGGGCCGTCGTCGCGTGCGCTGGTGCTGCCGGTCACGAGACCGCCGTCGACCATCTCGGGCGCCTGCTGACGCTTTTCAATCGGTCGGACGTGTTGCTGTACGCGCCGGCGGAAGTCCCGCGACCCGCGCCGCCACCCGCGTTCCGGCCGTTCGCGGAAGCATCGGTGGGCCGGGCGTTGAACGGCACCCCGGGCGTCAGACACCGGCCGTTCGCACCGGACGCGTACGGCGCCGCGCCCGGGGTGACGGTGCTCGCGCTGGGGCCGCTGACGAACCTGGCGGCGGCGCTGGCGGCCGACCCGGACCTTCCGCAGCGCGTGACACGCGTTGTGATTGCGGGGGCGTCGATCCCGGAGGACAACTGGAACCTGGCGTTCGACGCCGAGGCGTGGGCTGCCGTCCGCGGAAGCGGTCTGCGGCTGGAGTTCGTGGCTGCGGGCGGCACCCGCTGCAAGCCGGCGTCGTGGCAGACCGACCCTTTGGCGCTCGGCCAGGGCACGTCGATCGGCGAGGCGTTTTTCCGCCGGCTGCTGACCGACGCTCGCACGCGGGAGCACTACCTGACGCAATGGCCGGGCTTTTCCGACGAGCTGCCGGTGGTGTATTGCACGCGCCCTGCGCTGTTCGATCGGGACGAGCAGGGGGGTGTCTGGGTGCCGCGCGAGCCGCACACCGTCCTCGACTGGTTCGGCCGCGGCCTTAACGAGGGCCGACAACGCAGGTCGCCAGTCGTGTTCGTCGCCGGTCCCTTGCCCGAGACCGTGCTTGGGCCGGCCCTGCGGGTCCGGCGGGAAGCGATCCTTTAGAAGAACGGCGCGACGGAGTGGTTCGCGCAGCTCTTGACGAGCGAACTGCACGACCATCTGGGGGCATATTCGATCCTCGGCGCGAAAATGGGGCTGCGGGCGGCCGAGTTGCTCAACGCACCGCCGCACACGTTGAAAGTCACGTCGTTTGCGCCGGCCGCTCCACCGGTCAGTTGCCTGAATGACGGGGTGATCGTGGCCACCGGAGCAACTCCAGGCCGCGGCCTGTTCGCCCATGTGCCGGGCGAAGGGGGCTCGACCCGCGTACGCTTCGAGTACAACGGCCGGGCCATCGTGCTGTCGCTGCGCGAAGACCGGCGACAGCGGATTGCCGCAGAGATCGCGCGGTTGGCGCGGGCGTATGGGCTGGAGCGCCACGAATACTGGGAGGGTGTGCGCGAGCTCGCCTTGGACATCTGGGAGAACTGGCACCGGCGGGACATTTTTGAACTCGAAACCGAGCCTGATGCGGCCCCCCGCGTGACACCGGCCGGGCACATGTGCCCTTCGTCGCTTTCGGGGCGTGTGGCCGATTAGCAGCCCGTTGAAAGACGGGGACAGGCTCCGCGCCGACCGAACGTCACGGTTGCGCCGACACCCACTCCCGTGGTGCCTATCTCCTTTTTCATGCGGAAACCCCGGACGAACCTTTTTCGACCGGCGCAACGCTCCGCTGCTACTTGCGCCCGGCGTTGTTGTGGGACACGACGTCGAGGTGGGGATGGTCGGGCCAGCCGGAGAGGTGGATCTCGCTGCGGCCGTCGAGCAGGCCCAGCAGGCGGCGGCCGATAAACTCGCCGCGCCAGCCGCGGAGGAGGTAGGGTGGCGCGTCGAGCTGGCCGGCGTGGTAATCCAGGAGTTCGCGGAGCCGCTGCGTGCCGCTCAGCAGGTTGCGGCTTAGCCGCTCTTCGTGGCAAATGGCCTGCGTGACGGCGGAGAGCATGTCGAGCACGGCTGTGGTCATGGGCGAGTCCTCGCGGTGCTCGTAGGGCTGCGGCCAGTCGCTGCGGGGGGTCTGGGCGGCGACGGCGATCAGGTCGAGGAGTTCGCGGACCAGCTTGCGGTTGCGGGCCTGCGGGAAGCCGCGCAGGACCTCGAGGTCGCTTTCCTGCGTCGGGCGGCGGCGGGCGATCTCGACCAGGACGTCGTCGCGAATCAGGGCGCGGATCGGCCGGTTGCGGCTCTGGGCCCATTGGTCGCGCCACTCGACGAGCCGTTGGAGCACGGCCAGTCCGAGGCCGTCGAGCTTCTTGCTGCCCTTCAGCCGCAGGGCGCGGTCCGCGACGGGCGCGTGATAGAACTCGGGCTGCTCAAAACAGCGCATCTCCTCGGCGACCCAGGCTGAGCGGCCGGCCTGCTCGATCTCGCAGCGCAGGCGGCGAGACAGCTCCGGCAGGTAGAGGACGTCCTCGACGGCGTAGCGGAGTTGGGCGGCCGTGAGCGGCCGGCGGAGCCAGTCGGTCAGCGTCTGGGCCTTCGAAATGCGACGGTGGAGCATGAACTCGACCAAGCGGGCGAGGCTGAGCGGGTAGCCGTAGCCGACGAAGCCAGCCGCGACCTGTACGTCGAAAACGTTACGGGGAACCTGTCCGGTGGAGCGCAGGCAGACTTCGAAGTCCTCCTTGCCGGCGTGGACGACGCTGACGACCTCGGGATCGGTGACCAGGCTCCAGAAAGGGCGAAGATCCAACTCGGCGGTCGGGTCGATGAGGACCGGATCGCCTCCGGTCGTGACCTGAATGAGGCACAGGGTGGCGTCGTAGGTGTCATCGCGGATGAATTCGGTGTCGAACGCGACCATCGCGGCGGCGCGCCATTCCTGGCAACGGGCGACGAGCGTCTTCTGATCAGCGATGATCTCGGGTGAACGCATCCGGTCTTCAGGCCGCGGCAGAGCGGGTAGGCGGCTCATGGGCGATGATATCGGCGCGCTCGGTCGGCCGGCAACCTGAGCGGCAGCGTGAGGCCGGCCCTGTTGAGGAGGCCCCCTTCGAAAGCCCTGGTTGGCGAGGGACGATTCGCCGCAGGGGACATCCGTTTCCGCTCGCGGGAATCGCGGGCTGGGCCCGCGTTGCCCTCGCGCCCAGGGAGCTTGGCCATCCGTGACCACCGCCGGCCTGAGCCGGTGCGCGTTGGATCGGGTGGTTCGAGCTTGAAACCTGAGGGCGTACGGGGGTGGCAGCGCAGGCTTTGCGCGGCTCGGGCCCGACGGGGATGTCCGCGCGCGGCGGCAAGAAACGAGGTGCGTCGTACTCCGGCGTCCGACGCCGTCATAATCCCGCCGGCCGCTGCTACAGCGGACAGCAGATGAATGCTACGGGCACTG
Source organism: uncultured Planctomycetales bacterium (assembly GCA_964564785.1). Classification (GTDB taxonomy): domain Bacteria; phylum Planctomycetota; class Phycisphaerae; order UBA1845; family Fen-1342; genus CAZMCT01. The sequence goes on from CAZMCT010000048.1 coordinate 10,472, forward strand.
CGGCCGTGGCGGCGCCACCGTGATGGTGGGCTGGCGCGAAGCCAGCCCCCTTTTTCAACGGGCCGCTAGGCCTCGCCGATCTCGATCCGCGTGAAACGCTGGACCGTGAGCTGCGGGTTGATCTGCTTCAGGTGCTGACCGACCGAGACCTTGTCATCTTTGACGAACGGCTGCTCGAGCAGAACGAAGTCGGAATACCAGCGGTCGAGCTTGCCGGCCACGATCTTATCGACGATGGCGGGGGGTTTGCCCTGCACTTCCTGTTGCGCGAGTTGCCGCTTCTCCTCGACGAGCTTGGGATCGACCTCCTCGCGGCGGGTGTATAGCGGACGCATCGCCGTGATGTGCATGCAGACGTCCGCGGCCGCCTCGGCGGGCGGCGCTGCATTGAACTCAACGAGAACGCCCTTGCGGCCGTCGTGATGCACGTAGCAGCCGACGTGGCCCTTGAAGGTGGCGACGCGGCCGATGCGAATGTTCTCGCGAATGCGGTTGACGGCATCGTGAAGGAGATCGTTGACGGTGCGGTCGCCCTCAGCGGGTTGGGCGAGGACGGATTCGGGCGTGGGGTCGTCAAGACGAACGGCGGCCTGGGCCGCGGCCCGGGCGAGGTGCAGGAACTCATCGGTCTTGGCGACGGGCTCGGTTTCGCACAGGAGCTCCACCAGCGAATGGCGTCCGGGGGATTCCGCGTGCGACAGCCGCCCTTCGGCGGTGACGCGTTCGGCCCGTTTGGTGAGCTGGGCGAGGCCCTTCTTGCGCAGCAGGTCCATCGCCTTGGCCTGGTCGCCGCCGCATTCCTCAAGCGCCTTCTTGCACTCCATCATCGGTAGGCCGGTGGCTTCGCGAAGACTCTTGACCATCTCGGATGTAATCGCCATTCCCGGAGTCCTCCACTGGGGGAAGGTGAGCCGACCCCGCAAGCGGGCGGGGCCACGCTGGTTGTCAGATCGCGCCTCAGCCTCGCCGCGAGGCCGAAGCTGCCGCACGGCCGTGGCACGCAGCCGCGGCATACGGCCGGCGCATCACATGGGACTGGGGGCCGCGTCGGTCGGGGCGGCCTCACCAGGCACGTTCATGGCGGCCTGAGACGGCGCGGGCTCGCGCGGGCCGCGGTCTGGTCGACCCTCGGCACGGCGGGGCCGGCGACGGGGACCAGCGGCGGCAGCATCGCGGCCGTCTTCATCGCCGATGGGTTCCGGCCGGCTCTTCTTGCCTTCCTCGACGGCATCGGCGAGCTCGCGGACGATCACCTCGATGGCCCGCATGGCATCGTCGTTGCCGGGGATGAGGATGTCGGCCAGAGTCGGGTCGCTGTCGGAATCGATCAGGCAGATGGTCGGGATGTCCATGCTGCGGGCCTCGCGCACGGCGTTGATTTCCTTGTGGACGTCGATGACGACCAGGGCCGCGGGGAGGCGGTTCATGGTGCGGATGCCGTCCAAATTGCGGCGGATCTTCTGCAACTCGCGCGACAGCATGGACTTCATTTTCTTGGAATAGTCGGATTCCCACTCGGGGCTGGCGACGAGGCTCTCGAGTTCTTCGAGCCGCTGGAGCCGCGAGCGGATGGTGCGGAAGTTCGTCAGCGTACCGCCAAGCCAGCGCTCCGTGACGAACGGCATGCCGCAGCGCTGGGCGTGGCGCTGCACGATCTCCCGGGCCTGGCGCTTGGTGCCGACGAACAGCACTTCGCCGCCGCGGGCGATGATCTCGACGATGAACTTCTTCGCCTTCAGAAGACCTCTCAGGGTTTCACGGATGTCAATGATGTGGATTGCGTTCCGTTTCCCGTAGAGGTAGGGGGCCATTTTGGGGTTCCAGCGGCTGGCCCGGTGCCCGAAGTGAATGCCCGCGTCGAGTAGCTCGCGGACGAGAGTTGAAGCCAAACGTCACCTCCTGTCTCCCGTGGCCGGGAGAAACACGTACAGCCCCGCTGGGCGACCCCCAGGGGCTTCGCGTGAACCAGGTTTCCCGCACGACCACCACGGACGTGCTGGTGCGGACGCCCATTCCGCAGAACCCTCATCCTAACGTTCGGGGCGCCAAGGCGTCAAGCCGTGGCGATTCCTGCGCAAGTTGCTCCCGGACGGTGCCTTACGTTTCCGAAGTTTCGTGTCGCGTTGAGCAAGCCATCCCAGCAGCCCGTCGAAAAAAGGACAAACGCAAGGTCCGGTTACGCGGGCCGGAGCAGCGCCCGGCGGGCCGGGAAGGCCCGGCCCGCCGCGACATGGAGCGGGTGTTTGGTTACCGGCCCGCAGAAGGCTATTCGCACGTCCAAGGGAGCGGCAGCGAGCTCAGAAGGCTCACGAAGGGGTTGATGTCACCGAAGTTCACAGCCCCGTCGCCATTGATGTCGAAGTTCGCGGAGCTGCACTGGTCGCTGGGGTTCGCCAGCCCCGCCACGAACGGATTGATGTCCCCGAAATCCACGACTCCGTCGCAGTTCGTGTCGCCTGCGCACGGCTGCACCGGCGACTCGCACGCATCGTCCTGTCCGTTGCCGTTTTGATCGCCGCGGCATAGCTCGCCCGGCGGCAGCATCTGCCCGCCGAGCTGCCCACAGATGTCCGACGGCAGAATCTGGCACGCGTAGCCGCCGTCCAGGCAGCAGCCGCCGGTCCAGACCGTCTGCTCGAGCAGCACGCTGCGCAGGTCGATGTCGCCGGTCGTATCGAACGCGGCCGCGAAGTCGAAGTCGCACAGCTCGTAGACCGGGTCCGGTTCTTCGCACGGGCATTTCGGCAGCGTGTTCCAGCGGTTCTGGTTGACGGCCGAGCCGGCCGCCCCGTTCATGACCGCGTCGATGAACTGCTGGAACGTCACGGAGTTCTGGTTTGGCCAGCCCGCCGGTGCGACTTTCGCCAGCAGGTTGTCCACGAACGTGCTCGGCTCCGGCAGGCACGAACACTCATCCGCGCCGGATAGCAGGCAGATCTCGGTCAGCCGCTCGAGGTCGCCTGCGTCCTGGCCGTTCCAGAATCCACCCGAGTAACAGCTCGCCAGCACGACCATCTTCCGCACGCCGGCCGGAATGCCCGCCAGCGCGGCCTTGACCGCGTCGTCCAGGCAGTTAGTGCTGGGATAAATGGTCTCGTCGCAGGTATCCGCGGCGGGGGGCACCGTCTCGCCGTTCGCGACGTAGCTGCCGTGCCCGTGGTAGATGAGCAGGAAGATGTCGCCAGGCTGGTGCTGCGCGGCCGCCGCGGCAATCGCGTCGTAGATGTTCTGGCAGGTCACGGCCCCGGTGAGCCTGTTGACATTGCCGGCCCAGTTGCCCCACTGCTCTAGCGAATCGGCGATCTGATCGGCGCGGTCGCTGGCGATCGTGTCGTCGAACGCCGGCCCGCCCGGGTACGAGGGCCCGATCACGACCGCGCGGTTGGCGGCCGTGGCGCCGCCGCTCAGCAGCAGAGCGGCCGTCAGGCTCGAGACGAGCGCGCGGGTTCTGAGGGTGAGAAGCATGGTCGAATCTCCTTATTGGCTTGGGGTTTTTGGTTGAGGGCCGGTCACGCCGCCGGCCACGTCTTCTGCCGCTCAATAGGCATCAATTTCGTGCGATTTGACGCGGGGGAGGTGACACCGTCAAAACGTCGCAAAAAGTGCCCGTTTCAGGCCAATGCGGCCCGTTGTGACGTGGTTACCATGCCACGGTGTAGCCTGTGCTCTACCCCGAGCGCGGGGGGTAGGTCGGCGCGGTCCAGGGAGTCAGCCCGGCGAAGTGCGCGACCGGGTCGGTCAGCGGCACGGCATGTGGCAGCGTGAACAGCTCGCCGTAGCGAAAGCCGCAGCGCGAGCCGTCGCTGGCGTCGATGGCCCGGATGCGGTGCAACAGCTTCTCCAGCCGGGCGTCGTCGAACTGCGAGCGGTAGCACGAGATCGCGGCGATCTTCTGCTCGTACACGCCGGAGACGTCGACCACGAACGTCCCGGGCCAGTTGGCCTGCTCGGCCGACGCGGCGACGGGCCGGTACCAGAGCCAATCGATGCGGTGCGGGGGCGTGCCGGCGAAGCGGTCGTCCCACTTCGTGAGCTGCGAGTAGAAGCGGGCGCCCTCGAGAATGAGCTGGGCCTGGTAGTGGTCGGGCGAGGCCCCGGGTGTGCGGCCGGCCAGGCCGACGACGATCCGCGGGCGAAAGCGGCGGAAGACGGTGGCGACGGCGTAGCGGGCGGGCGGGCCGTCCATCAGCTCGCGGTTGGGCAGCGCGAGGGTCGCAACGTGGTGGACGCCGAGGATGCGGGCCGCCTCGGCCGTCTCGGCCGCGCGGGCTTCGCGTGTGCCGCGGGGCGTGGGCTCGCCGTCGGTCATATGCACGATGCCGACGCGGTGGCCGAGCTGGACCAGGCGCGCAATGGTGCCGCCGCAGGTAATCTCGACGTCGTCGGGGTGCGGCATGGTGAAGAGGATGTCGAGGGTGTCGCTCACGGGCGTCTCCGGAAAAGGGTACATTCTACTTTCGCGAGAGGTCCCCGAGCCATCATGGAGCCGCAGGGGGCTGGAAAAGCAGAATGTTCCCTTTTCCGCTACTTCGCGTTGAGCAGTCCGCGCTGCTGGAGGTAGTCGAGCAACTGCTGGGCCGCGGCCTGCGGCGTGACCGCCCCGCTGTCGAGCACGATTTCGGGGTTGAGCGGCTCCTCGTACGGGGCGGAGACGCCCGTGAACTCCTTGAGCTCGCCCGCCCGGGCTTTCTTGTAGAGGCCCTTGGGGTCGCGCGTCTCGCACAGCTCGACCGACGCCTTCACGAAGACCTCGATGAACGGCAGGCCGGCCTGCTCGTGGATCTGGCGGGCCAGGTCGCGGTCCTTGCGGTACGGGCTGATGAAGCTGGTGCAGGTCAGCACGCCCGCGTCAGCGAAGAGCTTGGCCACCTCGCCGATGCGCCGGATGTTCTCCTCGCGGTCGGCCGGTGAGAAGCCCACGTTCTTGTTCAGCCCGTGGCGGATGTTGTCGCCGTCGAGAACGTAGGACAGGTGGCCGCGCTGCACGAGGGCGTGCTCGAGCGTGAAGGCGATCGTGCTCTTGCCCGAGGACGGCAGGCCCGTGAACCAGATCGTGGCGCCCTTCTGCTTGAGCAGAGCATTGCGGTCGGCGCGGTCGACGTGCCCCTCGTGCCAGGTGATGTTGGTCGCGACTTGCTTGGCCATGCTGCGGTGCTCCCAACGCCCGCCGCGTGCGGGCGTACGCGGGGAGCATAGCGGGCGGCGGCAGCCGAGGGAACGGGGGGCGAGGTCGCCGCGCGGAGGGGGCGACGGCGCAGGGCGCGAGCGCGGGGGCGTGGGGTACATCGCACGGCCCACTCGTTCACTGGGCGGGCTGAAGGCGGAACGTCCGGATCTCGTATGGCCGCAGGGCGGCCGTGAGCTTGCGGCCAGCCAGCTCCGCGCGCTCGGTGGCGGTGAGCGGCCGTTCGAGCAAGTCGGTCTCGGTGAGATTCCGGGCGTCGAAGCCGAGGGTGAACGTGGCCTGGGCGGGTTCGCCGGCGCACTCGTAGGCGCGGAGGATGACCTCGTCGCCGTCCTCGGCGAGCTTGAGTGCGGTGACGACGACGTTCGCGGGCGAAACGGAGCAGCCGGACCATTCGGGGGGCTTGGCCGGGCCCGGCGGCGAGTTCTGGGGCTCGGCGGGGATGACGACGGGCTGGAGCGGCTTGTTGAACTCCCAGGCGGCGCGGGTGGCAAAGGCCTTGTTGAGCGGGCCGTCGTGGGGCAGGACAGAATAGCGGACGCGGTGCGTGCCGACGTCGGGCCGCGGGTCGGGGTCGTAGGAGCTGCGCAGCAGCGTCAGGCGGATCGTGCCTTCGCGCACGCTGTAGCCATGCTTGCAGTCGTTGAGCACCGTCAGCCCGCGCAGCGGCGGCGGCGGCGTGGTGGCCAGGGGGTTCGGCACGGGCTTGCCGGTGAGGTCGCACCACTTGAGAGCGACGCACTCGCGCCCGTCGGCGGGGCGGCTGACGTCGCCGAAGGGGATCTCGAAGGTGGCCGAGTCGGCCTGCACCGCTACGGGGAAAACGACTTTGAGCGTGCGGCTGCCCTTCTGGGCGTCACCAACGAAGCCCCATTCGATGAGCGTCTCGCAGTCCAGCCGCGGAGTCCCGGGATAGGAGAAGATGTCCTGGACGATGCGGCACTGCTCATGCGTGAAGCGGGTGCGCGTGCGGGTGCGGACCGGGCCGCTTTCGATAGGCTTGGCCCGGGCGTCGGCGAGTCCGATGGTCTCGTCGACCTCGCCTAGCTCCCAGGCGCTCATGCTGCGGGGCTTTTCATGGAGCAGCTCGAATTGCGGCCAGAGCATCGGCGGGTCGGCGAGCTCGCCCATCGGCACCGACTCGTCCGGCTCGAGCGCCCGGATGCGGAAGACCTTCAGGCCGCAGCCGGGCACGCGGCGGGCGAGGAAGCAAAGGTGGCTGGTGCCGTGCTCGTCTTCGCCGAGCCACTGCGTGGGCACGTCGCCCTGGGCGTCGGAGACGAGCACGGTGGTGCCGCCCGGCAGCCCCTCGCAGGCAATCTCGACCACTTCGGTCCGTTCCCAGGCGAGCGGGTTGTAGACCACGACGTGCGGACCGGGTCCGTCGAGGCCGACCCGCTGCCGCAGCCGGTCCTGGCCGGCGGCGAGCAGGCCGCGGCCGCGCGTCTGGAGCTCCTCGTACATGCGGGCGCTCTCTTCCGAAGAGCTGTGGATGAACGAGCCGCAGAGCGTGTCGTGGTGGTGATTCCAGAGCAGGTCGCGCCAGAGTCGCTCGAATTCCGCCCGCGGATAGGGCGCGGGAGGGCCGCCGTCGGGCAGCGCGGCGAGCGCGGCGAAGACCTCGGTCCCCTCGAGCAGCGACTCGCTGTCGCGGTTGTAGCGTTTGATCCGGCTGTGCGAGGTGTAGCAGCCCTCGAAGACCGGGTTGAGCTCGCCGCGCACGACGGGAATCCTTTGCGCGGCAGCGCTCTCCCCCGCCAGCGCGGGGTCCACCTGGTCGTACAGGCGGCGGAAGAACTCCGTGACGGTCGAGAACCGGATCGTCGGCCAGCCGGGGCGGTCGCGCATGGCGAGCGCGGCCTCGATGTTCTCGCGGGTCGGGCCGCCGCCGTGGTTGCCCACGCCGTACACGATCAGGTAGTCGCGCACGCCGGTCGCGGCCGCGAACTTCGCCAGCCGCTCGACGCGGCCGGCGTTGATCGACCCGATATACCAGCTCTCGAGCGGGGATTCGTCGAAGGCCAGCACACGTGAGCCGTCGGGGCCCTCCCACCAGAAGAGCGGCAGCTTGCGGCCGGCGCGGCAGAAGTAGTACGAGCGGATGCCGGACTTGCGCAGGATCTGCGGCAGCGTCCACGGGTGCCCGAAGGTGTCGGGCTCCCAGCCCTCGGAACAGATCCGGCCGAACTTCTGCTGGAAGTAGCGCTGGCCGCACAGGAACTGCCGCACGTGCGACTCGGGCGAGATCATGTTGAGGTCGCCCTCGCACCAGCGGCCGCCGACCAGCTCCCAGCGGCCCTCCTGCACGTACTTCTGGATTTCGCGGAAGAGCTCGGGGTGGTGCTGTTCGGTGGCCCAGTAAAGGGCGGCGCTGCTCTGACTGAAGGTGAAGTCGGGGAACTCCTGCATGAACTTCACGGCCTGGCCGAAGGTCTGCGGAATGATCTGGTCGGTCGTCTCCTTCCAATTCCAGAGCCATTGGAGGTCGATGTGGGCGTGGCCGACGAGGTGGCCGGTATAGCGCGCCAGCAGCGGCTCGAACGGCTCGAGGTGCCTGCGCCCGGCCGCCAGCGAGGCGCGGTAGCGGGGGGCATCGTGAGCGTCGAACGCGGCCGTGTCCTCGGCCGCCGCAGCCTGTTGGAGTGCGGCCGGCAGCCCGTCGGCATCGAGGACGGGCGCGAGTTCGCGGAAAATCGTGAGCTCGGCCCGGAAACGCTCGCGGTCGCGCCGCAGCTCGTTCTCGGCGCGGGCGCGGGCGAGGAGCGACTGAACCGCGTCGCTGGCGAGGGCGTCGGTGCGGGGAGTGGTCGTCACCAGGATTTCGCGGCTGTAGCCCTCGTTCTGACGGAGCTCAATCTCGGGCGGCGGCCCGTCGGCGTACACCGTGAGGACCGGCCGGCCGGCGCGGATCACGCGGATGTTGTCGAGGAGCTGGATGTAGCGGCCGGGGCGATCACCCTCGAAGACCGCCAGCCAGCGCTGGGCGAGGCCGCCGGCGAGCGGGGTGAGGTCGAAGGTGCGGTGGAGCCAGCGATCGACCGCGGCGTCGAGGGGGGCGTCGCCGTGAAAGCTGGCGCCGGACTGGTCGCGGAGGCCGGCGTCGCGGGCCCAGGGGCGGGCGCCGCCGTGAACGCGGGCGCCGCGGTGGGCGCGGCGGCCGGCGGCGCGGGCCTGGCGGCGGCGGCCGGCGGCGGGGGGGAGGTTTTCGTGCGTCAGGTCGAAGTCGACGCCGCCCTTGGCCAGCGGGTTCTCGGCCGGCAGCAGGATGTCGTACTCGAGCTGGTCGCCGGGCTCGATCGCGAGCGGCTCGCGGCTGAGCACGACGTAGGCATAGAAGTTGCCCTCGCCAGTAGCGATATTCTCGGCGGAGATGAGCAGGCAGGTGTCGTCGGCCAAGGAAGGAGCGGCCAGGGCGGCCAGGACGCACAGGGCGTAAATGAGGCGGCAGGTCGTGATCATGGAATCCTCGCGAAATCAGCGCGCGCGGCGCCGCGTCGCCGGACAAGTTACCATCCCGCCGAACGGGTGTCATTCCGCGCAGCCGAGCGACTGCCGGTCATTCCGCGCAGCCCGGCGCCTGTCATTCCGAGAAGCGCTGCGCTTCCTGTCATTCCGAGGAGCGCAGCGACGAGGAATCTGGCCTCAGACGAAATGAGCGCCCGTGCGCGAGCCCTCTCTGCACCCGCGGCCCGGTCCCACGTCGGTGGCCTGCGGCATCCCCGGCTGCGAGGATATCGCTCCGCACCGGCGGGCATGCCAACCGGGATGCGGAAGTCGCGCGCTACCTCGCCGGCACCGTGGCGGGAGCCGCTACCGGCGCCTCCTCCGGCCACTCCAGGCGGCGGGGCCAGACGTCGTCGAACTGCGGAACCTCGAGTTTGCCGGTCGGGCGGATGTGGGCGAAGTATGTGTCCTTGGTCTTGTCGTAGGCGATGCGGCCGGCGACGACCGTGTAGCGGACCTGCGTGAGATAGTGCAGCAGGTCGCCGTCGCAGACCACCAGGTCGGCATCCTTGCCGACCTCGAGCGAGCCCACGCGGTCGTCGATGCCGAGCACGCGGGCGGCGTCGATCGTGATCGTGCGAATCGCGGCGTCGTTGCTCAGCCCGCCGCGGACGGTGAACGCGGCTTCCATGTTGAGGTGCAGCAGGTCGCGACCGGCCAGGCCCCAGAGTGTGATGCCGGGGGTGGGCGGGATGACCGCGACGGGCACGCCATGCTGCTGGAGAATGCGGGCGTTCTCGATGGACGCGCCGCTGGGGCGGTTCGAGCGCTGGTCGGGTGGCGTGTCCTCGCGGGCGGTGATGACGGCCCGGACGCCGGCGCGGCCGAGCTGCGGGGCCGCAATCCAGCCCTCGTGGGCGCCGCGCACGACGAGATCGAAACCGAACTGCTCGGCCAGGGCGGCGGCGGCGCGCAACTCCTGGGCCGTGTTCGCAGTCGTAATGCCGATGGCCTCGCGTGTCAGCAGCTTGCGGTACTGCTCGAAGCGGTCCTTGAGCCATTCCTTGTCGGGCGGCTTGGCATTCTTGTTCGTGGCCTTCTCGCGCTCATGCCGTTGCACGTCGCGGAGGTAGTTGCGGACGCGCTCGAGGTCGGCCCGCAGTCGGGCCCGCTCGACCGGGTTGCGGGTGGAGTAGGGCAGGTCGACGAAGAGATTGGATTTGAGGAGCATGTCCTCGGTCGTGCCGAACGTGAGCTTGGCGGCGGTGTTTCCCGTGACGCTGGTCGTGATCCCCCCTGCCAGCGCGATGAGCATGTTCAGACCAAATACGTTGGTCGTGTCCTGCGGCTCACCCCCGCCGTGGATGCCGCTGGCGACGGCCGCGATGAGTCCGGGGTAGACATACAGCCCGCGCGCGTCGATCACTTCGGCCTCCGGCGGCACGTGCACGTCCTGGCCGACGGCCGTGATGACCCCGTTCTTGCTCAGTACCGTGGCGCGCTCGAGCAACGGGCCGGTGACGGTGTGCACGCGACCGCCGACGACGGCCAGCCAGCGGTCTTTCTTGGCCGGCTGCGACGCGGCCGCCGTAGCGGGCTGCGACTCGGCCGGGCGGGACGCGGGCTGGGTGACCGGCTGGGACACGGGCGGGGGTGTCTTCTCGGCGGCCCGCGTGGTGGTTGGCTGGGATGCCGGCGTCGTACTCGGCTGCGTCGCCGGCGTCGTGGTCGGCTGCGTGGCTTGAGTGGTGGTTGGGCTTGATTCGGTTTGGGAATCCGGCGCGGGCGGCTGGGCGGCGGCGGCCGCAACGAGCGCTAGTGCCAGCAGCAGAGGGCGGAACAACGCATTCATCGCGGGCCCTCCGCGACGGGCGAGGCCCCGTCGGGCTGCCGGCTGCGGTACACCATTTCGCCGGCGATCAGCACCTCGCGCACCCGCGTCAGCGGGTCGAGCGGATCGCCGTCGAGCAGGATGAGGTCGGCGTCGCGGCCGGCCTCGATGGTGCCGAGTCGGTGGTCGAGGCCGAGCAGGCGCGCGGGATGGAGCGTGAGGGCCTTGAGGGCGTCGGATCGCGACCAGCCGGCCTTGACCAGACCGGCCGTGCGGTCGAGAACCCGCTGGTGCTCGACGGCCGAGTCGTTGACGGGCATGAGCGAGACGACGCAGCCGGCGTCGGCCAGGCGCCGGACGACGTTCAGGCGCTCGAGCGAGTTCGGAACGCGGGTGACGAGGGGAGTGAGGACGATCTGGGCCTTTTCGGCGCCGAGCTTGTCGGCGACGTATTCGAGGTCGGACTCGAACGAAAGCCGGGCGAGATAACGGCGGGCAACGTCGAACTTGGCGAGCACATCCTGGTAGTGCACGTAATCGGAGGCGCTGCCGAGCTCGAGCAGGGCGAAGATGTCGGGCTGCTTCTGGATGAGGTCGACGAGGACCTGGTGCGCGGGGTCGATGGGCGGCGGCTGGAACTGCGGCGCGGGCTGCGTGGCCGGCTGGCTCGCGGGCTGCGTGACCGGCTGGCTGGCCGGTGGAGCGGGGGCGGCGAGCGGCTCGGCCGGTGCGGCCTCGGAGGGGGCCGGCGGCGCGCCGGCCATTTCGGGCTCGGGCGGGGCCTTCTTGTCACCCGGCTTCCTCTCGGGCTCCTGCTTCGGTTTTTCGGCCTCCTGCTTCTGCTTCTTCTCGAACTCCTCGCGCGCTTTCTCGACCTTCTCGATCTCCTGCTTCGCCTTCTCGAGCGCGCCGCGAAAGACCCGCTTGTCCGGCGTGACACGCAGGTAGGACGGCGACTTGAGCACGCGCTGTTGGGCCGGGCCGCCGGTCCGCACCACGATCGCCCGGCCGGGGATGCCGCCGCCGGCCGGTGCGAGCGCGATGGCCGTGTAGCCGGCCTCGAGCAGCTCGTCGTACTCGTGCGGGGCGGGGAAGTACTCGTCGGCGGCCGACCAGTTCCCGTGCACCTCGCCGCGGGAGTAGCCGGACAGTCCGAAGCGGGTCTGCGGGTTGATGAGCCCGGGCATGACGACGCGGTCGCGGGCGTCGATGACCGCCGCGTTGAGCGGATACTCGAGCCCGCGGCCGACGTTGGTGATCTTGCCGCCCGAGACGACGATCACCGCGTCGTCGACGTCCTTGCCGGTGTTGGTGATGACCTTGCCGGCGAGAATGACGGTGAGACGTTCATCGTCGGCCGGGGGGGCGGCGTGCGTGGCGGAGACGAGTGCGGCCGCGAGGAGGAGCATGAGAGCCCGGCCGACACGGCAGTGGCACGCGGAAGCACTGCCGGCACGGCAGGGATACACCGCTCGCGGCGTGGTCGGTTCCGCAGGCATCAGAAGCGCCTCAATCCGGTGCGGCCGTCGTACTCGATCCGGCCGCGGACGATCGTGAGGAGGCAGGCCGAGCGCGGGTCAAGCGGATCACCGGTCCAGACGCTCAGGTCGGCCTGCTTGCCGGGCTCGACGCTGCCGACGCGGTCATAGACGCCGATCGACTTGGCGGTGATGCAGGTGATCGCCTGCGTGGCCGGGTACGGCAGCCAGCCGTACCAGCAGGCCATGGCGGCCTGATACGTCAGCTCTTCCTGCGGAACGACGGGGGCGTCGGTGTTGATTCCCAGTCGGCGGATGCCGTTTTTCCACCAGCCGTTGGCGTTGCCGACCATGCGGCGGGCGGTGCGGTCGAAGTGGTACTGCCGCGGGCCCTGGATGGTCCACAGCCCGTGTGGATTGCCGGCAGCCGCCGCCTTGGACTCGAGTTCGCGCGCCAGCGCGCCGACCCGCCAGGCGTCGAAGCAGCTATGCTCGGTCACCGTCCACAGATCGAACTTGGTGGCGAACATGTCCAGCGTCGCCAGCTCGACCTGGTAGATCTGGGTATGCACCGTGGCCGGGTACTCACCGCGGAACAGCCCGCGGAAATTGTGCCAGATCGGGTCGAACGGCGGCGGGACGGGGACCTGCCGGGCCCCGTCCGGCCCCGCCCCGGTCGGCAGGGGCGGTGGCGCGGCGCTGGCCGACGTGCGGACGACCGCCCCGCGGCCCGGAGCCTCGCCCGCTGGCGGCTGCGCGCGCTGCCGCTCGTACTCCGCCCACGATTCGCAGTAGGCGCGGGCCTTCTCGATCGTCTGCCGCGTGTTCCAGTTCATGAAGCTGCGGCCGTTGCCGCCGAAGTACCACTCCGGGTTGCCGGCCTGGGCGATCTTCAGCGAGCCGGGGGTGACCATGATCATCTCGTCGGGCGTGCGGCCGCCGGTGCTGACGATGGTGCCGAAGCCCGAGATGTTCGTGCCGCTGCCGGGGAGCAGGAGGGCGGTCGTGACGCCGCCCATGCGGGCACGCTTGACCCAGTCGTTGTTCGGGCGCGGGATGGGGCGGCTGTCGAGGCCGGGGTTGGTCTGGTAGACCATGTCGTTGAGGTCGCCCCAGCCGCCGGCGCACGAGTGGTTGTGCGCCTCGACAATGCCCGGCAGCAACCACTCCTCGGCAAGCTCGATGACGCGGTAGCCGTCGGGCACCGGCACGTCGGCGGCGGGCCCCAGCCGTTCGATCTTCCCGTCGCGGACGAGCACGACCGCGTCGTTGAGAACCGTGTTCGCGTCGTCGCAGGCCACGACCTTCGCGACGCGCAGCGCCAGCGGCGGCACACTCGGCTCGGCCCCCAGCGCGAGCGCCGTGATCACGTGAAACAGTGAGAACGTGCGAAAGAACGCGCCCAGTGCAGCACCCGCGCGCCCCGGAGCCCTCGATCCCTTGATCCCTCGATCCCTATTCACCCGGCACCTCTTCACCCCCGATCAAAACGCACTCCAACCGGCCGTCCCCGTCAAACGGGTGCCCGCGGAAAATCAGCACATCGGCATCCTTCCCCGGTTCGAGCGAACCGACTCGGTCGTCCAGCTTGTACATCCGCGCGGCGTCGATCGTCAGCGCCCGCAGCGCCTCGTCGCCGCCCAGCCCCTGCTGCACCGCATACAGCGCCACGGCCGGAAGGTTCCGGGCCGCATCCTCGGCATCGCTCTGAAGCGCGATCCGCAGTCCGCGGCGGGACAGGTCCGCGGCCGGCACGTATGGCCGCCGCGCGCGGACCCGCACCACCTCACGCGGCACGACGATCCCGACCTGCTCGCGCCGGGCGACCAGCGCTTCGGCCGCGTCGACCGCTTCGGCCGCCCCGACCAGCACCAGCGGAACCTTGAACTCGTCGACGAACAGCTTCAGCGCCGCGCCGGTCTCGGCCGCGGTTTCGACGCTCACCACGGCGGGGATGCGGCCGGCCAGCAGCGGGCGCAGCGGCTCGAGGTTCTCGTCGATCTTGGGGGGCGTCGGCCGACCGTCCTTGGTCTTCTTGCGGCGGACCTGGACCCTGAATTCGACCGCGTCCTTGCTGGTGCGCGTGGCCTGGAAGTCGAGTTCGATTCCACCGAGCGCGATCTTGCCGACGGCGTGGTCCTCGCGATCGAGCGTGGCGCGGATCGTGGGCCGGCCCATGGGCGTGTCGACGTCGATCTCGAGCGTGATCTGGTTGCCGGAAAGCGTGCCGCTGACCGGCGCCTCCTCGCCGCTCATCGGATCGGTCAGGCGACCGTCGATGACGCTTCCGGTGAGGCGCAGCACGAGCGTGCCGGAGACCGGCTCGGGCAACGGACCGCCCTGCACCGTGTACTCCCACGTGCCGCTGATCGGGTCCGGTCCTTCCGCGGTCTGGTCGAGTTCCTCTTTGGGACGGGTGGTCGGGCCGCCCTCCTTCCACTTGGCGAGTTCGGCCTCGTACTTCTTCCAGCTCTCGTCGTATTTCTTCCCGGCGCTCAGCGCCTGCCGGATCGGCTCCTGTGCGCCCAGCGGATCCTGCCCGCGGAGCGTAAACCGCACGCCGGCGATCTCCCGGGCCACCAGCTCCGCCCGGCTCCGCCCCCAGGTCTTCACTGCGGCCATGCGCGCGCCCTTGGGCGTGAAGCGATACGGCCCCTGAAGCACGGTCGTCACGCCGGCACGCGCGACCCGCGCCAGCTCGCGCCCGGCCACCGCGAGCGTGCGGTGAATCGGCACGTCGGGCGTGGCCACCAGGTTGTCGCCGCCGAGACCAAGGTGGCCGTGGGCGTCGATGAACCCGGGCGTCACGAAGGCTTCCGGCCCCGCGTCGATGAGCCGCGCGCCGGGCGGGTGCGGCACACGTTGTCCGACGGCGGCCACCTTTCCATTTTCGAGCAATACGCTGCCGTCGTGAATCACCTGCCCGTTGCCGACCCAGATCGTGCCGGCGCGGACCACCGTCGCGCGCCCCGCACCCGCCACGGGCTGCGAAGCCACCGGGGGCGGGGCTTCGAAGACCTTGCGGCCGCCGATGTAGGTCTGCCGCACGTGCGTGTTCAGATCCAGCGGCGGGCCGGTGAGGACGAGGAAATCCGCGTCCTTGCCGGGCGCGAGGCTGCCGAGGCGGGGATCGACGCCCAGGATCTCGGCCGGCACACGCGTAATGCCCGCGAGGGCCCGCTGCGGATCGAGCCCCCCGCGGACCGCGAGAATGGCGGCCATACGCAGGTCCTCGCGGGCGTCGCCCGCCGGGCCGGCCCGCGCGCGCGGGAGCTGCGGGCCGGCCGCAGC
>CAZMCT010000049.1:0-25468 GCA_964564785.1 uncultured Planctomycetales bacterium
GCGGTGCCACACACCCACACGCAAGGCGGTGGCACACCGCCGAGGGCGGCGGTGCTTGCTGCCGCACCCGGCGACACGGCCGTGGCACACGGCGACTCTTGATCCCTCGATCGCTCGATCCCCCGATCCGTTGTTCCCTCATCCCTCGCGCCCGTGGCCCGTCACTCCCTTGTCACCTCGCTCCCTCGCCCCCTTGATCCCTCGATCCCTTACCCTCTCACCCCTTCAGCCCCGTCGTCGCGATTCCCCGGATGAACGTGCGTTGTGCGAACACGAAGAGGATCACGACCGGCAGCACGACCAGCGTCGTCGCGGCCATAAGCTGGTTCCAGGGCGTGCCCCCCGAGCGGCTCTGGAGGAACTGCAATCCGAGCGCGAGCGTGAACTGGCTCTGGTGCGAAAGGTAGATCAGCGGCCCGAGCAGGTCGTTCCACACGGCCAGCAGGTGAAACAGGGTAACGACCGCCAGGGCCGGCTTGCTCAGCGGCAGCATGATCCGCCAGAAGCAGCCCCAGCGCGAGCAGCCGTCCAGCATCGCCGACTCCTCGAGCTCCTTCGGAAGCCCGAGGAAGAACTGCCGCAGCAGGAAGATGTTGAACGCGCTGCCGAACCAGGCCGGCACCCACAGCGGCAGGAACGTCCCGATCCACCCCAGCCATTTGAAGATCATGTACGTCGGCACCATGATCACCGGGAACGGGATCATCATCGTCGCCAGGCAGATCGCGAACATCGCCCCGCGGCCGCGGAACGGCACGCGGGCGAAGCCGTAGGCCGCGATTGCGCTCGACAGCACCATCCCCACCAGGCTCAGCACGGCAATGATGAGCGTGTTGCGGGCGTACAGCAGATAGTCGAACGCCGGCGCCCGAATCACCGCCCGGTACGGCTCGATCGTCGGGGCGTGCGGCAGCAGCGGCGGCGGATCGAGCAGCAGCTCGCTTTCCGGTTTCAGGCTCATCGACGCCATGAACACCAGCGGCAGCAGGAACGCGGCCGCCACGGCGAAAAGAGCGAGGTACGTAATGAGCAGGTTAGCCTTCAACGTCGCTCCGCGCCGAGGTGACGAAGTAACAAACTGACCGGGTGACAACGTGTGGCCACTGGCGCCGCACCGCACCCTTTGTTGCTTCGTTCCCTTGTCACCTCGCCCTCGGCCACCTCGGGCACCTTCATGCGCCCCGGTAGTGCACTGCACGCCGGCTCACGAGGAACACGAGCCCCGTCAAGCCCAAGATGATCAGCAGTTGCACCCACGCCATCGCGCTCGCATACCCCATCTTCAGGTAGCGGAACGCGTTGTCGAACAGGTACATCGTGTAGAAGTACACATGCAGGTCCGGCCGCGGATTGCCGGCCCACAGCACGAATGGCAGGGCGAAGATCTGCCACGTCCCGATGATCCCGACGATCACGTTGAACAGGATCACCGGCCCCAGCCCCGGCAGCGTCACGTGCCGGAACTGGCCGATCCGCGACGCCCCGTCCAGCCGCGCCGCCTCGTACAGCTCCTCGGGGATGTCCTGTAGCCCGGCCAGGTAGATCACCACCGGCGAGCCCAGCGTCCACAGCGCCACCAGAACCAGCGCCGGCTGCGCCCACAGCGGCGACGCCAGCCACAGCGGCCCCTGCCCGCCCGCCAGCCGCGCCGGCGCGTTCACCAGCCCGTGCTCCGGGTTCAGCAGCCACAGCCACACGATCGCCACCGCCACGATCGGCACGATCGACGGCAGAAACACACACGCCCGGAACAGCGCGATCCCCCGCACCGGCCGGTTCAACAGCACCGCCAGCAGCACCGCCACGATCGTCCCCAGCGGGATCGCCAGCACCGCGTAGATGAACGTGTTCGCGACCGTTTTGTGAAACAGCGTGTCGGCCCCGAGCGCCCGGTAGTTCGCCAGCCCCGTCCACACCGGCGGCTGGAGCAGCGGGTAATCGCAGAAGCTGATGTACAACGACAGCCCCATCGGCAGCGCGAGGAAGATCAGGAACCCCAGCCACCACGGCGCCGTCCACAACAATCCCGCCAGCAGCGGCCGCGAACGACGCAGCTTGGCCGGCGCGCGCCCGCTCATGATCCGCCCCGCTGCGCGGCCATGTGCTGGTACTCCGCCACCATGCGATCGATCCGCGCCTGCGACGCGGCCACGGCCGGCGCGACCGCCGCCCCGCGCAGAATGCTCGTCAGCAGCGCCCGCAGTTCCGCCGACGCCTGCTGCCAAGTCGGCATCTTGGGATAGCCGAACGCGTCCGGCGACCGCGACAGCTCGTCAAACACGCGAATGTACGGGTTCGGATGGGTCGCGAAGAAGTCGGGCCCGGGCTCGCGGAAGGGCGAGAGCTTGTTGTGCGCCCGGCACAGCTCCTCCATCATCTCCCGCCGCAGCAGGTATTTCAGGAACGCCAGCGCCTCGCGGCGGTGCCGCGCCCCGTTCGGGATGACGAACACGTCCGCGCTCGCGAAGGCGTACTGCCGGCCGGGCTCGGAGGAAGGAAACGGCGCGACGCCGTAGTCCAGGTCCGGGGCATAGGTCCGAATCCAATTCGACATCCACGGCCCCTGGTAGATCATCGCGACCCGCTCGGACAAAAACGGGTTCTGCGCGCCCTCGATCGCCATCAGCGTCGATTCGAGCGCGAGCGTGGCCTCGATGCCCGTCGCCCGCCGCTGGTCGGCGATCCACTCGTACGCGGCGCGGGCCGCGGGCGTGTCGAGGACGAACCGCCGCCCGTCCCACAGCTCGGCCCCGAAGAACCGCGGCCAGACCCAGTGCCACCAGCCGAGCACGTCGGGCGAGGGCGTGAAGCCGAGCTGCACGAGCCGCTCACCGCCGTCCGGCGTCGTTTCCCGGCGGGTCAGCCGCCCCGCGAAATCGGCCAGCTCGGCCGTGCTGCGCGGCGGGGCATTGGGGTCGAGCCCCGCCGCGCGGAAAAGCCGCCGGTTGTAGTACAGCGCGATCGTGTACGGCGTGCTCGGCAGGGCGTACAGCCGCCCGCGGAATGTGCAGATGTCGCGCCAGACGGGGTTGAACACGGCCGGATCGATGCCCGCGTCCTGCACCAGGTCGTCGAGCGGCAGCAGGGCGCCCTGATCCGCGTACTGCGGCACGAGGTAGTCGTACAGCCCGGCGATCTCGGGCGGGTCGCCGCCGGCCGTCGCAATCAGCATCCGCTGCTCGATCGCGCTGATCGCGTTGTAGTCGACCCAGATACCGGCCGCGGCCCCCTCGCCCGCGTTGAAGCGGTCGACCAGCGACCGCATGGCGAGCGCCTCGACCCCGCTCCATTTCTCCCAGTAGCGCACGACCGTGCGGCCCGGCGGGACCTCGTGCCGGCCGCGCGGGCCGAGTGCGAGCAGGGCGACGGCCGGCAGGCCGAGGACGAGGGCCAGAAGCGTGCCGCGCAGATTCATGGGCTACGCCCGGAACGCGACAAAGGAACAAGGTGACAAGGTAACGAGGGGTCGCATTCCGCGCTGGCAGGCACCCGTTGTCACGTTGTTGCCTTGTTACTTTGTCACTTGTCCGGTGAAGATCTGCTGCACCACCGCCGCATCGTGCAGGTCGACATCGGCGTCATTGTCGAGATCGGCGTCGGCGAACTGGGCCGGCGTGCTGGGCGGCGGCGGGGACGTGACCTCCGGCCCGGCGACGCACGCGGCCCACGTCAGAACGTCCGCGCCGTCCACGTCGCCGTCGCTATCGTAATCGACCTCGAAGTACATGCCGATCGCGGCCAGCATCGGTGCGATCTCCGGGTTCGCCATGAACAGCCGCCACAGCAACCCGCTGCGAGCGTTCTCGATCATCACCACGATCGGCCCCTGGTCGATCGCGAGCTGCGTGCCCGAGGTCCAGCCGAGCTGCGGGTTCAGCGCATCGTCCAGGCCGTACGCACCGATCACCGCCGGCGCGTAGTTGTCCAGCAAGTAGCGGAGAAACGCCCGCGACTCGTCCGGCACGAACGGCATCGACCCCAGCGCCGCCGTCGGTGAGATCGTCCCGTCGTCATAGAACGGGTAGTGCGCGCGATAGCCGCCCGGCCCGTCACTCGACGTCAGCCCCCACAGCCAGCGGCAATAACCGGCAAAGCCGCCCGGGTTGTCGATGCTGTATGCCTGGTGCACGAGCGCCACGTTCCGGCCGTACTCGTAATAGTTGCAGTACGCGTCGCGCTTGTAGCGCGGATCGAATCCCAGGAACGAATAATGCACGAAGAACAGCGGCCCGCCGTAGTCCGGCCCGACCGCGAGCGGATAGCCGTAGAACGTGCCGCCGTTCGCGTACGACGGCAGCCCCGCCCACCCGTTCGCGTAGCTCGACGCCGGCATCGGATGCGTCGGCGAGGCGATCGCCAGCAGGTACACGATCATCGTCTCGTTGTATCCGCGGATCGGCAGGTTCATCGCCCAGCCGAAGTTCGGCGACCAGTGCCAGTACAGCACCTCGCTGCCCGGGAACCGCCGGTACCAGTCCCATTCGATCCCCTCCCACATCGCCGTCGCCCGCGTGCGGATGCCGACCTCGACCGGATCGACCGGGTCATCGAAGTACTGCCGTACGGTCAGCAGACCCGCGGCCAGGTACGCGGTTTCCACCAGGTCGCCCCCGTCGTCCTGCGGGCTGAACGGGATGGTCGCACCCGTGCTGCCGTTGATCCAGTGCGACCACGCCCCGTGGTAGCGCGTCGCGCTCGTGTCGAGAAACGTCAGAATCTGCTGAACCCGCCCCGCGGCCGCCGCCCGCGTCACGAACCCGCGCTCGGTCCCCACCACGATCGCCATCAATCCCATCCCCGTGCCGCCCGTCGCGCAGATGTCGTACCCGTGCGTCAGCCCCTCGCGCGCCAGTCCGCTCACCGGGTGCCCGTAATCCCAGAAGTAGCGGAACGTCTCCTGCTGCACCCAGTCCAGCAGGTACTCGTCGCTCAGCCCGTTCCACTGCGCCGACACGACCTCCGACGGCGCGCTCTCGTTCCCGTCGATCACCGCCGTAACGTAGTAGTAGTACCGCGGACTGCCCGGCCCCGTCGCGTCCTCGTACTCCGCGTCGGGCAGCGGCCCCGCGTTGAGCTGCGCAAACGGCCCCGTCTCGGCCAGCGCGCGGTAGATGTTGTACCCCGCCAGCCCCGGCGCCGTCAGCGGCTTCCATGCGATCGCGTTGTGCCCCTCGCAGCCCAGCGCTGCCACCCCCGTCACGAGCGACGGGGCGCCGCCCGGCCCCACCAGCCGCAGGTTGTCGACGTACGCCACGCCGCTCGTCCCCGCCAGGTTCTCGAAAATGAACGCCCAGATATAGGTCAGCCCCGTCTGCTCGCGGGCCGAGACGTCCAGCGAGATCGTCTTCCACGTCCCCGTGGTCGTCGGAATGCCGGTCGCGATCTGCCACGCATCGGGCGGGTTCCAGTTCTGGCTCCAGATGCCCATCAGCCCCGGGATCGCCCCCGCCGTCGCGATGTACACGTCTGCCAGCAGCACGTTGTTCCCCGCGAGGTCGTAATGCGGCCCCGTCCACGTGTGCCGGAACTCCACCTTGCGGTCTGTCTCGTTCGTAATCGTGACCTTCAGCACGTTCACTCCGTCCGTCGCCGGCGGCGCGCCGCTTACACCCCCCGGTACGATCGCGATCGAAAGCCCCACGTCCCCCGCGTTCTTCGTCACCGTCAGCGTCGTCTCCCCCGGCTCGTAGCTCGCGACCGGCGTCACGATTTCGGCCCCGGCGATAAGACTCAACGTGGCCAAAGCCACCACAGCCGCGATGCACTCGCTGTTACGCATGGCTTGCTCCTGCCCGCTCTCCCACGCCGCCGCTTTGGGCCCGTAAGGGCTCCGGCTCGCGCCCTCCGGCCGCGATCCACCGCCCGTACCACTCGCCGCTTGCCTTGACCGTTCGTCGCAACGTCTCGAAGTTGCACCGCACCAGGCCGAACCGCTTCGAGAACCCCTCCGCCCACTCCAGATTATCCATGAGCGACCACACAAAGAACCCCCGCAGGTCTACCCCTCGCGCCCGCGCGCGCTGTGCCGCGGCGAAATGGTCGCGCAGGTACGCGATCCGGTCCTGGTCGTCCACATATTCGGACGCATCCGGCCGGTCGTCGCAGGCCGCGCCGTTCTCTGTCACATACACCGGTAGTCCCTTGTACCGCTCACTGAGCCAGCAGAGCAGCGCCTCCAAGCCCTCGGGGACGATCGGCCAGTCCATCATCGTCCGCGGCCGGCCGGGGTACGGCTCGGTTTCGACGTCCAGCGGCCCGGCGCCCGGCTTGTGCCGCGCAATCATGCTCGAATAGTAGTTGATCGCCACATAGTCCACCGAGCCGCGCAGCCGCCGCCGATCCTCGTCCGTAAACTCCGGCAACACATCGGGATACGCGCGCCGCAGTAGCTCGGGATACGCGCCGCAACTCACGGGATCGCCAAACCACCCCCCATAGTCCACCATCGCCCGCTCGGCTGCGGCCCGATCCGCATCCGAGTCCGTGGCCGGGAAGTAGTATGGCATGTTGAGCGCCAGGCTGATCTGCCCGGCCCTCGGCCCGCGACCCCGATAGACCTCGACCGCGAGTCCGTGTCCGCGCAGAAGCTGGTGTGCCACCTGATACGCTCGAGCTCGATCGCGGACACCGGGCGCGTGCACGCCGTCGAGATGTCCCCCAACGGTGACCACCCACGGCTCATTGATCGTGATCCAGTATCCCACGCGATCGCCGAGCCGTTCGAACACCACGCGGGCGTAGTCGGCAAAAATCTGCGGCAGGTCCGGGTGGGCCCACCCGCCCAGCTCCATCTGCAACGCGGCCGGCAGGTCCCAGTGATACAGCGTCACAAACGGCTCGATGCCGCTTGATCTTAGCTTGTCCACCAGACGGTCATAAAAATCGAGTCCGGCTTGGTTTACAGCTCCGCGCCCCTGTGGCAGCACTCGGGGCCAACTCACACTGAACCGGTAGGCCCGAAGGTTCAGCCGGCACATGAGTCCGACATCCTCACGCCACCGCCCGTAGTGGTCGCAGGCAACGTTCCCCGTTTCGCCCCGCGCTGTCTTGCCGGGCGTCGCGCAGAATACGTCCCAGATGCTCGGCCCCTTGCCGTCGGCGGTGGCCGCCCCTTCGATTTGAAATGCGGCCGTGGCCGCGCCCCAGAGAAAGCCATTGGGAAAATCGCTTGTGGCGGGTTGGGGCGGCGCGGCTTGCACTGAACGGTAAGCCTCCGACCGCAGCGGAAACCAACGCGGTCAAATCGTTAGCACGCAGACGGTTGCGGTGCACGGGCGGCGTGGCCGCCGGAGTGGTGCCACGGCATCCGAAGGAAACGATATCAGATTCTGAAAGCGCTTGCAATACCGTCTTAGGCGTGTTATACTTCAATACGCGAAATTCTCAGCCGCGCGGAAGGTTCACGAGCACGCTGGGTGCCGCGCCGCTCCGCGGGTTTTGAGGATCAGATCCGCAACCCCAAATTTCGGAGGAGGACGTATGAGAATGCGAACGATCGGCTTGGCGATGGTTGTCGGAGCGCTCGCGGTGAGCGCGGTGGCATCGCCCATCATCAACGGCGCGGTGATCAAGCCCCGCATCTGGAACGACGCGCCGTATTCCACCTTCACCAGCAGCAACCTCTATCCCGCCCAGATCTGGATGCAGGACGAAAACCTCGACCAGGCCGGCTGGGCCAACCGCCACAACTTCCGCCTCTCGGACAACGGCGGCGTCACCGAAGCCGTTTTCATGAACAACGACGCGTTCTACTTCGCCTCCGACGTGACCATCACCGGCACGGCCAACATCGAGGGCGGCCTGAACCTCTCACCCTGGTGGTCGAAGGATGTCGACGGTGTGATGATGCTCCGCACCGACGACGGGATGGTCGAGTGTTGGGGCGGCCGGCTGCCCTACTACAGCTTCACGGGCAACCATATCGACCCGAACACCGGGCAGGGTGTGCGCTACACCAAGGGCACGACCGTGCGGCTCGAGATGACTTATCTCCCGCACAGCCTGACGGCCCTCGACCCCGGCACCATCCAGTACACGTACACGCTCTACGATCCCGATGGCGCCGGCCCGCTCGTCGGCTACAGCTTCACGAGCCCGGTGCTCGATTTCGACCAGGGCAACCCGGCCGAGGATCCGCCCTACGGGCTGTGGGGTATCCTGAACGACGCCCGCGTGGGCGGGTTCTTCATGCCGAAGGTCAACAACCAGATCCCGGGCAACTGGGGCCGGATCGAGTTCAGCAACATGGTGTACGCGCCGATTCCGGAGCCGGCGAGCCTCGCGGCCCTGGCGCTGGCGGCCCTCGTGCTGCGGCGGCGGTAGAACGGAAATCAGAATGGTACAGAGACACAGAGCGGTGCAGAACTCAGGAATGACAATGCGGAATTAGGCCACACAGGGCGGTGTGTCCCGGATCCTGCATTCTTTCTGCACCTCTGTGTCTCTGTGGTGGACGAAGGGTCGGACGGGAAAAGCAGGCGGAACAGGACGGTGGCACCGTGACCAGGAAGACATCGCGGCCGCAAGGTTTCACACTCATCGAACTGCTCGTCGTTGTCGCTATCATCGCGCTCCTGTTATCGATCCTGCTGCCGGCACTGGGCAAGGCCCGTGCGGAAGCGAAAAACTCGCTCTGCCTCTCCAATCTGCGGCAGCTCGCGCTTGCGACCACCTACTACGCCGATGACAACCGTTCGCGCCTGCCGTACATCAAAGGCGAGAACAACGACGGCATGAACGCCCCGTTCTTCCAGTACCACCAGATCTACATGCTTTGGCCGTATCTGAAGGATTTGAAGATCTACAAGTGCCCGTCAATCAACGAAGGGAACACCTCCAAGATCTACGATCGCAACGGCCTTGGTGACGACGACAGCTACTTCACGTTCTTCAGCTCGGACGACTACTACGTCTTGAAGGCCTATCCCGAGCAGTGGTGGCCCGAGATCAACCCTGCCGACTACCCCGACGGGCTGCTCACGCCGGTGTACACCGAATACTGGTTCAATGACTGGCAGGAGAATCCCGAGGTCCGAACGCTGAGTGGGCAGCCCGTCCCAGGGATCAGCGGTGCCCCCATCAACAAGATCCCGCGCCCGAACTACACGGTCGCCATCTGTGACGCCGTGTGGGATTTGCGCGAAGCGGCCAAACTGCGGCACAACGCCGGCAGCCAGTTTGGGTTCCTCGACGGACACGCTGAACGCATCAAGAAACTCAGGTTCCTCGACCCAGACGGCAAGCTGGACAAGGACCCGTGGGGCAACACGCCGTTTTACTGCTGGGGATTGACGCTGGAGGGTTTCGACGGCGCTCAGTAGCTCACTGCCAGGCTGTGCTGTCGTCATGGAAATCGGAGCCGGTGGAGCGAAGCCCCGTGCTCGTCAGGTTGCTTCGCGCGACGCCCAGTCCCCTGGAGCGCGCGAGCCGTGTAGAGGAAGGAATCCGGATATGAGATTACGCAAAGCAGCTTCTCTCGCAATGGTTGCTGTGTTGCTTGCGCCCACGCTCCTGCTCGCCCGCCAGAGCATCCTGCTCAACGGCAGCATGGAGTCCGGCGGCGGCCCGGCCGCGATAGACCCAATGGTCGCCGAGTCCTGGACCGAGTTCGGCATCAACGTCGAACGCTCCCCCACGGTGAACCTCGTCCCGCCCGGGCCGGGTCACGCCCTCAAGGCCTTCGGGGACGGCGACAGCAACACCGTCGGCGCCTACCAGGAGGTCGTCCCGGTCGCGCCCGGGCAGTCTGTGACCGCCTCCGCATGGCTGTACACACCGAATTTCGACAAGCTCGGCGGCAGCGGCTCGGCCGGCATCGTGCTCGAGTTCCTCAACCTGTTCGGCGGCACGATCCAGCCCATTCACGAGATTTACGTCCTGAATTCGGCCTCACCGGCCAACACCTGGATCCCCGCGACGCTGACGTTCACCGCGCCGGCCAACACGGCCAAGGCCCGGATCACCTGCAAACTCAACTGGACGCCGGGCGATGTCTCCGGCGCCTGCTACTGGGACGACGCCCAGCTCACGATCAACGGCGGCGCCAACCTGTTGCTCAACGGAGACTTCGAGATCGCCGGCCCCAGCCAGGGCCAGAGCCCGGTCGGCATCGACGAATGGATCGGGTTCAACGATCAAGAGAAGTCCGACGACTTCGCCAAGGACGGCGAGTTCAGCCTCCAGCTCGGCGTCCGTGAAGCCTACTCGGGACTGTATCAGGACATGGTCACGCTGAATGGTGGCGAGCACCTGTACCTCCAAGGCTACGCCTACGTGTCCTCGAGTAGCACCCCGGACGGAAACTGGCGGGCCGGTCTCAAGCTGGAGTTCGAGGCCAACGTGAACGTGCCGCCGCCCGAGGAAAACCTCGCATTTGACGACACGTTCGACCCGAACGTCTGGACGCCCGTCGAGTTGCAGACAACGGTCCCCGAGGACGTTACGATCGCCCGAGTGACTTGCATCTGGTTTGGCCCGCAGGGGGAAGCGACGTCGGGCACCGTGCTTTTCGACGGGGCGTACGCCGAGCGCGGCAGCGCTCCCGGCGTGAATCAACTGCTCAACGCCAGCTTCGAATCCGGTTCCGGGAACGCCCTCACCAATTGGACGAGATTCCCAGACGACAACAACGAACTGTCCACCGCGAAGAGCTGCTTCACCTTCCCGGCCTACCAGGGCTCCTGCGTCGCCCGTTCGACGGCCACCACTCTGGCCGGGGACAACTGGGCCACCGGCTGCTGGCAGGAAATCACGGTCACGCCCGGCGAGAGCCTGCTCGCTCGCGTCCAGGTCCGCACCCCCGGCAGCGACCCGCTGACCGGTCCGGGCCGGGCCGGCATCAAGGTGGAGTGGGCCGTCGGTGGCGTCCCCGCCGACGTGGACATCGGCGTTCCCAACCAGAGCCCCAACACGATCGGCCCCGGGGCCCCGACAAATGTCTGGATTCCGCTCTCGATCGACTATACAATGCCCCCTGGGTCCAGTGCGCTCACCCGGTTCGTAGACCTCATCGAAAAGGGCACGGCCCTCACCGGACGGGTGTACTTCGACGCCTGCGAGGCCGTCGTTCTCAATCGTTTCAACGGGTCCGACAACGATGCCGACTTCGACCAGGACCTCCAGGACTTCGCCGGTTTCCAGCGGACGTTTACCGGCCCCGGCGGTCCGATGAAGTGGGGTGGCATCGTCTACGACTCGAACGATGACGACGACGTGGACTGGAGCGACTACACGTGGTTCGCCGCCCGGCTGACCGGACCGGGCCAGTAGCAACAAGGAGGATCTTTCATGCTGCGTTTCGCCTGCATCGCCCTGGTGAGTCTTGTCGTGTCGGCCGCGGCCCTCGCGTCCGGCACCGCCACCGTCTACCTCGAATCGCCCGCGGCCGGCCAGACCGTCGCCCCGGGCACGGCCATCGCCTGGAGCATCAAGGTGTCCGTCTCCACGGGCGATAATCTCGGCCTGGCGCTGATCTCGGCTGACCTGGTCCAGGACCCGAACAACCCGGCCAAGTTCGACATCCCCCCGGGCGACGCGGCGTCGATCCCGGCCATCATGTCGGGCTTCAACCGCCCGGGCGGCATCACGAACCCCGGCGAAGGCGGAGCCCCGTCGGGCTACATCGGCGTTCAGCGGGTCGCCAGCGGCCAGACGTACAAGAACCTGATCCAGATCGGCGGCGGCCAGAACACGTTCGGCCAGGCCGGCACGGGTTTCGGCACCGACCCGAACGTCGAGGGCGGGATCGGCCAGTCGGGCCAGCAGCTCGTGCTCTCGGGGACGTTCAATGCCCCGGCCACGAACGGCGTCTACACGTTCCGCCTCGAAAACGTGCTGGTGAACGTGCTGGACACGCTGAACACTCCGCCGAACTTTTCGCAGGTCAGTGCGGCCACGGTCAATACGAGCGCGGCTTCGTTCAGCTTCACGGTCGGGCCTACGGCCTGCATCGGCGACACGAACTGCGATGGGACGGTCGGGTTCGGCGACATCAACCCGTTCGTGGCGGGGCTGACGGGCGGGCCGATGTGCAACCCGCTGAACTTCGACATCAACCAGAACGGCACGGTCGGCTTCGATGACATCAACCCGTTCGTCGCCCTGCTGAGCGGCGGCGGCGGGCCGTGCCCGTAGCGTAGCGGCGGGCCACGAACCGGCGTCGGGCCTGCGGGTCCGGCGCCGCACGAACCGCAGCATGAGCGGGCGCGGAGTTCATCGCCGCCGGGCCCGTTTTGATTGACTGAATCGGGTTTTCACCCCGCGGCCGCGCGCCGGCCCCCTCAACGTGTCAGAACATGCACTTCGTACTGCCGCCCGCGTTCCTCCGGAGCCGGCACGAAGTTCTCCGCGAGCACCCCGCCGTCGAGCGAAACGAGCGCCAACCGCTCATCCGGCCAGCCTGCCAGCGTCGCCACGTCGGCCCGCTCGATCCGAATCCGGTACGTGCATCCGCGGTACGGCCGCGTCATCTCCGCGCGGCGCCAGCCCGTCGGCAGGCACGGCGCGATCCGCAGCCCGTCCCACTCCGGCTGCACGCCGAGCACCCACTGGGTTACCACGCGGTGCAGCCACGCCGCCGAGCCCGTGTACCACGTCCAGCCGGCCCGTCCGTGATGCGGTGAGTCCGGCCCGTCCACGTTCCCCGGCAGGACGTACGGCTCCGCCCAGTACCGCTCCGGGTCCTTCAGCGCCGGGTTCATCGCGCTCAGTAGCGTGCCGGCCAGGTCCGCGTCCCGCACCTTGCACGCAGCCGCGATCGCCCACGTGGCCGCATGCGAGTACACGCCCCCGTTCTCGCGCAGCCCTGGTGCGTAGCGCGTGATATACCCAACCTCACGCACCGGCTGTCGGTACGCCGGGGCCAGCAGCAGCGCCCCCGCCTCGCTGACCAGGTGCTCGCGGACCGCCGCCATGCAGCGCTGCGCCCGATCGGGCGGCGCCACGTCGTTCAGCACCGCCCAGGTCTGGGCGTTCAGAAAGATCCGCCCCGCAGTATCGCTTCGCGTTCCGAACGGCCGGCCGTCGTCGAGGGTGCCGCGGATATACCATTCCCCGTCCCAGCCGTGCCGGTTGATGGCTGCAATGAGCGCCGCCCGTCGTTTCTCGAACTCCGCCGCCCGGCGCGTCAGTACGTGCCCCGGCCCCTCCGGCAGCGCGTGCGCCGGCGCGCCGCCCCGCCGGCCCGGCTGCGGCGCCGGCCCCACCCGGAGTTCGCCGGCGATACCTGCGTCGCCCACGATCCCGGGGTCGCTTGCCGCGCGGCGATAGATTTCAGCCCAGTCCGCGAGCAGCCCGACCAGGAAATGCCCCAGCCACACCGACTCGCCACGCTCCTGTAGCCCCACCGCGCTCAATCCGTCGTTCCAGTCACCCGCGCCGATGTACGGCAAACCGCGCGGGCTCGTGCGCTGGAAGACCCGCTCGAAGGCCCGTTGCACGTGATCCAGCACGCTGTGCGGCCGGCCGTCGTCGAGAAACGGCGCGGTGTCACGCAGGATGTCGAGGCTGCCGGTTTCGCGGATGTAGTTCGCGGTCACGAACGCCAGCCATAGCAGGTCGTCCGTCATCTTCGTGACGTGCCCCTGTTCCGACAGCGGGTGCCACCAGTGATAGACGGAGCCGTCCGCGAACTGGTGCGCCGCGTGCAGATTGATCTGCTCGCGGCACCGGGCCGGCTCGATCGTCAACCAGACCTGCGAATCCTGGAGTTGATCGCGGAAGCCGAACGCTCCGCTCTGCTGGTAATACCCGCAACGTCCCCACAGCCGTCCCGAAATCGCCTGATAGCGCACCCAGTCGTTGACCAGGTAGTTCAGCGACGGCTCGGGGGTCTGAATCCGGTGCGCCGCGAGCCGCTCGCGCCAGCCCCTCCGGACCTCCGCCAGCGCCTGATCCATCGCGGCTGGCGACAGGAGGCGGTCGAGCAACGCGTCCACGCCCGCCCGCGTGTTGTCCACCGCCAGCGCGTAGCCCAGGTCACGGCGCTGCCCAGGCCGCAGTTCCACCGCGCTGCGCAACACGGCGATCGCGTCTTCGTGCCGCCCGAACAGCGGCTTCCAGAGGTCCGCCCGTAGCGCGCTCGGCCTGCGCGGGTCGCCGTACCGCCCGAAGAACTCCGTCTTGTCGCCCTGGGCCGACAGGATCGGCTCGGTCGCCGCAAGTGCGGCCACGTACGGGAAGTCCGTGTTCCAGTGCCCGTACCGTTCCGACGGCACCTCCCACATGTAGTTCTGCGCGTAGATCGCCCGCCGTTCCGAACAAAACTCCGTCGCCAAGAAAAGTCGATGAAACTCGCGCCGCGGCGATGGCGCCACCCCGCAGCACCACTCGAGCATCGCCGTCAACTCGAGCCGCCGCAGCTTGTCCGTATGGTTCGTCAGCTCCACCCGCCAGAGCTCCACCGTCTGGTCGGCATGACAGAAAAGCGTCCAGCGGGCCTCAATGCCGCTGATCCGCGTGTGAAACGTCGTGTAGCCCAGCCCGTGGATGCAAGAGTACTGCTCATACACCGGCCACGTGGGCGCCGGCGAGAGCGACCAGCATTCCCCCGAATCGGCGTCGACCACGTACAGGAATTTACCGCTCGAGTCGAGCGCGAGATCCTGCTGCCAGCGCGTGATCACCGCGAGTTGCGAGTTGTCGACCCATGTGAAACCGCTCCCGGAATGACTGACCACTATCCCGAAGCGCTTGTTAGCAATCACATTAGCCCACGGGCGCGGAGGCCGCGGGTGGGTGATATGAAACTCGAGCCCATCGGGCGAGAAGTGCCCGTACGCATTCCCCACGCGCACGGCGGAACCGCCCTCGCACGCGACGGAGGAAGATACCAGCGTTGCCATAAGCACGGACCTCGCCGCAGCGCACCCAGCATCCGATCCGCACGCGGACCGCTGAAAGCGCTTTCAAGCAGATTAGCTCATCCGGTCTTGGAAATCAACCTTGTTTCCCGCCGACCGGGCAGAGTCCGAGCAGCCCGCCGCGAAAGGGGGCTCGCTCCTCGCCAAGCGACCATCGCTGTCGCGCCAACACCCACTCCCGTGATGCCTGTCCCTTCTTCAACGGGCTGCCAGCCGCTCCACGGCACGCCGCGCGACCGGATGTCGCATAAAAAGCTTCCAGACCAGCCCGGTACGCGCGTTTTCGATCGCCAGCAGCAGCGGCCCGTGGTCGATCCCAACGTAATCGTCGCTGACGTAATTCTGCGCGAGGCAGAACGCATCGGCCAGACCGTACCCCCCCGAGGTGGGGTCTCGCCACACCCACGGCCGGCCGTCGGGGCCGGTCAGCTCGCGAAATGCGCGCAGCGCCGCGACGCTCTCCGCAGGCGTAAACATGATCGCCGAACCCGCCGCGTACGGCGCGATCGTGCAGTCATACCACTGGTCGGCGTCGCGAAGATTCGGCTGGATTTCGGGGACAATGTAGCCGTCGCGCCCCACGCACGCGCTCAGGCCCCACCCGTT
The DNA here is from genome assembly GCA_964564785.1 of uncultured Planctomycetales bacterium. Lineage (GTDB taxonomy): Bacteria > Planctomycetota > Phycisphaerae > UBA1845 > Fen-1342 > CAZMCT01. The sequence continues at coordinate 15,465 of CAZMCT010000049.1, forward strand.
CTGACCCAGCCGCTGCGTGCAATCGGTCCGCTCGAGGCACCGCGCCCGGTGAGTCAGCACCGCCCGCCGCGAGTTTTCCCACCAGTCGATCCGCGGCGCGTCGACTCCGAACCGCCCCGGCTCATCGGGGCCCAGCGAGGCAAAGTCAATCCAGCAGTGGCTGAAAAAGTATGTGAATAGCGCACCCGGCCACGACACCGCGTACGGCTCCATCTCGCCGTGCCGCTCCACGACGCGCTTCAGGCGATAGTATTCCGCCGGCGCCAGCGCGTACTCCGCCCGCGAGGCTGCGGCGCCCAGGAAGTGAATCAAGCGTTCCTCGTCGCTCGCCAGCCACCAGTGCATATCGAGGAACTGGCCCGGCCCGTCCATCCGCGTCGGATCCTCCGGCTTCCACCCCATCGAGACCCGCCCCCCGGGACCGACCGCGTACGCTCGCCAGTTCGTTTCGTCCGCGAATCGCTCGGCCAGCTTGCCGACTTCGTCCCCAAAATACTCGCCGGCCGTCAGGGCCCCCGCCAGGAACAGCGCGTGATCGACCGTGCTCGCGAGAATCTCGAAACCCTCGTGCGACAGCCCGCCGGTGTTCATGTCGGGATAGTGCAACAGCACGCCGAACTTGCGGTTGTCCGGCCGGCCGATCAGCGTCCGCAGGATGGTCTCCGCCCGTTCGCGGCCGGCTTCCCGCGTGATCCACCCCCGTTCGACCCCGATCGGCAACGAGGAGAGCTGAAACCCCACCGCTGCCACGCTCGAGACCGGCGCTTTCAGCCGGTCTTTGACGAGCAGCGCCGGCCGCCCCACCTCTTTCCAGAAGTACTGGAAACACGCGTATTCGATCTCGTCGAGGAGTTGCTCGTCGGCGACGGAGAATGGGTACGGTCTGGTCGGCGCGGCGGCCGTGGAGATCACATCGCCGGGTCGGGTGGTCACAGGCGCGGAGGCGGTGGGCGGCTGTTCCGCCGTCGCCGCCGCAACGGGGCAGAGGGCTAGGACGAGCACGAGCGATTTGGTACCATACGGGGGAGCGCTCATTCGCGGCAGCATAAGTCGTGGTGAAAGCGCTGTCAAAACGAGCGGCCCGAGTCTGGGTATGCCTGCGTCAATCGAGGATGTCGCCAAACTCGCCCGGGTCTCCATCAGCACCGTTTCGCGCGTGATCAATCGCCGCGAGTTGGTCAACGAGAACACCCGTGCACGCGTCGAGTCGGCGATCCGCAAGCTCGGCTATCGCCCGAACGCCTTTGCCCGCGGCCTCATGCTGCGCCGCAGCGAGATCGTCGGTCTGGTCCTGCCTGACCTGCACGGCGAGTTCTATTCCGAGATCATCCGCGGCGCGAACCAGCAGGCCCGCGAGTCCGGCTACAACCTGATCGTCTCGTCCGCCCGTGACGGCGACGACAGCCACTCGCTGCTGGCCGCTTTGCGACAGCGAAGCCTCATCGACGGGGTGGCGGTCATGGTCTCCGAGATCACCGACCGCGTCCAGGAAGCCCTGGCCGAGCTCCATTTGCCCGTCGTGCTCGTTGACGGCGATCTCGAGCTCCCCGGACATGACAGCGTCGTCATCGACCAGCGCGCGGGCGCGCAGGCCATCATGCAACACGTCGTCCGAGACTGCGGCGCTCGCCGCGTCATCTTCGTCGGCGGGCTCAAGACCAACGTCGACACCATCGCCCGCCTCGACGTCTGCCGCCAGGTGCTCGGCGCGGCCGGCCTGCCGCTCGACGACGCCGATGTCTTCCATCTCGACTATCAGTACGAGACCGCCTACCAGCTCGCGCTCGAGCGCGTCCGCGAATGGGCCGGCCCCGGCCGCTGCGTTTTCGCCGCCAACGACGAGATGGCCGCCGGCATCGTCGCGGCCGCGCCGGCTCCAGGGGTCGCGGTGCCGCAGGACCTTGGCGTCGTCGGCTTCGACGACACCCGCGTGGCCCGCATGACCCGCCCGGCGCTCACCACGGTCCGCGTGCCGATGTCGCGGATGGGGGCCACGGCCGTGGAGCTGCTTTGCCGCCGGATCGCCGAGCCCCACCGCCCCGCCCGGCGCATTCCCCTCGTCCCCGAGTTGGTGATCCGCGAATCGTGCGGCGCGCGGCGCGAGCCCCTCGTCCGCCGCTCTCCATAACCCAACCCGCTGAGCAGTGCACGACGTCCCCGTGCTCGCGCATTGAGACCATGTCCGGTTTGGATTCGGGTTTCGACCTGGGGAAACCCGCAGGGTCGGTTTCCGCCCGTTTCGCCCCACCGGCTCTCCGGAAGAATCGGCGTCAACAAGAGCGCGCCAGCGAGGGCCAGCCGGCGTGACCCGTTCTTCGCCCCACGCTGTTGAAAAAGGAGAGTTGAAAAAGGGGACAGTTGAAACAGGGGACAGGCACCGCGGAGGTGCAGGCACCGCGGAAGGTGCTGTCGACGCTGCCGTGCTGGTGGGTTGACGCGGAGCCGGTCCCCTTTCCCAATGGGTTGCTAGAGCGGCTTGATGCGGATCTTGCGGTAGACCACCTCGCCGCCGTGCTCCTGGAAGCCGATCCGCCCGCGGCGGGGCATGTCCTTGTACGCCGTGCGGAACTTGTTGGCCGAGCCGTCCGGGTTCTTGCCCGGCTCGGTCCAGCGGTCGAGATTCATGTCGACGATCGGCTCGCCGTTGAGCACCACCGTGATTTGAGGGCCGCGGCACGTCAGCGTGACCTGGTTCCACTCGCCGGCCGGGCGCACGGCCTGTTTCGCGGGCGCGACGCAATCGTAAATCGCGCCGCAAGCGTGCCTGTCGGGCGGCTGGCCGTGCGTGTCGAGCACCTGCATCTCAATCCCGGTCTGGACCGCGTCGGCCAGGTTGGCGGTGCGGAAGAAGATGCCGCTGTTGGCCCCCGCGCTGAACTTGAACTCGAGTTCGAGCACGAAATCACCGAACTCCTGCTCGGTCCAGATGTCGCCGGCGCCCCTGCGCACGAGCGCTCCATCTTCGACCGCCCAGCTTTCCGGCTTGCAGATCCAGCCCGTCAGGTCCGTCCCCACCAGCCGCTCCCAGCCGTCCGGCTCCGCCCGGCTGCTCGGCAGCGCGTTGGCCCGCAGATCGCCCAGCGCGAACTGGATGCCGGCCAGGTAGTGCGCGAGGACCAGCGGATTCCAGAACACCTCCTCGCGATGGCCCAGCGAGCAGTAGAACACCCGCCCCTGCCCGTAGTTGCGCACCCAGCTCACGGCGAAATCGTCCGCCGCACGCTTCATGCCCGGCTTCTTCATATCCGTGCCGCCCGGGTCGAGCGAAAGCAGGATCCGCAGCCGGTCGCGCGAGAAGGGCTCCTTGAACTGGTAGATCTCGTCGGCGATGTCGAACGGTTCGCTCAACATGGCCACGACCGGGTGGCCGGGCTCGTCGACCCGCACGCGGACCTGCTCGTTCCACGGGTGGCCGTCAAAATAGCCGCCCATCAACGCGCCGAACTCGGGCCACTGGCCGAAGCAGTCCGTGGCGGCGTGGATGCCGACGATCCCCCCGCCGCCGCGGACGAAGTCGAGCAGGGCCCGCTTCAACACAGGGTCATCGAAGAGCTCGCCGGTGGTGTTGTTGAAGCAGATCCCGTCGAAGTTCCTGAGATTCTCGGGCTTGAAGACGGCCGGGTCGTCCGCGGCGGTGATCGTGAACGCGCCGCTCTTTTCGCCAAGGATCCGCAGGGCGAGGGTGCCGTGCCCGATCGCGCTGTGCACGTAGCCCTTGCAGGCGGTGTACACCAGCAGCTTTCGCGCTTTCGCCGGCGCGGCCGGGGGTCTCAGCGGTGCGGCCGCGCGGATCTTCTCCCGATCCGCTGGCGGGACATCGTCCTCGTCGGCGAGCGACACGGGGACGAGGGCGAGCACGACCAACAGGGGCACGAACACCATGGTGCGCATATCATTCTCCGATACACGTCCCGGCAATATGAACGCCGGCGACGCGGTCGGCAAGGTCCGCTCCCGGCGGGGCGCAGCTCGAGTCAGAGCTACGGCCGCGGGCCGCGTTCGACGTGCAGACCCTCGACCCGCCCGCCCTCGAGCGTCCGGAATCGCGCGCAGGCCGCCCAAGCTCCGCCGCCGTTGAGCACCTTCAGCAGCAGCGTGTTTTCACCCGCGCGCAGCTCGACCTCGACCAGGTCCTGCCCCGGCTCGCAACCGCGGCACACCTTGTTCTGGTGGATCCGAGTGCCATTCACCCACGCCTCCACCCCGTCATCGCTCCCGAGCTCCAGCCGCACGCGCTGCGTTCGCGGCGACCGCGCGCGGGTCAGCAGGTAACCGGCTGCGTTGTCGCCCGCCATTGTCGCGTGCAGGTCTACTCGCCATGATCCGTCAGGGCCCTCGCTGGCCGGCTGCGGCCGCCAATCGACCTTGCTGCCCGGCTGTTCCGGCTCGAACGCGACACCGACCAGATCGACGCCCTCGACGCCGGCCTTCCGGTACGGCCCCGCAACCCACCAGTCGGTGATGTGATCCTCGAACCGCGCCACCCGCCGCCGCAGCTCCTCCGCACGGGTCCGCTGGTCCGCGGACGGCTCGGCCGCCAGCACGGATTCGAGCGCCGTCCGCGCCGCGGTCCAGTGCTGCGGGATCAGGCCGTCGACCACGCCCAGCAATGCGGCCGCGGCCTCGGCCCGCAGTTCATCCTTCAGGTGCGGGACAAGCAGCTCGACCGCACCGGGGTCCATGACTTTGCCGAGCTCGGCCAGCACGAGTCGCCGCTCGTCCGGCCGCCGGGCGGCGTCGAGCGCGGCCGCACACATCCGCAGCGTGTCCGGGGGCGCGCGTCGCTCGTTGCGTCCGATCATGCGGACGTAAGCGCGCAAGGCAAGCACGCCGAGCTTCGTGTCGCCGAGCTCGTGAGCCAGCCGCAGGGCATCGTCGGCCGGGCGGTCGTCGGGCCAGACGCCCAGCGCCCGCACCGCCGCCTCGCGGATTTCCGGCTCGGGCGACGACAACGCGGCGCGCACCGCGGCAAGCGCCGCATCACCGCCAATCTGGCCGACGGCCGTCAGCAGTGCGGCGCGGACCGGAATCGTTGCGGTCGGCAGCGCGTCGATGAGCATCGCCGCCGCCCGCTCGCGCTGCGGGCTGCGGCCGGCGATGGCGGCGAGCGCGTCGCCCGCGGCGGAACGGTCCTCGTCGGTGCTGGCGGCCGCGAGCGAATTCAGGAGCCGCGGCAAGGCATCGTCTCCGGCCAGCGCGCCGAGTGCCCGCAGGGCGGCCCTGCGCACCGCGGGTGATGTGTCGGTGATCCGGGCGTAGATCGGCTCGAGGTCGCCGGCGGGTCGCTCAGCGAGCAGACCGAGTATGGCGACACGCGACTCGGGCGCTGCCGACTCCAGGGCGCCCGTGAGGCGCGTCGTCGGTCCCGGGCCGGGCAGTTTGATGAGTGCGTGCCGCGCGGCGTCGGCCACGCCGCGGGGGGCGCCGAGGAGCGGCAGCAACGGCTCGACCGCGGCCTCGCCGCCAAGCTGGGCGACGGTCGCAATCGCGGCGACCCGCACGGTCTCGTCCGCGTCCTCCAACGCACGGATCGCCGGCGCGAGCGCGAGCGCCTCGCCGCGGCGCGCCAGCGCGTCGAGCAGCGCGGCTTTCTGGGGCGCCGCCGCGCGGCCCAGGGCATCGATGCAGGCCCGCGTCGCGACCGTGCCCCGCAGCCGCGCGAGGGCGTCGGCCGATGCCGTCCGGACCGTGACGTCCTCGTCCGCCAGGGCTGCCAGCAGGTCGGGGATCGCCGCGTCGCCGAGCGCCGCCAGGCCGGTCAGCGCGGCACAGCGCAGTTGCGGCCGCTGAAGTGGCGTGCTGCTCAGCAGCGCCTGGTACAGCTCGCCCGCGATCTCCGGCCGCTGGAGCTCGACCTGGCGGGCAGCAAACTCGAGGAGAGCGGACTCGCCAGCCGCGCGGTCATCCGGATCGGGAGCGGCTGCGGCGTCCGAGAGGCGCCGGCGGAAGTTGAGCGCACCGGTCTGCGCGGCCGCGTGCAGCGCGAGGCGTCGGACGGCCGGGTCGGGGCTGTCGAGGTACGGACGGACGTTGATTTCGGTGTAGTGCTCGCGCGCGTGCTGCTCTTGCGGAGTACCGCCGACGTCCGAGAGGTACGCGGCCGAGCGTGCGTCGACCAGGCCGGCGCGGAGCACGATGAGCGCGTTCAGGATGGCGGCCTGGCTTGCGGCCGGCACGCGCGGCAGCGCGGCTCGCAGCCCGGCCACGGCCTCGTCGCCGCCGAGCACGCCGAGGGCGCGGGCGGCGGGAGTACAGAGCTGCGGATCATCGAGGGCCCGCACCAGGCCGCCGACCGTGCGCGCGTCGCCGAGCAACTCGAGCTGTTCGATGAGCAATCCACGGTCGGCGCAGGCAGGTTCAGCCCAGAGTGCGCGCACCAGCGCCCGACCGACGGTTTGACGCGGTGCTTCCGATTCGGCATGGGCTGCCGCCAGCACGAGGCCGTGCAGAATGAAGCGCGGGCCGGCATCGCCGCCCGCACCGGGCGGGCGGAGCAGGTTGCACAGGGCGCGAATGTCGGGCTCGCTAAGTGCCAGGAGCGCCGCTTGCGTGTCGTCACTGGCCGATTCGAAGGGCACGCGGGCGAGAAGGTCCGCCAGCGCGGGCGGCGGTTCGGCGGCGGGCTGGGAGAACGCTGGCAGCGCGAGGAGCGAAACGAAAACGAAAACCAACATGGAATAGCGGCGCAGCATCGGTTTCACTGGACGTTTCTCAAGCACAGACCGGATTCCTCGGTCGGTCGCCGACGCGACGTGGTTCAGAGTGACAGCACAGGTACGCATTCGCCACAGGTAGCGTGCGTCCCCGACGTATCGCACCGACTCGGCCACGGCACGCGACGACGCCGCGCAGAATGACGGTCAGCCGAGGTTGTCTCATGATCCGCCCGATTCATAGATGCCACGGGGCACGCATGGCCGGGTCGAGCAACCGGTTCGCCTGCGCGTCGCCCACGAACTGCTGCTGCACCGGGTCGAACCGCAGCGGCCGGCCCAGGCGGATGGCCGCGATCGCGAGATTCACCAGTGTGCAGGAGCGGTGCGCGACGTCCGCATTGCCCCCGGCCGGGCGGCGCGTGCGGACCGCCGTCTCGAAATCCAGCAGCGGCGGCGGGTCGGGCAGCCGGGCGATTGCATCGAACAACCCTTCCGGCTCGGTCCGGTAATTGTCGAACACCTTGCCGCGCGGTCCTTCGAGCAACGGCCCGGGTTCGGCCGGCCGGCCCCATTCGCCGCTCGAGAGGATCAGCGTCGTACCATCCGCATACCTCAGCGTGACGCGGCTCCACAGGCCCACCGCGTCGGGGTGCTGCGGCCACTGGGCGTCGGCCGCGATCTCCACCGGGCTGGTGTCGTCTTTGCCCAGGATGTATTGGATCGGGTCGAGGTAATGCTGACCCATGTCCGTCAGGCCGCCGCCGTCATAGTCCCAATATCCGCGAAAGCTCTGGTGCACGCGGTGCGGGTGGTACGGCCGGACGGGCGCCGGGCCGAGCCACAGGTCGTAATCCAGCGCGGCCGGCACGGGCTCGGCGACCAGGTCGGTGCGACCGCTCCACATCTTCACCTTCCAGTCGAAGCCCTGCGCGCGGCCGATACGGGCGACGAGCGGCGTGCCGAGCAGGCCGCTGGCCACAAGCTTGCGGAGGAGGCGGCTGGCACCGTAGTGGTAGTAGTTGCCGAAACGCGAGTGCGTGTTGACCTGGAACACGCGGCCATAGCGGCGGATCGCGTCGGCCAGGGCGAGGCCTTCGGCGATGGTGCGTGAAAAGGGCTTTTCGCCGAGGACGTCCTTTCCGGCCTGGGCCGCGGCGATGCCGATCAGGGCGTGCCAGTGCGGCGGGGTGACGACGTGCACCGTGTCGATGTCGTCGCGTTCGAGGACGCGGCGGAAGTCGCTGTAGGCAGCGCAGCCGCGGCCGGCCTTGCGCAGTCCTTCGGCGAGATGATCGCGGTCGACGTCACAGACGGCGAGCGTGACGGGCGGCTTGCCGTCCTCGTTGGGCACGATGTGTCCCATGCCCATCCCGCCGGTGCCGATGACGGCGCGGGTGATCACCTCGCTGGGCGGGGTGTAGCGCGGGCCGCCGAGCACGTGCCGCGGGACGATGAAGAACGTGGCCGCCGCGGCGGCGGCGCGGCGGAGGAATCGGCGACGCGTGATGCGGGACATTCCTTCCTCCGCGGGCATCAGGTCGGGGGCCTTGCGGGGCTCAGGGCGTGCGGGCCGACCATCACCGGCACGCCGGCCCCGGCGGGTAGCACTATAGCGGACACGTTTGTCCAGCGCCCACAGACCGCGGGCAACGCGTCCGGATCGAGCAGCATGAACGCCGTCGACAGGGCATCGGCCAGCGCCCCGCTCGGCGCGACAGCCCAGGCCGCCCGGCCGGACTCAACCGGCGTACACGACCGCGGGTCCAGGATGTGCGGCCCGTGCAGCGCCTGGCCGGAGCCGCTCAGGGCCTCGTTCGCCAACTGCACGTGGCCGAGCACGGATTGGGCCGGGTCCGGCCGCCGGAGGGCGATGTTCCACGCACCGCCCGCCGACCCGGACGTGTCCGTGCTCGCATGGCCGGCGCCGAGCGCCAGCACGGTGCTCTGGCCCGAATCGAGCAAGGCCGCGGTGACGTTCCACTCGCGCAAGAGGCCGGCCATACGATCCAGCGCGTAGCCCTTGCCGATGGCACCGAGATCGAGCTGCACGCCGTCGCGCTGGACCGCGATCGCGCGGCGATTCGGATCGAGCACCAGCGGGCTCACTGCTTCCCGGACCGCCGGGTCGAGCATGGGTCGGCTGCGGAACGCGACGTCGAACGCCCCACCGGTGGCCGCGTGGACTTCGGCCGCCAGTTGCAGCAGCTCGATCGTCTCGACGCTCACGCGGACCCAATCCCCCGGGCGGGCGGCGTTCAGCCGGCCGATGTCGCTGTGGGCGATAAAGCGGCTGAAAAGCTGCTCGAGGCGCTCGGCCTCGTGCAGTGCGACGTGCGCGGCCTGGTCGGCGTACCGCTGGCGCGCAGGCGAATCGGCGACGGCCTCGCCGCCGACGGCGAAGACCTGCACGCCGAAGGTGCAGGCCATGGCCTCGCGGGTCATTCGCCGCGGGAGCACGGCTCGCTCCAGGTCCGCCGGCGGATCGCCAGCAGCGTGGGCAACGCGTTCACGCACACGACCGCCGGTTTGACGCGCGTGTCGCGGTCGTCCCGCCAGAGCACACCGACCTCGCAGACTCGGTAGCCCCGCCGCCGGGCGAGCGCCAGCACCTCGCAGTCGAACAGCCAGCCGTCGACCGTCGCGCGGGAGAACAGGTCGTCGGCGGCCGCGGCGGTGAAAAGCTTGAAACCGCACTGCGTGTCGCGCAGGTCGGGCAGCAACAGCCGGCGGCGCAGGGCCCGGAAGCTCCAGGCCGCGAGGCGCCGCGCCAACGGCTGCGGCGGATCGAGCCGCGAGTCGGGCATGTCGCGCGAGCCGATGGCGATATCGCCGCCCGCATTCAGGGCCGCTTCCAGTCGCTCCAGCTCCTCGATCGGCGTCGACAGGTCTGCGTCGCACATGAGTCGCCGCGCGCCGCGGGCCGCGAGCATGCCTTCGCGCACGCTCGCGCCCTTTCCGCGGTGGCCCTCGCGGCCCAGCAGCCGCAGTTCCAGACCCGCGGCGGCCCCGGACCGCCGGGCGACCTCGGCCGTCCCGTCACGGCTGCCGTCATCGACCACCAGCACTTCCGCGCTGCGGGCGGCGGCGTGCAGATACGTGCCGATGCGGGCCAGCGTCGGGCCCAGCCGCCGGGCCTCGTTATACGCGGGGATCACGATGGAGAGCTCGGGTACCACGGCGCACGTGATAACGGGAACACGCTCAAAAGGGAAAACGGGAAACGTCTGCCCGTCCCGCGGCTGCGCTCCGAACGGAAAACGAGCGGTCGCCGACCCGTGCGCGGTCGGCGAGCCGTGGGCCTACATCGGCCGTTCACTGCCGCGCGACACGCGGCGGCCACTGTCTGCG
>CAZMCT010000050.1:0-25334 GCA_964564785.1 uncultured Planctomycetales bacterium
GCCGGCCGCTGTGGCACCGCCGCCCTCGGCGGTGATCGGGCGGCGTGGCACGGTCCGCAGCGGCGCAGCCGCGCAGGGCCGTGGTGGATCGGCCGTGTGCCACTGCCGTGCCGGCAGTGTCTGCCGCGTGCCGCGGCCGTCGCGGCCGGGGGGGCTCCTCCCCGGTCCCTCGCCCGCTCAATCTCCGTCCTTCAGCACGTCGAACGCCGCAATCGCCCGCTGCCGCGTCTCGGCCACGTCGCACATGGGCGGCGGATATCCGCTTTTCCGACGCAGCTCCACTGGCAGCCCCCCGGGCTCATGCAGCGCCCCGCTCGCCTCCGCGGGCAGCCCGCGCAGCTCCTCCACGTATTCGCGGATGTAACGCCCCTCCGGATCGAACTTCCGCGATTGCAGGTACGGATTGAACACCCGGAAGTACGGCGCCGCGTCCGTGCCCGTCGACGCCGACCACTGCCAGCCCCCGTTGTTGCTCGCCAGGTCGCCGTCCACCAGCCCTCGCATGAAATGCCGCTCGCCCGCGCGCCAGTCGATCAGCAGGTTCTTGCTCAGGAACATCGCCGTGATCATCCGCACGCGGTTGTGCATCCAGCCCGTCGCCGCCAGTTGCCGCATGCCGGCGTCCACGATCGGAATCCCGGTCCGCCCCGCCTGCCACGCCCGCAGCTCCTCGGGCGCGTCCCGCCAGCGCACCCGCTCGCTCTCGAGCCGGAATGGACGGTGCATGCTCACCCGCGGAAAGCCCACCAGCACGTGCCGGTAGAACTCGCGCCAGATCAGTTCGCTGATCCACGTCTCCGGTCCCCGTGGGCCGCCCTCCAAGCGGCCACCGGCCGCGGCCAGCACCTCATGCAGGCAGCGACGCGGCGAGATCACGCCCAGCGTCAGGTACGGCGACAGTCGGCTGGTGCCGTCCTCCGCCGGCAAGTCACGGAGCTCCTTGTACGCCCGCACCCGCTTCGCCACGAACTCTTCCAGTCTTTGCAGCGCCGTCTTCTCCCCCGCGGGCCACAAATCGGGAAGCCCCCGCCCGAGGTCAAACCCGTCGATTCGCTCGGGGATCAACCCCCCGGGGCACACCGCCGCGCGCTGCCGCCGTGCCGCCTCCGGCAGTGCCGCCCCCTCCTGCGCGACCCGCGCCCGCCATGCCCGTGCGAACGGCGAAAACACCCGGAAGAACCCCCCCGAACCCGTTCGCAGCACATCCGGCGGAACGACCACCGTGTCCTCGAACGCACGGACCGCCAGTCCCGCCCGCTCGAACGCGGCCGTCACCGTGTCGTCGCGCCGCCGCTCGTTCACCTCGTACTCGCGGTTGAAATACAGCGCATCGCACCCATGCTCCCGGGCCGACGCCAGCAGTGCGGCCGGCACTTCCGCAAACGTCGGGGTCTCCAGAATCAACAGCGAAACATGCAGTCGCTTGAGCCCCTCGGCCAGGCACGCCAGGTTCCGCAGAAGAAACTCGACTTTCGCGTCGGCCCAGTCGTGCTCGCGCCACTGCCGCGCGCAAATCGTGAACACGGTGACGACGCCGCGGTCCGCGGCCGCGCACGCCGCACTCAGCGCCGCGTTGTCGGTCACACGCAGGTCGGATCGAAACCACACCAGCGGACGCATCGTTGCAATTCTATGGCGGACGCGTCGTTCCCGCCCGCCCAGCCATGGTGGTACGGGTACTCCGCGCCTCTACAATGTCCGCGTGAGCGACTCCCTCGTCCTTGCCCTCGAAACCTCCGGCCCACGCGGCAGCCTGGCCCTTGCTCGCGGCTCGCACTTCCTGGGCCATCGCGTCCTTCCCCAGCAGCGCCGCCACGCCGCCGAACTGTTGCCGGCGATTGCCGACCTGCTCGCCACCGCCGGCCTGCGGCCCCCCGAGCTCGCCCTGCTCGCGTTTTCCCAGGGGCCCGGCAGCTTCACCGGCCTCCGTGTCGCCGCCACCGTCGCCCGCATGTGGCAGTCGGCCGTCGGTTGCCAGGTCGTCGCCGTCCCGACCCTCGAGGCCCTCGCCCGCAACACGCTCGCGTTATCGGAAGTCCCGCCCGGGACACGCATTGCGGCTCTCGTCGATGCCCGCCAGGGGCGGATCTTCGCGGCCGAGTTCGAACGCACCTCCGGCCCGACCGGCCCCGACCTGCGAACGATCACCTCGGCCGGGCTGCACGTGTTCTCAGTGTGGCTGGCGCGGGCCGCGCCCGGCGCCGCGATCCTGGGTGATGGCGTGCGGGGCCGCGAAGCCGAGTTGGCTGCCGCCGGACTGCGCATTCTCCCCGAGCCGACATGGACGCCGGATGCGCGCGAAGTGCTGGCGATCGGGCAGCGGCTGGCGGCCGAGGGGCGCCGGTGTGCTCCGCACGAGATTGTGCCGGCGTATCTGCGCCCCCCCGAGTGCGAGGAGGTCTACGAGCAGCGCCGGGCGGCGGCCCGCGCCCGGGCAGACGTGCGATAACGCCGCCGCGCGCCTCGGTGCTGTCATCCCGCCGCTCGCCCCGGTGCTGTCATTCCGCCGAGCGCCTCTGTCCTGTCGTTCCGACGAGCGCAGCGAGGAGGAATCTGCCCGCGGCCGCAACATGCCCTCCCCGGCGCGGAACGCCGCGTGCCCAGATACAGGGCGCATCGGCCCGTCTTCATCGGCCGTTGGACTCCTCGTCGTCAGTGGGGCGGCTTTCTCGGAATGACAGCGGCGGGACCTGCCGTGGAATGACGGCGCGAGAGCTCCTCGCACCCGAGCACCCGTTGCCCCGCCGCCGACCCTCGCCGATACTTCCGCGGTCGAAAACCCCCGCTCCGTTGTCCAAAGAGCCGAGCCGTCGCAATGAAAAGCCCGCTCATCGAATGCGTCCCCAACATCAGCGAAGGCCGCGATCGCGCCGTCATCGACCAGATCACCGGCGTGGTCGAGACCGTCGAGGGCGTCATGCTGCTCGACGTCGACCCCGGCGCCGCCACCAACCGCACGGTGATCACGTTCGTCGGCCCGCCCGAGCCGGTGCTCGAGGCGGCGGTGCGGCTGGCCCGCAAGGCGGCCGAGCTGATCGACATGCGCACGCACAAGGGCGAGCACCCGCGCTTCGGCGCGCTCGACGTCTGCCCGCTCGTGCCGGTGGCCGACATCACGATGGAGGAAACAGCCGAGCTGGCCCGCAAGCTGGCCCGCCGCCTCGGCGACGAGGTCGGCCTCACGGTCTTCTGCTACGAGCACGCCGCCACCCGGCCCGAGCGCCGCAACCTGGCCGTCGTCCGCGAAGGCGAGTACGAGGGCCTGGCCGAGAAGCTTCGCCGGCCCGACTGGCAGCCCGACGCCGGCCCCGCCGTGTTCAACCCCAAGAGCGGCGCCACCGCCGTCGGTGCCCGCGACTTCCTCGTCGCCTACAACGTGAACCTCAACACGACCTCGACCCGCCGCGCCAACGCCATCGCCTTCGACATCCGCGAAAAGGGCCGCGAGCTGCGCCAGGGCGACCCCATCACCGGCCCGATCGTCAAGGACGAACACGGCCGCACCGTCTGGATCCCTGGCTCGCTCAAGGCCTGCAAGGCCATCGGCTGGTACATCGCCGAATATGGCATCGCCCAGATCTCGATCAACCTCACCAACATCGGCATCACGCCCGTCCACGTCGCGTTCGACGAATGCGTGAAGAAGGCCGCCGAACGCGGCGTCCGCGTCACCGGCTCCGAGCTGGTCGGCATGATCCCCCTGCGGGCGATGCTCGACGCCGGCCGCTATTTCCTCAAAAAACAGCAGCGCTCGACCGGCGTTTCCGACCGCGAGCTGATCAAGATCGCCGTGAAGTCGCTGGGGCTGAACGACCTCTACCCGTTCAAGCCCGAAGAGAAGATCATCGAGTATGCGATCGCGGCCCGCCGCGGCGGCAAAACGCGGAAGCTGCTCGCCGACCTGACGGTCCGCGATTTCACCGAGGAGACCGCGTCGGAATCGCCGGCCCCGGGCGGCGGCTCGATCTCCGCAACGGTCGGGGCGTTCGGCGCCGCGCTGGCCACGATGGTCGCGAACCTCTCATCTCATAAACGTGGCTGGGACGCCCGCTGGGAGGAGTTCAGCGACTGGGCCGAACGCGGCAAGGCGGCCTACGACGAACTGCTGCGGCTCATCGACGAGGACACCGCCGCGTTCAACCGCATCCTGGACGCGATGGGAATGCCCAAGAGCACCGACGCCGAGAACGCGGCCCGCACGGCGGCCATCGAGGCGGCCACGAAGCACGCGATCGAGGTCCCCCTGCGCGTCATGCAGGTCGCGCTCGAGTCGATGACGGTGATCCGCGCCATGGCCGAGCACGGCCTGCCCGCGTCGGCCTCCGACGCCGGCGTGGCCGCGCTGTGTGCCCGCACGGCCGTGTGCGGCGCCGGCCTCAACGTGCGGATCAACTGCGGCGGCCTGGCCGACCGGGCGGCCGTCGCCCAATACCTGACCCGCGCAGACGAACTCGAGCGCCAGGCCCAGGACCGGGAACGTGAGATCCTCGCGCTGGTTGACGGCCGGATCCGATCGTGAGCAATCGGTGGTCGAGCTCTTCCGTGGCGCAGGCGACGCGTCTGCCACTGTGGCACCGGCCGGTGGGCAGGTTGCGCTCCGCAGGACGGCAGCTTGCCGCGCGAGCGAAGGCATGGAGTAGACGCGATTTCGCCCGCGGTGCGCGGCGCCGGCCGGCGCGCGAAAGGGCAGCATCATGCAACTCTCAGTCACCGAACCGATCTCGTACGTGGTTCAACGCACCCGAATCGTGCTCTTCCGGCCGTTCGAGCTCTCAAAATGGCTGAGCCTCGGCCTGTGCGCCTTCCTGGCGAGCCTCGGCGAGGGCGGATGCAGCACGCCCGATCTCAGTGGCCGGGGCGGCATCGGCGGGCCCGGCCGGCAGCCTTCCGAACTGCTGGATTGGCTCACGAACAACATCGTCTGGGTCGTGGGGCTCGGCCTCATCGGCACGCTCGTCGTAGCCGCGCTCACGGCCCTGTTCCAATGGCTCCGCTGCCGCGGACAGTTCATGCTGCTTGACGGCGTGGTTCACAATCGCGGCGCGGTGAAGCAACCCTGGCATGAGTTCCGCGCGCTGGCCGATAGCCTGTTTGGCGTAACTTACCTGCTCAGCATCGCGACGCTCCTGGCGCTTCTGCTGGTCACCATCGTCAGCGTCGCGATCGCGTGGCCCGACCTCAGAACCAATCGTTTCGAATTGGCGGCGACGCTGGGGACGAGCGCCGCAACGGTGCTCCTGCTCGCCGCCGGGCTCGTCTATCTCGCGGTCGACTTCCTGCTCCGCTGTTTCGTCATCCCGACCATGTATCTGCGGCGCACCCGAGTCATGGACGCCTGGCGGATCGTCCGCAACGAGCTCCTGCCCGGCAACTTCGGCCCGTTCGTGCTGTACTTCCTCATGCGCGCCCTGCTCAATGTCGCGATCGCCGCCATCGTGCTGGTCGGCGTCTGCGCTACCTGCTGCATCGCGGCGCTGCCTTACGTCAGCGCAGTCGTGTTCCTCCCGCTGACCGTCTTCATGGAGGCCTACACGCTCTACTTCCTCCAACAGCTCGGCCCGGCCTGGATGTTCTTCCGACCCGAGGGCCCTTACTGCGGCTACTGCGGTTACAACCTGACCGGCAACGTCTCCGGCATCTGCCCCGAGTGCGGCCAGCCAGTGCCGCCGCCCACCCCGACGTGAGAGCCTCGAGGAGTCGCTCGCGCGCGCTTTGGGCCCGGACAGGCGGCCTCCCGCGCCGCCGCGCCATTCTGTAGAATCCCGGAATGACCCCCGACGCCATCCCTCCGGGTGCCGATCCCGCCCGCATCATGGACGGCCGGCCCCTGGCGCGCCGCATCCTCGCCGGCGCTGCGACGAAGGTGCAGCGCATCCGCGACGCGACCGGCGCGACGCCCACACTGGCCACCATCTTGGTCGGCAACGACCCGGCCTCGGCCACCTATGTCCGCATGAAGTGCCGCCGCTGCCAGGAGGTCGGCATGCGCTCGGTCAAGCTCGAACTGCCGGCCGACACAACGACCTCCGAGCTGATCGCTCACATTCGCCGACTCGCCGCCGACCCGCAGGTGCACGGGATCCTCCTCCAGCATCCCGTCCCCGCGCCCATCGACAAGCGGGCCGCGTTCGAAACCATCCCCGTCCAGAAGGACGTCGACGGCGTCACCTCGGCCACGCTCGGCCGAACGATCCTCGGCTTGCCCGCGTATGCCGCCTGCACGCCGACCGGCATCATGCGCCTCCTCGCCGAATACCGCGTCGAGCTCCGCGGCCTCGACGCCGTGGTCGTCGGCCGTAGTCCGATCCTCGGCCGGCCGATGGCCTCGATGCTCATCAACGCCCACGCGACGGTCACGCTGTGCCACTCGCACACCCGTGACCTGCCCAGCATCATCCGGCGGGCCGACGTGCTCATCGCGGCCATCGGCCGGCCGCGGTTCGTGCAGGGCGAGTGGATCAAGCCGGGGGCCGTCGTGGTCGATGCCGGCTACAACGAAGGCGTGATCGGCGACGTGGATTTCGCCGCCGCGGCGCAGCGGGCGCGGCTCATCACGCCCGTGCCCGGCGGCGTCGGGCCGATGACGATCGCCGTGCTGATCGAGCACACGGCCGACGCGGCCGCGGCGCAGCTCGGCGTGTAGCGCTGGCCCCCCGAGTCCGCCGCCGTGCCGCCGCCCGCTGTGGCCCCGCCGTCCCCGGCCGTGAGCGGGCGCGGTGGCACGGTCCGGCGCAGTGGCACGGTCCGCAGCGGCGCAGCCGCGCAGGGCTGTGGAGGGTCGGCGGCGTACCACTGCCGTGTCGGCCGTGCGGAATGAGAGCTGAATGTCAAACGAAACCCGCGCCACCGATGCCGGCCTGCGCTGCCCACAGTGTCGGTACAACCTGACCGGGCTGCCCGAGCCGCGCTGCCCGGAATGCGGCACGACGTTCGACTGGGAAGTCGTGCGCCGCGCGGCCGGACCAGCGCCGATCGCATTCGAGCGCGCCCGCCGCTGGCGCAAGCTGCCCGCCTTCTGGGTCACGTGGGCAACCGTCCTGTTCGCGCCCTGGATCTTCGCCCGGCAGATCACGCACCGCGCGGGCCTCGCTGCCGCGCTGGCCTTCGCCGCCGCCTGCTTCGCCCTGACAACGCTGGCGATCCCCCTCAACGCCGACCCCGTGCTGGACATCCTCGGCGCCTGGCTCATCACCGCCGGGGCCTACATCCTCCTTCAAACCGTCTGGCTGAGTCTGTGGGATCCCGAGTTCCGGCGGCGGCCCGGCCGCACGCTGCGCTTCTGGCTCGCCGCCGGCTGCTATACGTCGGCCATCATGGTCACCGAGATTCCCACCGCGCCCCCGATCGTGCTTCTTCATGACATGTACTACACGCTTATCGACCCATGGGCCGGGCACAAGCTCTTCGGAACGCCCTGGTTCGACGACCTCTATCGGCCGACGTGGACGGCCCTGATCTCCTGGTCGCAGATGCTGGCGTGGCTCGTCGGCCTGGCACTGTGCTACCGGGCGCGCCTGGGATCGTGCGGGGTCCGACACATCACCGCGGCCGCGCTCACGCCGCTCGCAGCCGTGTCACTGATTCTGCTCTACGGCGCCGTGCTGAACTACATCGGCGTGCCGGTATACGCCGCACTCGAACGCTAGCCGCGTCACGTTGCGCCCGGCGTCGCTTCCGCATGCTCCGCGCCGTATACTCCGCCCCACCACCGGCCGCGACGGCCGGACCGTTCCGTACTCGAGGTGGGCGATGTATCGTCGAATGGTGATCACCATGTGCGCTCTGCTCTGTCCCGTGATCGTGACCGGCGCGGGCGAAACCGGTCCGGCGCTCGTCCCGCAGCCGGCTTCCATCGAGGTCCGCGACGGCCGGTTTGCGTTCACCGCCGACACGTACATCCTGATCGAGCCCGGCAACGCGGAAGTCCGCGGCGTGGCCGAATGGCTGGCCGGCGCGCTGGCGGGTTCGCTGGGCCGGCCGATGCGGATCGTCGACTTCGACCCGCGGGCCGGCCACCCCGGCGACCATGTCTTCCTGTCGACGCGCAACGCCGACGCTACGCTCGGCCCCGAGGGCTACGAACTGGAGGCCACCGAGCGGGCCGTGGCCATCGTTGCCCCGACCACGGCCGGGCTGGCGCGCGGCGGGAATACGCTGCGCCAGCTCCTCGCCGGCGAAAACACGGCCGACACGGCAGTGGCACACACGACGGCCGCGCGGGACGCGGGCCGCTTCGTGCCGGGGGTCAAGATCCGCGACTGGCCGCGGTATCGCTGGCGGGGCATGCTGCTGGACTGCGGCCGGCACTTCATGCCGAAAGAGTTTGTCCTGCGGTACATCGACCTGCTGGCGTATCACCGCATGAACGTGCTGCACTGGCACCTGACCGAGGACCAGGGCTGGCGGGTCGAAATCCGCAGGTATCCGAAGCTGACGGAGGTCGGCGCCTGGCGGCGCGCGACGCGGCCGAGCGAGGGCGGCGGTGCGCGGTACGGCGGGTTCTACACGCAGGCGGACATCCGCGAGGTGGTCGAGTACGCCCGGCAGCGGCACATCACGGTTGTGCCCGAGATCGAGCTGCCCGGGCATTGCCAGGCGGCGCTGGCGAGCTACCCGGAACTCTCGTGCACCGGCGGGCCGTTCGAGGTCCGTACGGAGTGGGGCATCTCCGACGAGGTGTACTGCGCGGGCAACGACCGCGTGTTCGAGTTCCTGGAGGGCGTGCTGACCGAGGTCATGGAGTTGTTCCCGTCCGAGTACATCCACATCGGCGGCGACGAGGTGCCCAAGGTCCGCTGGCAGGCATGCCCGAAATGCCAGGCACGGATGAAGGCCGAGGGTCTGAAGGACGAGAAGGAACTCCAGAGCTGGTTCATCCGCCGCGTCGAGAAGTTCCTCAATGCGCACGGCCGGCGGCTCATCGGCTGGGACGAGATTCTCGAAGGCGGCCTGGCGCCGAACGCGACGGTGCAGTCGTGGCGCGGCATGGACGGCGCGCTCGCCGCGGCCCGCGCCGGCCACGACGTGATCTGCTCGCCCACATCGCACTGCTATCTCGATTATCCGCAGCTTCCCGACCCCGCGGCCCCGCCCTGGATGGCCGTCACGCCGCTCGAGAAAACGTACGCGTTTGAGCCCACCCCCGCCGAGCTCACCCCCGCGCAGGCCCGGCACATCCTCGGCGCCGAGGGCAACATGTGGACCGAGCAGACGCCGCCGGAGCGCGTCGACGGGCAGGTGTTCCCGCGGCTGTGCGCGATCGCCGAGCTGACCTGGTCGCCGCGCGCGGCCTGCGTGTGGGCCGATTTTCAGCGGCGGATGCGCACGCACTACGCCCGCCTCGACGCGCTCGGCGTGACGTACTTCATCCCGCCGCCCCGCGGTGAGCTGCGCACGGCCGCGGGCGCCGCCACAGCCCTGCCGATCTCGACGCAGCCCACAATCCTGCCCCCGACCGGCGGCCAGGTCACGCTCGAAAGCCCGTCCGGCATTGGTGAGGTGCGCTATACGCTCGACCACACCGACCCCACGGCCAGCGCTCGGCCGTACACAACGCCGATCGAGGTCGAGGCCAGCATGCTAGTGAAGGCCCGCGTGTTCCTGCCCGACGGCCGGGCCGGCGACGTGGCCGAGTTCCGCTTCGGGCCCTGAAGCAAACCGCCGAGGCGCACAGAAACCCAGACGGCCGCATAGCAAAAGGCAAGAGCTGGCGCAACGCACAGCCCCTGTCATTCCGAGGAGCGGAGCGACGAGGAATCTGGCCGAGGATGCGGCCGGCGTTCGACGCGCACAGGACCTGCCTGTCCGAAGCCAGATTTCTCGTCGGTCGCCGCGGCGACCTACTCGAAACGACAGCGACCGACGATCTGCTCTTCTCCGCGGCCCTCCGCGATTCTCCGCGTCTGTGCGGTGAGTTCCGCCGAGCGCCGTTCGAGCGACTCGAGCAGCGCAAGCTGCACCCGCGCCCGGTCCAGATTCTGCCCTACCCGGCTCGTGCGGTAGTATGTGTCGCCGCACAAATAATCCGCCAGGAACCGCGCCGCCTGCTCGAGCGTGATGACCTGCCCCGCCGTCACGAGGTTGCAGCGCTCGGCCGGCGTCAGCAGCGGCCCCATCTCGGCCAGATAGCCGCGCACCAGCCCGCCAAACAGCGCCACGTCGCACTCCACCCGTGTCGCGTCCGGCTCATCCTCGGCCGCCCGGCAGGTCATCGAGCGCACCATGTCCCCGAAATCGTACAGCGCCAGCCCCGGCATGACCGTGTCCAGATCCACGACCGCCAGCGCATCCCCCGTCCGCTCGTCCAGCACCACGTTGCTCAGCTTCGCATCGTTGTGCACCACGCGCTCCGGAAGCTGCCCCGCGCGGTGGAGCTCGAGCAGCGCCCCCGCCAGCGGCCGCCGTGCCCGCAAAAACCCGATCTCCTCCCGCACGTCGCGCACCCGCCCGCACGCATCGGCCGCGATCGCCCGCTCCACGGCCTCCACCCGCAGCGGCGTGTCGTGAAAACCCGCGATCGTTTCATGCAGTCGCGGCGGCGGCAGGTCCGCCAGCAGCCGCGTGAACGCCCCGAACGCCCGCCCCGCGGTCTCCGCCTGTGCCGGCGTCTCCACGCATTCCTCCACCCGTCCCGGAATAAAGTGGTACATGCGCCAGCATTCGCCCGCCCCGTCGCGATGCAGCCAGCCGCCGCCCTTCACTCGCACGAGTCGTATGACCCGCCGGTCCACCTCCGTCACCCCCACCGCCGTCAGCCGCGCCCGCAAGTGCTCCGTCACCCGGGCCATGTTTTCCATCATCTCCACCGGCCGGCGAAACACGGCCGTGTTGATCCGCTGGAGCATGTACAGCGCCGGCCCGTCTGGCCCGGTGCAGCGCACTCGGTAGCCTGCGTTGATGTGCCCGAGCGGCCCCGGGGCAATCTCCGCCACCGGCCCCGGCAACTCGAACGCCTTCGTTGCCGTGACGACCTCCGATCTCACCACAACCTCGCCGGGTATTCCCCGCGCGCCACCCGTTCTTCCAACTGTCGCGCCACCACCTCGCGATCCGCGGGATGCGTCAGTCCGCACCAGCCGCTGCCCGCCGGCAAAACACGGATTCTCAACGTACTGCTCCGCAGCAGCGCGTTTACTGCGTCCGGGAGATGAAACTCGCGCTCCGCCAACTCGCCCCCTTCGTTCAAGAACAGCGAAAACTGAGCCTCCAACCCGCTCATGAAACCCGCCGGGAACCCCCACAGGTTCATCGAAACCGGCGTCTGGCCCGCAACCACTTGCCGCACCCCCTGTGCATCAACGTATTCGCCATCCGTGCCGCAAGGCCGCAGACCCACGATCTCCCGGATCTCCGTGAGCCAGCCATCCGGCCCGGCTTGGCACACGGCCCGCGAGACCGCTCCGGCCGCACTCAGCGTTTCCCGCAGCGCGTATCCCACGACCGCGCCCGTAGCCGGCCCCGCACCGGCCTCTCGCAGAAACCCACCGATCGCGCCTAGCGCCGCCGAACCGTAGTAGTCATCCGCGTTCGCCACGCCGAACGGCCCACCAACGTGCGCGCGAGCCGCCAGCACCGCCTGGCCCGTGCCCCATGGCTTGACACGCTCCGCGGGCGGCCGGCACCCGTGCGGCAAATCGTCGAGCCGCTGAAACGCGTACCGTATCTCCGCCCGCCGCTCCCAGTGTCGCCCGACCGCCGCCCGAACCTCCGCTTCCATCTCCGGGCGGATGACCAGCACGACACGCGTAAAGCCCACCCGCAGCGCGTCGTGGATTGTGTAGTCCATCACGCTCGCCCCCCCCGGCCCGACCCGCTCGAGCTGCTTGCTGCCGCCGAATCGGCGCCCGATTCCCGCCGCCAGAATGACCAGCGTCAGTTGCATCCGAACCGCCTCGCCCCACGCATCGTAACGCCGCTGACCCCGTCTTGCCCGAGCTTGCTCTCCCAAGCCTGCCGTGCTGGAATTCCGCCCGGAGAACGCTCATGGACACGTTTGAAGCCATCGCCCGCCGGCACAGCTACCGCGGCCCCTATCGCGATCAACCCGTCCCCCGTGCCGATCTTCAGCGGATCGTCCAGGCCGGACTCCAGGCCCCCTCCGGCCGCAACGGCCAGACCACCCGCTTCGTCATCATCGACGACCCCGACCTCGTCGCCCGTATCCGCCCCCTGCATGACACCAACACGGCCATGCAGCAGGCCCAGGCGTACATCGCGTGCATCATCGATCGCGACCCGCCCCCCGTGTTCCACAACTTCAGCTTCGCCGTCGAGGACTGCGCCGCCGCAGTCGAGAACATGCTCCTCGCAATTACCGCCCTCGGTTACGCGACGGTCTGGATCGACGGGTGGCTCCGCCTCCAGGGCCGCGCCGAGTTCCTCGGCCAGCTCCTTGGGGTGCCTCCGTCAAAGGTCATTAGAGTCCTCCTGCCGATCGGCGTCCCGGCCGAGTCGTGGACACAGAAGGAAAAGCTGCCCTTCGAACAGCGGGCCTGGTTCAATCGCTACCCGTGCTGAGACAGCGGCCCGACCCCCGCACGACACCGGCCGCAGAATCCGAATAATAAAACGGGCCGGGTCCGCTCCACCATTACGGCGGCGTCAACAGCCACGCCCGCGATGTCCGTCCCCCCATTCAAATGGCTCCTAACGAGTCAGTAATACCATTTTTGACATAACAAATTGACTTTTATGTCACACGCAGGTACACTTCGGTGTAGGCAGATGGTAACCGAGCATCGGAGTGAACTGTGCGGTTGCCCTTAAATCGTGTCGATTCCGAGTCTCCCGCCGGCCGGGTTATCGAGACTCTGATGCGTCGCGGCCCGCGCACCGTCTCCGAACTCGTTGATGAGCTTAATGTTACAAGAACCGCCGTTCGCCAGCAAGTCGACCGGCTGCTCGCGGACGGCTGGCTGGTTCGCACGCAGCGCCGTTCCGGTCCCGGCCGGCCAGCCGATGTTTTTGCTGTCTCGCAGAAGACACGCCGTCTCTATGGTGGACAACTGGAACTGCTCCCGAAGCTGATTCTCGAGGAACTTATCGCCCAGGACGGGCCGGCCAAGGCTTGGTCTGTTCTTCGGGGCGTGAGTCGTCGAATAGCGCGTGACGCGCGTGAAAAGGTCGGAACGGGATCGTCCGCAGATCGGTTCCGCCGCCTGCTGGATTGGTTGCGGGCCGAAGGCGTGGCTGCGGAGCCGGAGCCGTCGGTCGGGTCATTGCAGTTGGAGGTGCGGACCTGCCCTTATACTGGTCTTGCGGATGAGCACCGCGAGATCTGCGAGATGGAGCGCGAGACGTTGAGCGATCTGATGGGCCAGCCGGTCGAGCACACACAATGCATGCTTGATGGTCACGCGTCCTGCCAGTTCCATGTGAACCTGGGGGACGAGCGTGGCACCGACTCGAACAGCTTGGGATAAAGGCAGTTTTTCTTGGGCAGAATCGGAATCAAAACGGTGCCGTTAACGGCCCGTGGGAAAAGGCGACAAGCACCGCGGGAGTAGGTGTTGGCGCTACCGCGATGGTCGGTTGGGGCGAAGCGAGCCCCCTTTCTTGGCGGGCGGTCAGCCCACGGACGCCGCGCAGGAGTCTTCGATGACGACGGTTCATGATCCGCTCCGAGCCTGGGAGAAAGCGGACTACAAGTACGGCTTCGTCACGGAGATTGAGTCGGACAGTGTCCCGCCGGGACTGAGCGAGGACACGATCCGGCTGATCTCGGCCAAGAAGGGCGAACCTGCCTGGCTGACAGACTGGCGGCTGAAAGCCTATCGCCACTGGCTGACCATGACCGAGCCGAGCTGGCAGAACGTCACTTACCCGCCGATCGACTACCAGGCCATCGTCTACTACTCGGCCCCCAAGCAGCAGACGCAGCCCAAGTCACTGGCCGAGGTCGACCCGCGGCTCATCGAAACGTACAACAAGCTCGGCATCCCGCTGGAAGAGCAGAAGCTGCTCGCGGGCGTCGCGGTCGACGCGGTTTTCGACAGCATCTCGGTCGCGACGACGTTCAAGGAGAAGCTGGCCGCGCTGGGGATCATCTTCTGCTCGTTCAGCGAGGCGGTCCGCCACCACCCCGAGCTGGTGCGCAAGTATCTCGGCTCCGTCGTGCCCTATTCCGACAACTTCTTCGCGACGCTGAACTCGGCCGTCTTCACGGACGGCTCGTTCGTCTACGTGCCCAGGGGCGTGCGCTGCCCGATGGAGCTGTCGACGTACTTCCGCATCAACGCCCGCAGCACCGGGCAGTTCGAACGGACGCTGATCATCGCCGAACCGGGCAGCTACGTGAGTTACCTCGAAGGCTGCACGGCCCCGATGCGCGACGAGAATCAGCTCCACGCCGCCGTGGTCGAGCTGGTCGCGCACGACGACGCCACGATCAAGTACTCGACCGTGCAGAACTGGTACCCCGGCGACGCGGACGGCCGCGGCGGAATCTACAACTTCGTCACCAAGCGCGGCAAGTGCGCCGGCCGCAACGCGCGGATCTCCTGGACCCAGGTCGAAACCGGCTCGGCCATCACCTGGAAGTACCCGAGCTGCATCCTGCTCGGCGAAGGCTCGGTGGGCGAATTCTACAGCGTCGCCCTCACCAACCACCGCCAGCAGGCCGACACCGGAACCAAGATGATCCACATCGGCCGCAACACGAGCAGCTACATCGTCTCCAAGGGCATCTCGGCCGGCCGCGGCCAGAACACCTACCGCGGCATGGTGAAGATCAACCCCGGCGCGGACCACGCCCGCAACTTCACCCAGTGCGACTCGATGCTGATCGGCGACCGCTGCGGCGCGCACACCTTTCCGTATATCGAGGTGAAGAACAGCACCGCCCACATGGAGCACGAGGCCACGACCTCGAAGATCGGCGAGGACCAGCTCTTCTACTGCAACCAGCGCGGCATCCCGACCGAGGACGCCGTGAGCATGATCGTCAACGGGTTCTGCAAGGAAGTGCTGGCCGAGCTGCCCATGGAGTTCGCGGTCGAGGCCCGCAAGCTGCTCGCGGTCAGCCTCGAGGGCAGCGTCGGTTGAGGAAGAACGCCACAGACACAGAGAGGACACAAGTGGCCACGGGAATGCTGATCCGGGAGAAGGGCCTGATGCCGCGTACGCAAATGTCGGAAGTCAACAAAGCTGGAGGCGGCACTAGCGGACCCCGGGCATGCCCGATTCGCATCCCCCCGCGGCCCTGTGTGCCCCCTGCGCCTCTGCGGTAATCCGTTTGTGGGAGCGAGCATGCTGGAAATTCGAAATCTGCACGCGTCGGTCGGCGGCCACGAGATCCTCAAGGGCGTCGACCTCACGATCCGCCCCGGCGAGGTCCATTCGATCATGGGCCCCAACGGCTCCGGCAAGAGCACGCTGGCCCAGGTCATCGCCGGCCGCGACACGTACGACGTGACGGCCGGCGAAATCCGCTTCCGCGGCCGGGACCTGCTCGCCATGCCGCCCGAGCAGCGGGCCGGCGAGGGCGTCTTCCTCGCGTTTCAATACCCGGTCGAGATTCCCGGCGTCAGCACCAGCTACTTCCTCAAGACGGCCGTCAACGCCGTGCGGAAATACCGCGGCCAGGAAGAGCTCGACGCGATGGATTTCCTCGCGCTGGTGCGCGAGAAGATGCAGCTCCTCGACATCGACGAGCGGCTGCTCAACCGCGCCCTGAACGAGGGCTTCTCCGGCGGCGAGAAGAAACGCAACGAGACGTTCCAGATGGCCGTCCTCGAGCCCTCCCTCGCGATCCTCGACGAGACCGACTCCGGCCTTGACATCGACGCCCTGCGGATCGTCGCCGACGGCGTCAACCGCCTGCGCGGCCCCGACCGCGCCATCCTCGTCGTTACGCACTACCAGCGGCTGCTGAATTACATCGTCCCCGATTTCGTCCACGTCCTCGTCGACGGCCGCATCGTCCGCTCCGGCGGTAAGGAACTGGCCCTCGAACTCGAAGCCAAGGGCTACGGCTGGCTCGAGCCGCAGCTCGCGGACTCGACGGCCTGAAGCGAGGCGCCGCCATGTCAAACACGCTGAACCCCACCGCCAATTCGCCGGCCCTCGCTTCCTTCCTGGCCGCCTTCGACGACGCGGAGCGCGCGAACGCGCCCCCCGCTTGGCTCGCCCCGATTCGCAAGGCCGCCTTGGCACACCTCGCCGAGCGCGGCCTGCCCACCGTGCGCGACGAGGACTGGCGCTTCACCAACCTCGCGCCGCTCGCCCGCACGACCTTCGTCCGCGCCGAATACGACCCGTGGGCCGTCGCGGCGGAAGAACTACGTCCGGCCCTTTGGGACCCTTCCGAAACCGGCCGCCTCGTCTTCGTCAACGGCCGCTACGCTCCGCACCTGTCCAGCGTCGATACCCTGCCGCAAGGCGTCGTGCTCGGCTCGCTCGCGGCCGGCCTGGCAGGCAGTGCGCCGACGCTGGAGTCGCACCTGGCCCACGTCGCCAACAACCCGGCCGACCCGCTGGTGGCGCTGAACACCGCCTTCTTCGAGGACGGCGCGTACCTGCGCCTGAGAGGCGGCGCCGTTGTCGAGCTGCCGATACACCTGGTCTTCGTCACCGTGCCGGGCTCGTCCGCGACGGCCGTCCACCCGCGCGTCTTGATCCTCGCCGGCCCACACAGCCAGGCGACGATCGTCGAGACGCACATCGGCCTGGGCGCTGGAAACTACTTCAGCAACCCGGTTTCAGAGGTATACGCCGAAGAAGGGGCCGTGCTCGAACACTACATGGTCCAGCGCGAGCACCCCGACGCCTTCCACCTCGGCACTCTCCGCGTCCGGCAGGAGCGCAGCAGCCGCGTCACCGCCCACGGCTTCGCGCTCGGCGGCGGGCTGGTGCGCCGCAACCACGACTGGACGCTCGCGGGCGCGGGCGCCGGCTGCCTGCTCAACGGCCTCTACGTCCTGCACGGCCGGCAGCATACCGACAACCACCTGCGGGTCGAGCACGCCGCCCCACACTGCGACAGCCGCGAGGTCTTCAAGGGCATCCTCGACGACCACGCCCGGGCCGTCTTCACCGGCCGCATCGTCGTCCGCGCCGGCGCCCAGAAAACCGACGGCAAGCAGTCCAACATGAACCTGCTGCTGTCCGAGCACGCTCAGGTCGATACCCGACCCCAGCTCGAGATCTTCGCCGACGACGTCAAATGCACGCACGGCGCGACCGTCGGCCAACTCGACCGCGACGCGCTGTTCTACCTGCGCAGCCGGGCCATCCCCGAATCGGCCGCGCGGAGCCTGCTCGTCTACGCCTTTGCCGGCGAATTGCTCGAGCAGGTCCGCATCGCCCCGCTCCGCGCCCAGCTCCGACGCCTCCTGCTCGCTCGGCTGCCGGACAGCAAGCTGTTGGAGACCGCATGAGCCCCTCGACGCTCTCCGCCGCACGCGAACGAGCCGCCCCGCCCGCGCTCGACGTCGACCGCCTGCGGGCCGACTTCCCGGCCCTGCATCAGCGCGTCGGCGCCCGGCCGCTGGTCTACCTCGACAACGCCGCCACCACGCAGAAACCCCGGGCCGTACTCGACGCCGTGCTCCGCTACTACGAGCGCGACAACGCGAACATCCACCGCGGCGTCCACCTGCTCAGCGTGCGGGCCACGGCCGCGTTCGAGGACGCCCGCCGCAGCCTGCAACGCTTCCTCAACGCCCGCCAGCCCGAGGAGATCGTCTTCGTCCGCGGCGCGACCGAGGCCATCAACCTCGTCGCCCAGACCTTCGGCCGCAGCCGCGTCGGCCCCGGCGACGAGGTGCTCGTCTCCGAGATGGAGCACCACTCCAACATCGTCCCGTGGCAGATGCTCTGCCAGCAGACCGGAGCCGCGCTCCGCGTCATCCCGATCGACGACCGCGGCGCGCTGATCCTCGAGGAATTCGAGCGCTTGCTCACGCCCCGCACCCGGCTCCTGGCGGTCACCCACGTTTCCAATGCGCTCGGCACGGTGAACCCGATCGCCGATCTCGTCGCCCGCGCCCACCGCGACGGCATCCCCGTCGTCGTCGACGGCGCCCAGGGCGCCCCGCACACCCCCGTCGACCTCCAGTCCCTCGGCTGCGACTTCTATGCCCTCAGCGGCCACAAGATGTACGGCCCGACCGGAATCGGCGTGCTCTACGGCCGCCGCGAATGGCTCGACGCAATGCCCCCCTACCAGGGCGGCGGCGAAATGATCCGCTCGGTGACTTTCGAAAAAACGACCTATAACGACGTACCGCACCGCTTCGAGGCCGGCACGCCCGACATCGCCGGCGCGATCGGCCTCGGGGCGGCCGCGGACTACCTCACAGCGCTGGGCCGGCCGGCCATCGCCGCGTACGAGCACGAGCTGCTGCACTACGCGACGGCCGCCCTGAGCGCGATCCCGCAGGTGCGGATCGTCGGCACGGCGCCCGAGAAGGCCGCGGTCATCTCGTTCACGA
Organism: uncultured Planctomycetales bacterium; assembly: GCA_964564785.1. Classification (GTDB taxonomy): domain Bacteria; phylum Planctomycetota; class Phycisphaerae; order UBA1845; family Fen-1342; genus CAZMCT01. The sequence continues at coordinate 18,432 of CAZMCT010000050.1, forward strand.
TCGCGGGCGTGCACCCGCACGACGCGGGCACGGTGCTGGACCAGCTCGGAATCGCGATTCGCACCGGCCACCACTGCGCCCAGCCCGTGATGGCCCGCTACGGCCTGCCGGCGACGTGCCGGGCGTCGCTGGCGTTCTACAACACGCGGGAGGAAATCGACGCCCTGGCGGCCGGCGTCCGTCGCGTCAGCGAGCTGTTCAACTGAAGGATGACCACGCAGACACACACGAGGAATCAGCGGAGACAGGAGAACCGCACCGCGAGCAATGGCGGTCGTTCTGAACGGAGCGCGGCAGCGTGAGGAATCCGGCCACCCATGAAGACCCGCTCGTCACGAGCGCGAAATGCGGCCGCGGGCCGATTCCCCGCCGATCGCGCCGGCGGCCCTCGGCGAACGCCTCGCCCGCGTCGTCGCTTGTATCGCTGTTGGTGCGTACCCGGGTCGATTCGCTGGAGGGAGCGCTGAACGCATGAGCGATCTGAATGACCTCTACCAGGAGGTGATCCTCGATCATTACCGCCGGCCGCGGAACCACGGTCCGCTCCCCGACGCGGACCGCCGCGCGGAGGGCCACAACCCGCTCTGCGGCGACCATGTGACGGTCTTTGTCAAGCTCGCCGGCGATCGGGTGCAGGAAGCGCGGTTCGAGGGCGGCGGCTGCGCGATCTCGACCGCCTCCGCATCCCTGATGACGGAAGCCCTGCGAGGCAAGACGCTCGAGGAGGCCAAGGCCCTGTTCCGCAAGTTCCACGGCCTGATCACCGGGCATGCCGAGGCCGGCGGACCCGCCCTCGGCAAGCTGGAGGTCTTCTCCGGCGTCTGCCAGTACCCGGCGCGCGTCAAGTGCGCGACGCTCGCCTGGCACACACTGGACGCGGCGCTCGAAAAAAACTCCGACCCGGTCACGACGGAATAGAACCACCGCAAAGACACGGAAAAGCGGACGGACGACTGTTTTCCGAACGGGGCGCGGCAGCGTGAGGAACCCGGCGGCGGATGTCGAACAGGCGCAATCGCGACGCGGGTGAGCGACCCGAGCAGGTTCCTCGTCGCGATCCCGCTCCGAATGACATGAACCGAGAGCTCGGAATGAGTGAAGAACTGCGGCAACGCGTCCTTGCGGTCCTCAAGACCATCCGCGACCCCGAAATCCCCCTGAACATCCACGACCTCGGACTGATCTACGCACTCGATGTCGATGCCACCGGCGCCGTCGCCGTCCGCATGACGCTCACCACCCCCGCCTGTCCGGTCGCAGCCGGCCTGCCGGCCCAGGTCGAGAAGCGCATCCGCGAGCTGCCCGGCGTGTCCAACGTCCGCGTCGAGCTGGTCTGGGACCCGCCCTGGTCGAAGGAGCGCCTCTCAGAGGCCGCCCGCCTCCAGCTCGGGCTCGACCACCCTGCTCGCCGCCGCCCCTTCATCCCCGCCGGCAACCTGCTGAAGCCCCGCGCCAAGCCCCCCCGCGATGAGCCCCCGCGCAAGCGCCCCGAGTAGCGGGCTCACGCCAACCCGCGACACCGCACACGCCGGGAGAAAACCACGGAGAGGCCGAGGCGCGGGCGCGACCGCACATCCCCTCGCCAATCCTCCCGCCCCCCTTCGCGACGGCCCCGGCACGCGACCTCAACCCGCTGGTCTTCGTTTCCCTCGCGTTGCGCCCCTGTGCGCCTTCGCGTCCGCAATCCATCGCGCGCCGCGGCTTGCCGGGGAACGTCAGCCCGGTGAGACCGAATACGACGTCCGCAGCGCTCCGCCGACCGCCTGGAAACGAAACGTGACCGTGTCCCCGCACTGCACGTTCAACCCTTGTTCCAGCACCACCTGCTGACCCTCGCCCGCGGGGGCGTTAAGATCGTCCCCGTACACGCCGCCACTCGTCGCGATCAGCACTTCCCCGTCGCACGCGATCGTCAATACGGCATCGGAGTTCCCCAGCAGCACCCCGATCCCGCCGACCCCGAAATCCGTCCGCTTGTACCGCCGTTCGAACAGCCCGCGCACTCCCTCCGACACCGGCCCAACGTACACCTGCGGGTCCAGCGGCTGGTCCGTCTCGTTCACGATCCGCACCGCAATCCCGCTCGCCGGCACCGGCCGCTCCGACTCCATCTGCACGATGCAACCACTCAGCAGCAAAACCCCCGCGCCCGCCATCGCCATCCACACGCCCCGCATCTCAACCTCCTTGCCTTACTCGTGTCCTGCGCTGCGAGCATCCGTGCCCGCCCAGTCGCGGGACTCGCCCGCAATCCGTTATCATCCCCGCATTATCCCTCGCCGCCGCCGCTCGACAAGCGCCACGCGGCCCGGAGCCCAGCATGGCTGCCGATTCGGCCAACCGCACACTGCTCATCACCGATATCGGCCTGCTCGTCGCCGTCCCCCCCGGCCCGCTCGCCGGATCGCGGATGCGCGACCTCCCCCAGATCCCCGACGCCGCGCTCGTCGTCCGCGACGGCCGCATCGCCTGGTTCGGCCCCGCCGCCCACGCCCCCCTCGACGAGGGCACCGCCCTCCTCTCGGCCGCCGGCGGCTGCCTCATCCCCGGCCTGATCGACTCGCACACGCATATCCCGTTCGCCGGCGACCGCAGCGGCGAGTTTGTCCGCCGCCTCGCGGGCGAGACCTATCTTTCCATCATGCAGGCCGGCGGCGGCATCCGCAGCACCGCCCGCGCGGTCCGCAGCGTCACGCTCGAGGAACTCGTAGCCGAGAATCTCCCCCGCCTCCAGCGCATGCTCGCCTGCGGTGTCACCACCGTCGAGTGCAAGAGCGGTTACGGCCTCCTCCCCGAGCCCGAGCTCAAGCAGCTCGAAACCATCGCCGAGCTCGACCGGCTCCAGCCAATCGACCTCGTGCCCACCTACCTCGGGGCCCATGCCATCCCGCCCGAGTACGAGGGCCGTGCCGACGAGTACATCGACCTGATCGGCAGCCCCGAACTCCTCGCCCAGATCGCCCACCGCGGCCTCGCCCGCTTCTGCGACGTCTTCTGCGACAGCGGGGCCTTCACCGTCGAGCAGTCCCGCCGCCTTCTCCAGCGGGCCGCCGCCGCCGGCCTCCGCCCGCGCCTCCACGCCGATGAGCTCGCGCAGATCGGCGCCTCCGCCCTCGCCGCAGAGGTGCACGCCATCTCCGCCGACCACCTCGAGCACATCGACGACGCCGGCATCGCCGCCCTCCGCAACGCCGGTACCATCGCCGTCGTCCTCCCGGGAACCTCCTTCTTCCTCGGCATCCCACACTGCGACGCCCGGCGGCTGGTCTCGGCCGGCGTACCCGTCGCGATCGCCACCGACTTCAACCCCGGCTCCTGCATGATCGAGTCGCTCCCGCTCGTCATGAACATCGCCTGCTGCCAGCTCCGCCTTCTACCGGCCGAGGTGCTCGCCGCCTGCACGGCCAACGCCGCCGCGGCCCTCGACTTGCAGCACCGGACCGGGGCAATCGAGATCGGCTACGCTGCCGACCTCGTCATCCTCGACCCGCCCTCCCTCGAGCAGTGGTTCTACACTCCCGGCCGGGTCCAGGTCCGCACGGTCATCAAGGCGGGTCACGTTGTCTATCGTCACCCCGACCACCTCTGAGTCCGCTGGCCGCAGGATTCGCGAAGCCGAAGACGACCGAAGGACCAAGACACACAGACGAAGGCCCCGAACACCCCTTCCGCACATCCCGTCCGCTCGTGACTGGCTCATCCCCCAAGGCATCCCGGCGCCCGTCCCGGTTGCCCACACGGGTTCTCTCCGTGCCGCGGTGGTTTTCCCCGCCTCCTTGCCCTCTCCGGCCCGCGGCGCTCGCCACGACTCGCCGCCTCACAGCGAGTTGAAAAAGCGTTGAAAAAAGTGGACCGGCACGCCTGGTTTGGCTGTTCACGCTGTCGTAATGGCGCGTTGTCAGGAAGCCGGCGCCCTTGCTCAACCGGCGGCTAACGGTTCCGGGAAGGGATCCGCGGCCGCGGCCCCAGCAGACGGTTCTTGATCAACTCCCAGATCCCGAACGCCCGCGGCCCCCGCGAAAACTCGACCGCCAGCAGCGTGACATCATCGTGCGCCAGACTGCCGCCCGTGTGCTGCACGAGCGCGGCCATCAGGCGCTCGACCAGTTCCGCCGGCCCCGCGTCCACATGCCGCCTCAGAACCCCCTCGACGCCCTCCTCGCCGAACAGGGCCCCCGTCCGCGCCGGTGCCTCCAGCACCCCGTCCGTCAGAAGCAACACCCGGTCTCCCGACCGCACCCGCACCACGCGGCGCGAGAACGACGTGCCGCGATCGATCGCCAGCGGAAGGTTCACCAGCGGACCTCTGGCCGGCCGCGGCAGCTCCAGCCGCTCCCAGCTCCGCGCATCGGCCCGGTACAGCCAGCCCGGCGGGTGCCCGGCGTACGTCACCGACAGCAGCCGCAGCGGCGGGGTATAGCTCAGCGCGGCCGCCGTGGTCATGCGGGTCGCCACGTCGCCGTCGAGGGCCCGGTTCAGGTCGGCGAGGACGCGCCGCTCGTCGTGCGAGTTCATATAGCGCCGCAACAAACGGTGAATCTGGCCGCTCACGCGCGCAACCTGTTCGCCGTGCCCCGCCACGTCCGCCAGGCACATCCGCGACAGCAGCCCCGAGCTGCAAATCGACACGTAATGGATGTCGCCCCCCCGTCCCCCGGCGCACGGGCGCGAAAAGATCCGCCCGTGCAGACCCGGCAGCTCCAGCTCGGCGTCGATCGGCTGGTTCCCACCCCAAACCTCGGCACACACCAGCGGCGGCTGCGGAACGCCCGCACGCGGCACCAGCGGCCCGAGAACCCCGGACTCCACCGATCCGCGAACGTCGTCACCGCTGAGGACCGGATTGTGCATACTCGTATTGTAGTCCCCGGTCGTGGACCGCGGCGGGTCCCGGCGCTTTTCGGGCCGCCCGGCGGCTCACCGCCCCCCCGCTTGCCCCGCCGCCCCCGCGCTGAGTATGCTGACGCGCGCCGGTCGGCCCCGCGGCCGGTCCACTTCCGTCTGTTCGAGGTGTGCTGATGCAGAACGTCATGCCCGATTCGATCGTGCCGCTGCTCGAGGCAATGGCGCCGCTGGGAGCCAGCGATCTGCACCTGAAGACGGGGGTGCCGCCGGTCTATCGCGTGGCCGGCGACCTGCGGCGGACCAGCCTGCCGCCGATCCCGGTGAACGCGCGCGTCGTCGAGAAACTGATGGAGCCGATCATCCCTCCGCATCGCCGCGCGATCTACGACCAGATGGGCGGCCTCGACTTCGCCTACAACCTGCCGAGCGGCGACCGCTTCCGCATCAACATCATGCGCTCCTGCGACCAGATGCACGCCGCGATCCGCCGCGTGAAAGGTGTCATCCCCAGTTTCGAGGAGCTGCGGCTGCCGCCCATCTACAAGAAGCTGGCCGAGCAGACCATCGAGGGCATCATCATCGTCTGCGGCGTCACCGGCTGCGGCAAAAGCACCACCCAAGCCGCAATGATCGACCACATCAACGAGACCCAGGCCGTCAACATCATCAGCATCGAGGACCCCATCGAGTACTCCTTCAAGCCCAAGAAGGCCATCGTCAGCCAGCGCGAGCTCGGCCTCGACGTCCAGACCTTCGCCGATGCCCTCCGCGGCGCCGTCCGTCAGGACCCCGACGTCATCTTCATCGGCGAGATGCGCGACCGCGAAACCCTGCTGGCCGCGCTCCAAGCCGCAGAGACCGGCCACCTCGTCTTTTGCACGCTCCACACGGCCGACACGATGCAGTCCCTCGGCCGCATGCTCGAGTTCTTCCCGCCCGACCAGCACACCTTCATCCGCAGCTCGCTGGCCAACAGCCTCAAGGCGATCTGCGCCCAGCGGCTCATCCCCGCGATCGACCCCGCCATCTCACGCGTGCCCGCCTGCGAGGTCCTGCTCGGCGAGGGCATCGTCAAGGAGAAGATCCGCGACGGTGAGGATACCGACCTGCCCGAGATCATCGCCGGGGCCCGCGAACAGGGCATGCGCAACTTCACGCAGTCCCTGGCCGAGCTGATCGAGGCCGGCCTCGTCTACATGGACGTCGCCATGGAGTACGCCCCCAACCGCGAAGCCCTCAAGGGCCTGATGCAAGGCATCAAGCTCTCGGCTCAGACGCTCGTGCATCGCGTCAAACGCTCCGGCACGAGCTGAACGCGCCCCCGCGCCGCACTCGCCCGCCGCCGCGCACCCGCCTCGCCCTGCGCCCGCTACGCGATCCTCGGCCTGTCGATCGCCGGACGCCCGCGATGGAGTACGTCGAGGACGTGCGCGAACCGCTGCCTCGCCGCATCCCGGCCGCCCGCCCCGACTCGGCCGCCCAGTTCGACGCGCCGCTCCGGGCCGACCCTCAATTCCCGACCGGCCCCGGGCAGTTCCTCGATTCCTTCCGTCGCCGATCGCCCCGCTAGGACCTTGTTCACAACGTGCATGCGATCGCACGCCTCATGCTCATCCATCAACTGACGCGCGGCGACGGTTGACGCCCTGCGAGTGCGCCGGTACAGTAACTCTGTCCGATTGGGATCGTACCTCTTCTGGTTTCGACTTCTCCCTTCGGCAAAATGACACGTGGAGGTTCGCGGGGCGCGGGTCCCGCAGAGTCGAGGCGGTGCGCAGCGTTTCAGGAGTCAGCTTTGAAGAAGATTTATGTGGGCAACCTGTCCTATCGCACGTCGGAGGATGGGCTTCACTCGGCGTTTTCAGCGTTCGGCACGGTGACCAGCGTCGCGATCATCCGCGATCGGGAGTCGGATCAGTCCCGCGGCTTCGGTTTCGTCGAAATGGAGGATGACCAGCAGGCCCAGGCCGCCATCGACGGCCTGAACGGCACTGAGCTCGACGGCCGCACCTTGACCGTCAACGAGGCCCGGCCCAAGACCGGCGGCGGCCCCGGCGG
>CAZMCT010000051.1:0-25193 GCA_964564785.1 uncultured Planctomycetales bacterium
GCGCTCGGCCGGGCAGTCGGCCGGGGCGGGCAGCGGGCCCGAGCGCGGCCGAGACGGCGTGCGGCGACATTTCATCGGACCTGAATTGAATTCTGGGGGCGCGGCCAGCCGATCCTTGGTATACTTCCAGTATGTAAGGGCAATTTGGATCAGCCCCTGCGGTGTGCGACCAGGAAGAATCCGTTTGCGCGAACCGTTGCGCTGACCCTTGGGAGGCCCTGACGACTCACACTCCGGCGGCAGCGCCTCGAGCGCCAGGTCGGAGCAGCGCGGGCCACCCACGTTGATTGAGGGTTCAGCAAACCTCTTCCACCGGCACTGTGGAGGTTGGCCCAATTCATGCGGCGAAGTCGGGTTTCCGGCTTCGCCGCTTCTGTTGCGCCCCGGCCCGCGCGGCCCGCGGCCGCCCGGCCCGGCGGCGCACCCGCCCGACATCGTCGCTATTCTGTGCGCGGGATGACTACCGACCGCCCGCCACGCCGGCCAGCCTGGGATGCCGAGGCGCTCCGCGATCCGCACGCCCAGCCCGATAAACCCGCCCGCGTCCGGGCCATGTTCGACGCCATCGCCGCCACATACGAGCGCGTCAACACGCTCGCCACCTTCGGCCGCGACGCGGCGTGGCGGCGGCGAGCGGTGGCGGCCGCCGGTGTGCGTCCGGGCGACATTGTGGTCGACGTATGTTGCGGGACGTGCGATTTGCTGCGGACATTCGCGGCCGCCCGACCGGCTCCGCGCGGCCTGCTGGGGGTCGATTTCGCGTCTGGCATGTTGGCGCACGCGGATTTGTCGGCCGTCGCGGTGCCGGTGCAGCTCGTGCGGGCGGACGCCCTGCGGCTGCCGCTGGGGGATGATTCGGTGGACGTGGTGAGCTGCGCGTTCGGGGTGCGGAACTTCGCCGACGCGGCGGCCGGGCTGCGCGAGATGGCCCGCGTGCTGCGGCCGGGCGGGCGGCTGGTGATCCTCGAGTTTGCGCCGCCGAGCGGGCGACTGCGGCGCGGTTTGTGGAGATTCTACTGCGACCGGGTGTTGCCGCGGCTGGGCGCGTGGGTGAGCGGCGACGCGAGCGCCTATCGCTATCTGCCGCGCTCGATCGAAACGTACGAATCGGCGGAAGCGCTGGCCGAGCGTATGGCGGCCGCGGGGCTCCGCGACGTGGTGCTGCGCCGCATGCATCTGGGCGGCGTGGTGCTCTACCGCGGGGTCAAGCGGTAGGCGCCACGCCGCGCGTTCGATTTTTCCGACCCCGTCCGGAGGTAGAAGTGCCCGACAAAACCAATAACAAAACCAAACTGGGGGACCGACCTCCGGTCGGTCAGGTGACAGGCCAGGGGCCTGTCCCCCAAGGTTTGACAGGCTAGAGGCCTGTCATGCAGGGTTGAGATAACCGCTCTACGGCAGCAGTTCGGCCGCGATCACGTCCGCGGTCGTCGGAATGCCCAGCGCACTGAGGTCGAGGAACATGCCGAAGGTGCCGGCGGTCGTGCTGCCCAGCGACGTGGGCGTGAACTCGAACACGTCCTCGTCCGCCCCGCTCGCCCCGGTGACGCTGAAATTGCCGACCGTCGAGAGCCGCAGGTTCCCGGCGGTCGTCAGCGTCAGCGCATCGACGTCCTCTTCGCTGCTCGTGGACAGCCCCACGTCGCTGCCGTCGAAGTAGTAGGCCCAGGTGCCCGCCGTCGCTGCCCCCAGCGTCGTCGGCGTGAACTGGAGCACGTCCTCGTCCCGCAACCCGCTCAGCCCGCTCACGCTCGGCGCGCCGGTGGTGGAGATCAGCAGCTTGCCGTCGGCCGTGAGCTCCAGTGCGTCGATGTCCTCGGTGCTCTGCGTCAGCCCGACGTCGCTGCCGTCGAAGTAGAACGTCCAGTTCCCAGCCGTGTTCGCCCCGAGCGAGGTCGGCGTGAACTTCACGATGTCCGAATCGTCCACGTTCGTCCCGTTGGGCCCGCCGCTCAGCCCGGCCAGCGTACCGTCGACGTCGACGCTGATCAGCAGTTCGCCGGAGGGCAGCAGGGCCAGCGCGTCGATCGCGAACGCGCTCAGTCCCACGTCGCTGCCGTCGAAGTACAGCGCCCAGACGCCGGTCCCCGTGTCGTACGAAACGATGTCCTCGTCCTGGACCGTTCCAATCGTCGGCACCGTTGTCCCGCCCGTGAACGTCAGCAGCACAACCTCGCCGGCCGCCTCGCACTCGTCCGGGACGCCGTTGCCGTTCGCGTCCTGGCTCGTGCCGGCCGCGATGTCACAACTGTCAGGCACATCGTTGTTGTTGCAGTCCAGCGCCGTGCCGCCGGCGAGGTCGCACTCGTCCGGCACGCCGTTGCCGTTGCAGTCCTCCGACCAGCCGCCGTAGATGTCGCATTCGTCCGGGACGGTGTTCGCGTTGCAGTCGAGGCTGGTGCCCGAGGCCACGTCGCACGAGTCCGGCACGCCGTTGTAGTTGCAGTCGTTCGCCGTGCCGCCGGCGATGTCGCACGCATCCTCGATCCCGTTGCCGTTGCAGTCCGCCGTCAGCGGGCCCGGCTCGCAGACCCCGCCCACGCACACCTCGATCCCGTTGCAATCGTTCCCGTCGCTGCAATCCGCGTTCGTCTCGCACTCGGGCGCCGTGTTCAAAGCGTTGTACAGGTTCACCCGCCCCGAACCCAGCTTGCCCACGTACGCCGGGTTCAGGCCGTCCAACGGGTCGGCCGTGTCCCGCAGCCGCGCCCACACCTGCCCCGCGCTCCAGGTCGGGTTCTGCGACCAGATCAGCGCCGCCGCCGACGCGGTCAGGGGCGTGGCCATCGACGTGCCCGAAATGGCGGCCACGTAATCCGAGGACGGGGCGGAGTGGTTGTGGTACGTGCTGTAGATGCTCACGCCCGGCGCCGAGATGTCGACCCACGTCCCATAACTCGAAAAGCTCGCCTTCAGGTCGTTCGAGTCCGTCGCCGCCACGCAATACACGTCCGACCGCGCGCACAGGTAGTCGGCCGTCTGGTTGTTGCTGTTGCCCGCGGCCTTGAACACCAGGCCGCCCGAGGCGATGAAGTAGTCCACGGCCGCGCCCACGCCGCCCGAGTTCGAGCTCCCCCAACTGCACGAGGCGATCGAGGCGCCGTTGTTGGCCGCGTAGTAGAAGGCCGAGGCCGCGAAGTCCATCCGCACGTATCCGACTTCGGTGCCGCCACTGCTGCCCGACCAGCCGATCCGCAGCCCCATCACCTTCACGCCGTTGCCCGTCGGTTGCAGCGTGCCGTTGCCCCAGCCGCCGGCGGGGGCCGCGACGGCGTAGCCGTTGTTGTTCAACGCCGCGACGTTGCCGGCACAGTGCGTACCGTGCCCGTTGAAGTCACGCGGGTCATTGTCGGCCGTGCTGCAATCCTCACCCGACCAGCAGCCGGTCACACCGGTCACCCAGTCCCAGCCGACCCAGTCGTCGACGTAGCCGTTGCCGTCGTCGTCCACGCCGGCCGTGCCGTTCTTTTCCGCCCAGTTCACCCACATGTTGCCGTCCACGTTGGTGGGCGTGCTGTACGACGCGGCGCTGCCGCCGAGGTCCTTGTGGAAGTAGCGCACGCCGGTGTCCAGCACGGCCGCGATGACGCCCGGATCGCCGGTTTCGAGGTTCCAGGCCTCGGGGGCGTCGAGGTCGTGGTCGCTGGCGGTGTTGAGGTGCCACTGAGCGCTGTAGTTGCCGTCATTGGGCGTCGCATCGACCGGGTGGATCCCGATCCTCTCGACGTGGACGACGCCCGGGGTGGCCGCAAACGCCGCGAGCACCTCGTCGAGCGTGGCCCGCGACGCGTCGAAACGCACGACGTAGTAGCCCGACAGGTCGGGCAGGCCGGCGCGAAGCGCCGCCTCGCGCTCGGCTCCCGGGAACTGCTTGCGGATGGCCGCGACGCCGAAGCCCTCCACCAGGCCGTCGAAGGCCCGGTCGCCCAGGACGGGAACCGACTCGGCGTCCAGCCCGCCGGCGGTTCGCAGCGCCTCGAGCTGCCCCGTGATCACCGCGTCGAACTCGACCACGATTTCATCAGGCACGACCAGATCCGGCGCGGCGACCGGTTCGATCACGCCCGGAAGCACCCGAGCGTCCTCACCGAACGTCGGAACCACAATGCCCAGCAGCGCAGCGATCAGCAGAGAGTGTCGCACGGCGAACCTCCTGACTTGAAAAACGACGTGGCTTCAACTCCGATCCGAAGGCGCCCCGGACGGCGGAGAGCTTGCCGCAAGGGACATGGATGAGAGCGGCTCCCGGCCATCCCGAGCGCCCGACGGGCACTTCCACGCCTGAAAATAGGGTTCTGCGGGCCGGATGTCAATCCGGGGTGCCCGCCGGCGCCGCGGGCCGGGCCGCGGAGATGGGGCGTTTGACCGCGGCCGGCGCAACAAGGGCACGGCCCGCAGGTGCGTCTGGCGGGCCGTGGGCACTGGCGTTCCGGACGAGATTGGGCGGGCCTAACGGCGTCGCCGCAGAACGGCTCCGAGAGCCAAGAGCAACAGCGCACCGGGCTCCGGAGTGATTACGAACGCGAGATCGTGCGTATCGTTGAAATCACCGTCGCGAATCAGCTCCCAGCCGGCGGCACCCCAGAACACGCCGAAGTCGTTCCAATGATCGAGCGAGGTCTTCCAGCCGATGTGCGACTGAACCGGGTCGTTGATCACGGTCGAGAGGTCGAGCCAGTAGATGGTGCCCTCCTCCTGGAAAAACGGCTCCGGGATGTTCTCGATGTTGCACTGGTAGTACAGCAGGTGATCGGGCAGTGGCCACGGCGGGTTTGGCATCCCGATGAAGCGCTGCTCGCCCTGGCCGGCCAGCCGCGTCGTGAACTGACCGGCCGACGCGTAGAAGTCGCGCGACCACAGTAACTCGCCGGGCATGCTGAACGCCGGCCCCTCGCCATCCGGGTCGGGAATGTCGGCGTGAATGCTGGCGTGGACACTGATGATCGGACACGGGCGATCCTGCCACCACGAATACCAGAAGTGAATGTCGCTGACGGGGCCGCTCCCGCTGCATTGCCAGTCGTCGGCCACGACGTTGCCCTGGACGATGTCCACGTCGTAGCCGTTTGGGTCCGGCAGTTGTGGAAAGTGCATCTTGTGCGGATCGTTCACGTCCCAGTCCGCGGCGGCCGGGACGGCCAGCAGGCAGAGCCCTGCGGCAAACAGTGTGAAACTCCTCATGATGAATCCTCCTTCCATCACCCGGGCACGCCCCTGCGGCGTGAATTGAGCCGCGGCTCAAGGCCGGAATCGGCGCGGAGGGTCGGTCCGTGCAATCGCGTTATCCGGGTGCGAGCGCTGCCGGCACAGTCCGCCGTGCAACAGCCAGTGTCGGACGGGGGTTCCCGGAACGCCGGGCGGACGGTGACACTGGCGCTCGCCTACCTCCTCCTGCCCGTGCGGCCCCCACGGGCCCGGCCAACAGGTGCGAGGTCGCACGCGCGCAAACCGACAGATGTGGAGGCTCAATCCTAATAATGTCTCCATTTGAGGGGAGTGTCAACAAAAACCCGCTCGCCGGTGCGGTCGAAAGCGCGTTCGCGCTGCGCGGCGTCAGATTCCGCCCCCCCCGCGTGCCGCGCGGCTAATTCCCGTCGAGCACCTTGCCGAGCCCCCCGAGGATGCTGCCCTCGCCGGTCTGCTTGCCGGTGGCGCCGCCCGTGGCGTGAATGCGGTCAGCCAGGCGCACGAACGGCAGCGACTGGAGCCACACATCGCCCGGCCCGCCGAGCATTGCGAAGAACAGCCCCTCGCCGCCGAACAGCGTGTTGCGGAACCCGCCCACGAACTGGATGTCGTACGACACGCTCGGCTGGAACGCGACCAGGCACCCGGTATCGACCCGCAGCGCCTCGCCGGCCGCGAGCCGCCGGTGGCACAGCGTTCCGCCGGCGTGCACGAACGCGAGCCCGTCGCCCTTGAGCCGCTGGAGGATGAACCCTTCGCCGCCGAACAGCCCCGCGCCCAGCCGCTTGGTGAACGCGATACCGATCGAGACGCCCCGCGCCGCGCACAAGAACGAGTTCTTCTGGCACAGCAGTTCGCCCCCGAGCTGCCCCAGGTCCATCGGCACGATCTTGCCCGGATACGGCGCGGCGAACGCCACCTGCTGCTTGCCCGGGCCGCGGCTCGTAAACGTGGTCATGAACAGCGACTCCCCGGTCAGCATGCGCTTGCCGGCCGAAAACACCTTGCCGAGCAATCCCTGGTCGCGATCGCTCTGATCGCCGAGCTTCGTCTCCATCTCGATGCCGGGGGTCATGTACATCATCGCCCCGGCTTCGGCGACCACCATCTCGCCGGGGTCGAGCTCGATCTCGACGTACTGCATGTCGTCGCCCGTGATCTGGTAGTCGATTTCGTCGCTGCGGCGGACGGAGGCCGGCGCCGGCGGGTGTTCACCCGCGGCGGGGGTATGCGTTCGAAGCTGGCCCAGGTGCCGCGCGGCCGTCCACGAGCTCAGGCCGGGGCCGAACACGAGCGTATTCTCGCCCTGCAAACCCGGCAGCCGCGTCGCGAGTTCCTCGAGCGACATCGGACCGACGGCGCGACCGGCGTCGGCGTAGTACCACTCCGCTCTGGACATGTCATTCCACCTCCCGTTCGCAACGACCTGAGCCCGCGATCCGGTGCCCCCGGTGTCGCGGGGACGCGGGGCAAGTGCGGCCGGGCGACCGCAGCTCGCGCGCCGGTCGCGCGCTCGGATTCGCTATTCCAGCGATTCACCAGTGCCCGACGAGCCGGCCGGCGGCGTCGTGGGCCGCGGTTCGAGGCCCGGCGCGGGGACGGGTTCCATCGAAGTCGGAGCGGGCGTCGCCGGGCTCGGCGGCGGTAGGGCGTACGGGTCGGACAGCACGGGCGTTGCGGGTCGAGGACGGCGAATGATCTGGTTCGTGCCCACCGTGTTCGAGCGCACGATCAGTGTATCGGGGATGCTGACAACGTTGCCGTTGCCCCAGAACTCGATCTTGGCGAGGCCGGCGCCGTCCTCCACCATGACCGTGCAGTTGTTCCCGATGATGGACAGCTTGTTCACGCGCGAGCCGCGCAACACGGTAATCTTGCTACCATTGCCGGTGATGCCGAGATCGCCGTAGTACGTGCCCTCCTGCGTCACCGCGTGTCCGACCACCGGAGCGCCCCGCGCACAACCGAACGCGGCCAGCATCAGCCCCGCCACCAGCGCTGTGAACAGTGCGGTTCTCATCGTCGTCTCCTCGCTTCCATGCCGTGGATGCCGTGACCTCAACCGCGCCGCGGGTCACGAGTATCGTCAGTGTAACCGCACTCTTGTCGGCAAGCCATACCGTGGGCCCCAGCGGCCGACGCCCTTTTCGCCGACCCGCCGTCCGTCACTTCGCCGTCGAGCCCGGAACCACCGCTTCGCCGGCGCGGCCCAGGTGCCGCAGGATGCGCCGCCGCAATTCCGTCAACGGCCGGGCCACCGCGCGGTGCAGCCGGATCCACGTGCTGAGCCGCGCCACCCGTTCGGACTCCGCCGCGGTGAGCAGGTCCGGCCGCAGTCGCCGCTTGTGCTTCAGGTAGTGGTAGATGTCCGCCTGTTGAAAGCGCCCCAGCAGCCAGCGGAACGGAGCGGCCCGCCGCCAGCCCGTCGGCGGCAGGTGCAGCGAGATCTGAAAGTCGATCAGGTAGGGGCGGCCGTCGTCGCCGAGCAGAATGTTCTGCCGCTTGTTCAGGTCGACGCACGCGATGTGCCGTGCGTGTAGCCCGCGGATGAGCTCGAGGAGCTCATCGAAAAAACGGTCCGAGACGGTGTCGTAGCGCCCGAGCGGCCGGCCGGGAACGAACGCGTGTAGCAAGCCGGTATCGCCGACGCGGCCGATCAGCGCCGGGACCCCCGGCAGGCCCCGCGCGCGGCGATAGAGGCGGATTTCCCGCTCTGCCAGCGCGCGGCCGATCCACCGCATCGGGAGCCCGAAAAACGGGGTGATCCGGTTCAGTTTTACGACGCCGGCCACGCCGGCCGCATCCCGGTAAACCCCGGTCGCGGCGAAGAAATCGTGCTTGAACGTCTGGGTCAGGTGGAACTCGCGACCCGCGCAGCTGACGCGCGCCGGCAGACGTCCGCCCGGCAGGGCGTAGAGCCAGGGGTGCCGGAGGCGAGCGTTTTGGGAGACCGGCCTGTACGCGATGGGGCTCACGGGGCGGGATTATACTGGACGGCGCGGGTGCCGATTGGTGGGGGCTTGAGGGGCCCGCAGGCGCGCGAGCTGCGGTGGCCGTCGTGACTGGGTTACCGTTGTCGGTACCCGTTCAATTCGCGGGCGAAGACGTGGCGGGAACATGCGGCCGGGGGCGGAGCGTTGCGGCTTTGAGTCAGGCTCTCAGCCGCTGCAGAAAGCGGTTACGAAGAAGCGCGTAATCGCCACAGAAGTTAGGTGAGAGTAAGCATTCGTTGGTGGTACGCAAAAAAAGGCGTGCGGCACCCTGTGGGTATTGGCGCGGTCTAAGGGTGCCGCAGCGAGTGGAAGCAAGTTATTTCATAACAAGAACTTATTGTTCTGCGGCTTTCGTGCGCCCAGTAACGCATGCTAAAGCCATCTTTAGTATACAGCCGCGACCCAGAGTTTCAACGGCCAATCGTCACTTTTTTCGTTAACTTGCGATCGGATTTCGCTTAACGTTGATGTTCGGGTCCGATATTCCCCGATTACGCCCCGTTTCGTGCGCCCGATTCCCTTCCCCGCCGCTCGAAATGCTTGCGGCCCGTTGAAACCGGGGACTGGTCGAAAACGGGGATTGTCACCTGGTCGAGAACTGTGACTGGCACGGCGATGCACGTAATGCGGGAGTTTCTGTAAGCGCTCCCGGGGCAGCGGATTGGTGCAGAGCGAGCCCCTTTCTCAACCGGCGGCTAAGATTCCCCCTATATGAGCACCAACGCCTCCGTGCAGGTCGCTTCGGCGTTGCCGCTCCGCACGGCCGGCGTGCACGCAGCCCGCACGGGCGTCATTTACGGCGTCGCGGCGTACGGCCTGTGGGGCGTATTTCCACTGTATTTCAAGGCGGTTCGCGACGTTGCGCCGCTCGAGGTGCTCGCGCACCGTGTGCTCTGGTCGTTCGCGCTGCTAGTCGGATTGCTGCTGTGGCGACGCGAATTGCGGGCGGCGTTCGCGGCCCTGCGGTCGCGCCGCACGCTCGCGACGCTGGTCGTCACCACACTCCTGATCGCCGGGAACTGGCTGGTTTTCATCTGGGCGGTGAGCACTGGCCGCGTGCTTCAGGCCAGCCTGGGGTACTTCATCAATCCGCTGATCAACGTTCTTCTCGGGTTTGTGTTTCTTCACGAACGGCTCCGACCGGGACAGAAACTAAGCGTTGCCCTGGCCGCGATCGGGGTCGGATATCAGACGGTTGGGGCCGGCGAATTTCCGTACGTGGCGCTGTTTCTGGCGGTGACGTTCGGCCTGTACGGCCTACTGCGAAAGATCGTGCGGGTG
This sequence comes from uncultured Planctomycetales bacterium, assembly GCA_964564785.1. Classification (GTDB taxonomy): domain Bacteria; phylum Planctomycetota; class Phycisphaerae; order UBA1845; family Fen-1342; genus CAZMCT01. Next base: position 9,462 of record CAZMCT010000051.1, read on the forward strand.
GAGGCCCTGGCGGGTTTGACCGTCGAAACGGGATTGCTGACGCCGCTGGCGGTGAGCTGGCTCGGGTTCGAGCTGGCCCGTGGCGAGGCGACTTTCCTTGGTGGATCACCGCGGCTGGACGCGCTGCTGCTGCTGGCGGGGGTGGTGACCGCGACGCCGCTGCTGTGGTTCACGGAGGCCGCGCGCCGGCTGCGAATGGCGACGCTCGGGTTCTTGCAATACCTCGCGCCCACCGGCCACTTCCTGCTGGCCGTACTCGCGTTTCACGAGCCGTTCCGGGCGGGCCACCTGGTGACGTTCGGCTGCATCTGGGCGGCGCTGGCGATCTACTCGATCGACGCGCTGCGGGCCCCGGGCGTGCCGCGTGCCGCGCCGCAGGTACAGGCCGAGTGAACCGCAGCGCCGCGGACGGACGCCGCGGCACGATGGCGGCACAGACGCCGCGGACCGCCCGCGATCCTCAGGGTCTGCGCTGTTTCTGTCGCATGACCTGTCCGCGGCGCGTGCCTACCGCCGCCACTTCAGGTACGCCAGGCCGAGCACGGTCAGCGGCAGCATCGCCAGCGTCCCGCCGCCGCACAAGCCGGGGAAGCTCCCCCAGGGCGACGTGCCCGCCGTCTCGCCGGCCGTCACGTCATTCGCGTCGCCGGTGCCGCTGTCCGGGCCGAGGCCGTCGGGTGGGCCGAAGATGGCGTCGGAGTCGTAGTCCGGAGAGTCGGGGTCTGAGTGGGTGTCGGCATCCGTGTCGCCGGAAGAATCGGTTTCGCCGCCGCTGGCGGACAGCTCATCCAGCTCGGCCTGCGTCACGAGTTTGGGGTTCAGGAGGAACGCCCGCGGCGCGTCGGAGCCCTGGACGTCGCCCCAGCCGACGATCACGCCGCCCTCGTTGACGTCGCGGGCCTCGGTCAGCGTCAGGGTCGTCGTGCGGACCGTGCCGTCGTCGCGCCACAGGTAGAGCACGTCGTTCAAATCGACCATCTCGCCGCGGTCGGGGTCATACACGAACGCCCGCCGCTCACGGTCCTCGTTCTCGTACCAGCCGACGACCACGCCGTCGTCGTTAATGCCCGAGGCGGCGCTGTTGCGAGCCCGGCCGGCGTCCAGATCGACCATCTCCTCCGTCGCCGTGCGGTACAGGAACGCGTGGGTGAAGACTTCGTTGTCGATCGCCACCTCGCGCTCGCCCACGATGACGCCGGAGTTGTTGATCGCGCGACCCCAACTATTGTGCTCGTAGCCCTCGTCAATGTCGCGCATTTGCCGGTCGCCCTCCCACTCGACCAGGAACGCGTGATAGCGCGACAGCTCGCGCCCCGGGTGGTCCGGGTCCGGCACCATCGTGTACGAATAGCCGGTGATCTGTCCGGAGTTGTTGACCGCCGTGGCGCTGCTCACCGGGTCGGCCTCGTCGTCCAGCACGCCCAGATCGTGCATCAGGTCGTTGACCAGGTCGAGGTCTTCGTCTTTCACCAGCTCGCCGTCCTCGGGCACCACCAGGAAGGCGTGCACGATCGGACCCGGCAGGTCGGTCCAGCCCACAATGTAATTGTTGTCGCTGATCGCGGTCGCCGCGCTGTCGTACGCCGCCAGGCACGGGTTGCCCAGCGTGCCCAGGTTCGTCAACGCATCGCCGGGGTACGGGCTGGCCAGGTCACTCAGCACCGCCGGCCGCAGGATGAACGCGTTCGTCAGCAGCGTTTCTTGACCATCGCAATCGACGCTGGTCCGCGCCGTGCCCACCACTTGGTCGGCATCCGAGACGTCATACGCCTCGCTGTAGCTCTCGGGGAACAGCGGGTAGCGGTGCTGGAGCTCGAAGTGCACCAGCCCGTGCAGGTCGGTCGTCACGTAGTTGTGCCAATGGGCCGAGTGCCGCGTGCCGCTGTCCTCCAGCCAGCCCACGATCTGGCCGGTGTTGTTGACCGCGTACGCCTTCGTCCCGCCGCCCCGCTCCGACTCGAGCTCGATCAGCTCGTAGTAGGTCCACGTCTGGCCGGATGCCGTCGCCGCCAGGCCCAGCGCCATCGCCACCACCCACGTCCGTCGCAGCGTCATGTTGCTCATGACATTCTCCAGGCCGAGTGGCGCGGGCCACCGGCCCGCGCGGGCGACGGGCCCGACGCCCGTGCCGCCCCGAACCACCCGAAACCACCCTGTTGCTCTAGCGCACCCGCTCGTTGCGAATCCAGCTCACCCGGTCGCCGCCCTGGCCCGTAACCACCGCGACCAGGTCCGCGTCGCGATCGCCGTCCAGGTCGCCGTAGCCCAGCAGCCCGACGTCTCCGGCCGGATCAAAGGTCACCACGTTGCGCCCGGTCCATTCGTCGATCGGCAGCAGCCCCTGCTCGAAGTACACCACCCGCCCGGCGGTGCCGCCCACGACGAGCTCGTACATGCCGTCCGCGTCGACGTCGATGGCCTTGACCGCCCGCGGCTCGTAATTCTCGAAGTTGACGATCGGCACCGTGTACCAGTCGAAGCCGCGGGCCGCCACGTCGTCCGGCTGCACGAACAGCGTGAGCTGCATCTGCTCGGGGCTGGTCGCGACCACGTCCACCAGCGCGTCGCCGGTCAGGTCGACCACGTCGATCGTGAACGCCCCCCGCACGCTGCCGATGCGGTGCTGCGTCCACGTCTCGGCCGGATCGAGCGTGCCCGGGCCGCCCGGATTCTCGAACCACGCCACCTGGGCGTTGTTGTCGTCGGCGGCCGTGGAGATCAGATCGAGGTCGCCGTCCTGGTCGAGGTCGAACGCCCGCAGGTCGCGGGCCCCGGCCCGGTCGAGCACGTTGTGCCGCTCATGATTGCCGATGATCAGCGAGGTCCACCCGGCGCCGGTCGTGGCCCGCCCGGGATTGACCAGCAATTGGATCGAGCCGGCCACGATCTCGAGCGGCTCGACCGGAATGTCCGGCTTCGGCTCGAGGCTGACGCGCAACCGCCGCGAGGCCGCGATGTCCATCTGCCCGTCATTGTCGTAATCGGCCAGCTCGATGCTCGTGTAGCCCTGCTCGACCGTCACGATGTAGTTGTCCAGGTTCGCGCCCGGCCCCACGGCCTGCGCCAGAATGGCCGTCAGTTCGTCGTCCGTGATCGCCGTGGTCGTGAAATCCAGCAGCTCGAGCGCGCCGTCCGACTGGCCCCACTCACTCAGCACGTGCGTGCGGTCCGGGTCGGACGGATGATGCAGGTAGATCACGCCGTCCTGCGCGGCCGCGACCAGGTCGAGCGCGCCGTCGCCGTCGATGTCGCCCGCGGCCACGTCGCTGAGCTGGGCCCAGCCGTTCTCACCGCCGTCGAGCGTCAGGCTCGTGAACTGCACGGTGCCCGGCGTGCCATAGCTGAGCAGGATCTGGATCACGCCCATCTGCTGCTGCCGGTACGCGACCACCGGGTCCACCTTGCCGTCACCGTTGAAGTCCAGCAATACGGCCCGCCGCTCCAGGTCGTCCACGCGATGCGTCACCGTCGTGACTACCTGACCCTCGGTGAACGCCTCTTCCTGGATCAGCACTTCCGTGAACGCCCCGGTCGACGCGCCGTCGTTCACGAACACGCTGCCCGCGACGGATCCGTCGCCGCAGTTCCCGTCAAACAGGCACCAGCGCCAGTCGGGCGCGCAGCTCACGGCCGCGCCGGCCAGAACCAGCAGCAACGGGGCCGCCAGCAGCAATCGCGTGTGGGACCGCATGATTCAACTCCATCAGCCGGTGACCGTCCGGGCGGCCAGAGTTCTGAAACGCGAGTCGATGCGCACCGCGCCGGTACGGGCGAAGCGGCGTGCCGCGGGTCGCGCGGGCCGGCCGTTCAGCCGGCCGGTCGTCGCCAGACCTCCTCTTCTACTAACGGGTCGGCTTTCCCCGCCCTCTGCTTGACTTCCCGCGCCCGATGCGCGCCCGAAGCACAGCCGCAGCCTCGCCCCTCCGCAGCCGGTGCCGCGCGTGGGCGCTAGACGGCTCGCGGCGCGGACGCGGCCCACATTTCTCGGACCGCCGTCACGACGCGCTCGACGTCCAGCTCCCGCAGGCAGGCGTGGTGCCCGAGCGGGCATTCGCGCGCGTAGCAGGGGGCGCACGGCAGCTTCAGCGAAACGACCCGCGCCCGATCGCCGTGCGGCCCGGTCCGCGCGGCACTCGTCGGCCCGAACAGCGCCACCAGCGGTCGGCCCAGCGCCGCGGCCAGGTGCATCGGCCCCGAATCGTGGCACACGACCAGCGTCGCGCCGGCGAGCACGGCGCAGAGTTCGCGCAGCGACGTGCGGCCCACCAGGTCGACGAGCGGAACGTGCGCGGCCGCCGTGATCGCGCTTACGCACGTCCGATCATCTGGGCCGCCCAGCAGCACGCACACCGGCAAGCCGTCCGCGTGCAGCCGGTCGAGCAGCGCGGCCAACAGCTCGGCCGGCCAGCGCTTGCTTGCCCAGCGCGCTCCCGGGGCAACCGCGATGTAGTCGGGTACCGGCCGCCCGGCTGCCGTTTCGACGATGGCGCGGCCGGCCGTGAGCTCGGCGGGTCGGAGCCCGAGCGGAAAACCGGGCTGGCCGTCGGCGGGCAGGCCGAGGGCCCGCGCCGCGGCGAGGTTCTTGTCGACGGCGTGCACGTCGCGGCGTGGATCGGTGCGGCCGGCGACCTTGCGGGCCTGTGGCGAAGGGACGCGCTGCGTGTAGAACGCCCAGGCGAACTCGCGGGCGTCGGTGAAGCCGACCCGTCGGCCGGCGCCGCTGATCCAGGCGAGGAAGCCGCTGCGCACCAGGCCCTGGAGGTCGAGTACGCAGTCGAACCGGCGGCGTCGCAGGGCGGCCAGGAAGCGGACGAACTCGGCGAGGATGCGCGGGCTGCGCAGCATGCGCCCGAATCGGCTGCGATCGAACAGGATCAGCTCGTCGATCAGGGGGTGGCCTTCGAGCAGCGGCGCGAAGGCCCGCCCGACGAGCCACGCGACGCGGGCCCCCGGCCAGCCGGCGCGGATCGCGGCCAGCACGGGCAGGGCGTGCACGATGTCGCCCAGCGAGCTGGGCTTGATGACGAGCACGCGGCGAGGCGGGCGGCCGCTGAACATGGGGCGGAGTATACTCGCGGCCGCGGCGGCGCGTGGTTGACCTGCGGCAGCGGTCAGTCGGCAGCCATTGGCTCTAGCAGCCGGCGAGAAATGAGGATGTAGCGGCCGGCGGCTCGCCGGCGGAGGTCGCGCCGATGTGGCAGTGCCACCCCGCCGACCCACCGCGGCCCTGCGCGGCTACGCCGCTGCGGACCGTGCGACGCCGCCGACACGGCAGTGGCACACGGGCATCGGCACAGAGCGTGGCACAGCCGCCCTCGGCTGTGAGGTGGCGCACCCGCGTCGTTGCTTCACCGCCGAGGCGGCGGTGCCACACACCCGAAGTGGTAGCGGCCGGCGGCTCGCCGGCGGCGCCGGAGACCGCGCGACTCACTCGTAGCGCAGGGCGTCGACTGGGTCGAGCCGGCTGGCTTTGAAGGCCGGGTAAAGCCCGCTGAAGACGCCGACGAGCGTCGCGGTCGCCAAGGAGGTGATGACGATGGTGGCGTTGATCTCGGTCTTGAAGTTCATGGCCTTCAGGACCTTCTCCATCACGTCGGCGAACATCGCGCCCAGCAGCAGGCCGAGCGCTCCGCCGAGCAGACTGATCACCAGGGCTTCGACCAGGAACTGCACCAGGATGTCGCCGCGGCGGGCCCCGACGGCCATCCGCACGCCGATCTCGCGCGTCCGCTCGGTCACCGACACGAGCATGATGTTCATGATGCCGATCCCGCCGACGACCAGGCTGATGCCCGCGATGCTGTAGAACACCACGCGGAACACCAGCATCGCCTGGTTGATGTTCTGGAGCGCTTCCTCCTGGTTGAAGATCTGGAAATCGTCGGGCTGGCCCGGGCGGATGTTGTGCGTCTTGCGCAGCTCGCGTTGCAGCTTCTTTTGCAGTTCTTCGAGCTTGTCGGTGTGCTTGGCCGCGATGGTCAGCCGCGTGAGCCACTTGCGGTTGAAGAACCGCTTGAGCCCCGCGTTGATCGGCAGGTAGATCGAGTCGTCCGCGTTGAGGAACCCGAGGCTGCCGCGCTTCTCCATGACGCCCAGCACGCGGTAGCCCACGCCCCCGAGCTTGACCGTCTCGCCGATCGGGTCGGCGCCGCCGAAGAGCTTGTCGGCCAGCTTGCTGCCCAGCAGGACCACCGTGGAGTCGGGACTCTCCACCTCGGCCTGCGTGAAGATCCGCCCGAAGCGCACCTTGTAGTCGTGGATCGCGAAGTACGCGTCGGAGGTCGCCACGACCGTCGCCCCGTCCACCGAGGTCTGGAAGCGCTTCACCGTTGCCGCCCCGATCGCTTCCGGCGCGACGCGGTCGATGTCGTCCGACAGCTCGCGCAGCAGGTGATCGATGTCGGACAGCTCCAGCGTCTGCGCCTGGCCCACCGCCCGGCCCTCGACCCGGGCCGCCTCGGGGAACACGAACAGCACGTTCGCCCCCAGGGAGCGGAAGCGCTTGAAAATGTCGTTCGACGCCCCCTCCAGGATCGACATGCACGCCACCACGCTCGAAACCCCGATCAGTACGCCCAGCGTCGCCAGCAGCGAGCGCAGGAAGTGCGACTCGAGCGAGCGCAGCGACGTCAGCAACAGCCGCAGGTAGAACATGCGGGCAGAGTAGCGCGCGGCGAGCGGCCGGTGAAGAGGGCCGCCGCCGGCCGCACAGTTTTCGACACCGGTCCGCGCCGGCGAGGACGCGCGACGTGTGCCGCGGCCCCCTCGGCCGTGCGGTCAGGGTAGAGGCCGCGCGGCCGCTACTGACCGCCCGCGAGCCGGCTTTGCACCCAGGCGACGACGTGGTCCTTGCTGACCCGCTCCTGGCGCAGGCTGTCGCGGTCGCGGATCGTGACTGTGCCGTCCGCCAGCGTCTGGCCGTCGACCGTGATGCAGAACGGCGTGCCGGCTTCGTCCTGGCGGCGGTAGCGGCGGCCGATAGCGCCCTTGTCGTCGTAGAACGCGGGCATGTGCCGCTTCAGGTCGCGGTAGAGCGCCTCGGCAATGTCCGGCATCCCCTCCTTGTTCACCAGCGGGAACACGGCCGCCTTGATGGGCGCGAGCTTGGGGTGGAACTTCATCACCACCCGCGTCTCCATCTGCCCCTTGTCGTTCGGGGCCTGGTCTTCGGTGTAGGCCTCGCACAGGAAGGCGAGCGCGGCCCGGTCGGCCCCGGCCGAGGGCTCGATGACCGTCGGCAGGTAGCGATACGGCTCCTGCCCGGCGATCTCCTGCTTCTGCTCTTTGGTGAGCTCGGGCTCGCCGGCCGCCTTGCGGGCCGCGAGGAACTTGGCCCAGGCGTCCTCTTCGAAGTAATGCAGGTCCTGGCCGCTGAACTTCTGGTGCTGACTGAGGTCGAACGTGCCGCGATGGGCGACGCCCTCGAGCTCCTGGTGCTCGTCGGAGAAGGGGAAGAGGTACTCGATGTCGGCACAGGCCTTGGAATAGTGGGCCAGTTCCTCCGGCCCCTGCTCGCGCAGCCGGAGCTTCTCGCTCCGCAGGCCGAGGTTGACATACCAGTCGAAGCGGACCCGCCGCCAGAAGGCGTACCACTCCATCGAGTCCGCGGCCCGGCAGAAGAACTCGATCTCCATCTGCTCGAACTCGCGCGAGCGGAAGGTGTAATTCCGCGGGTTGATCTCGTTGCGGAACGACTTCCCCACCTGCGCGATCCCGAACGGAATCTTCACGCGGGTCGTATCGAGCACGTTCTTGTAGTTGACGAAGATGCCCTGCGCGGTCTCCGGGCGAAGATACGCCTTGGCCGAGTCGTCCTGAACCGCGCCGACGAAGGTCTCGAACATGAGGTTGAACTTGCGCGGCTCCGTCAACTGGCATTTGTCGTGCTGCCCCGCGCACTTGCTGGGCTTCAGCGGACAGGGCGTCTTGTCGAGCTGATCGGCGCGAAACAGGCCCTTGCAGCCCTCGGTCTTGCAGCTCACCATCGGGTCCGCGAAGCCCGTCGCGTGCCCGCTCGCCTCCCACACTTTCGGGTTCATGATGATCGTGCAGTCCACCCCGACCATCTCGATCGCGCGCCCGTCGGGTCCGGGCGGCGGGTTCGTCACCATGTCGTGCCACCACAGGTTCTTGATGTTCCGCTTGAGCTCCACGCCCAGCGGCCCGTAATCCCAGAAGCCGTTGATCCCGCCGTATATCTCGCTCGACGGGTAGATGAACCCGCGCCGCTTGCACAGCGCCGTCAGCTTGTCCATGAACGCAGTGTCGGCCGGCATCGCAGCTCCTCGAGGGTCGGCAGCCCGTGGAGAAACGCCGTTGGCTCCGCGCCAACCCGCCATCGCGGTAGCGCCAACAGCCACTCCCGCCCTGCCTGTCCCTTTTTTTCAACGGACGGTTGGCTCGCCCCACGGGCGACCATGAGCGGCGGCATCATAGCCGCGAAGCCCGGCTCCGCCACCGCGGTCGCCCCCGAAGCCCCGGCGAAGATTCGGGCCGCGTGTTGAGCCACCGCGCAAATCCTGCTCGACAAATTCCTTGTCACCCGCGACGACCGGAGTAACGTCCGATACATCCATGCGTTACCCATTTTAACATTTCGCGTTCTGAATACGGCGGTTTTGTAAGTGCCGGTGGCGCAACACCTGCGCTCCGGGTGACCCCCGGAAGATCGCACCGATTCCATGCGGCTAATCCCTTTAGCGCGCAAGGCATGCGCGGCGATACAGAATCTCATGGGATGTGGGCAACGTCCCTTGGGGTTGGTGCTCGCTTGGTGTGGCCGCGCGGTCGGCCAGGGGCGAGCGATGGGTTTCGCCGGCCGACCGAGACGGATCGGCCGGAGAGCGTGGGAGCTGGACGATGCTGCGCAAGGACGCCAAACACCGTATGCGGTCAGGACTTTCGGACCGAGATGTCGCCGAAGATCGTGCGGCAGCCCGCATCGCGAGGGTTCGCCGCGCGATCGCCCGCGGCAGCTATATCACGGAGGACAAGCTCGACGTCGTTGCCGAGAAGCTGGCGGGCCTGCTGCTGCGGCCGACGCGGCGGCGGCGGGCGAGCGCCTGACAGCCCGTTGAGAAGGTGGGCGGGCTCCGCGCCGACGCACACTCACGATCGCGCTCACAGCGAGGGTCGCGGAGCCTGTCGCGTTCATTCTCGCGCAGTTCAAGGCCCCGGCATTTCGGGAGCGCGGAAATGAAGCCCTCGCCGCTAAAATACCCCGTGTGGTTCGAGCACCGATTCAGATTGCGTTGCTGGCATGGGTCGCGGGTACACTCGCCCGCGGCGACTCACCCTGGCTCTACGGCATCCACTGGTATGGCGACCCGGCGGCCGGCCAGGTCGAGTTGATGACCGGCGGCCGGGGCATCTGGTCCATGGAGACGGTCTGCACGCGCTCCGACGTGTGGTGGGGCGCGGCCTGGCAGCGTGATTACCGCTTCCTCGCAGCGGTGAATCGCGGCCACACGCTGATTGTTCGTATTCAGCCCAACTGGGGCGAGAACGTCCCGTTTGCCGAACACGTCGCCCAATACCTGCTCGAAGTGCAATCCGCGGCCGCCACGCTGGCCGACGTCTGCCACATCTGGCAAGTCGGTAACGAGCCCAACCTTTACGGCGAGTGGGGCGGGCAGGAGCTGACCGCGGCCGCGTACGTCGATCTGTACCGGCAGATTCGCGCGGCGATCCGCGGTGTCGCGAGCCCGCTCGGGCCGCAGATCGTTCTGGTCGGGGCCGTCTCGCCGGGCGGCGTGGAGCCCGGCGTGCGGCACACCGAGGGCAACGTCTACCTCGCCCAGATGTGCGCCTTGCTGACCGCCGAAGACCTCGACGGTTTCTCGATTCACGCCTACGCCGCCCCCTGGCTCAACGGCCCGCAGGCCACCGCCGAGTTCTACGCCGGCGTCACCAGCCAACTCAGCGTGATCGAGGCGGCCGGCTTTTACGATCAGCCGGTCTATCTCACCGAATGGAACCGCCGCGTCGAGCCACTCAACGACTGGAACGAGGCCCAAAGTGCCGATTTCGTTCACGGTGCCCTGGTGCGGCTCGCGGACTGGAACGCCCGCCCCGGGGCGCACCCAGTGACCTGCGCATGCTGGTTCATCTACGCTTACGACAGCGGCGTCTGGGCGAACTACTCGATCGAGTACCTGCGGACCGTGGGCCCGCCCGGACCGAGTGCGGACCTGTGGGACAGCTACCAGGCCGCGTGCGCGCTCGATCTGCCCGCCACGTATCCGGTGCCGGGCAGCGTCCCACGGCTGATTCCCGGCACTCCCGCGGGCGAGAACGCCGCCCTGCACGCCGGCGTGCAGACCGATTCGGGTGACGGCACGCTGGCGGTCGATGGGATCGTCTCCGTGCCGAGCCAGTGGACGAGCGCCGCCGACACGCCCGACCACTGGCTCACGCTCGACCTCGGCGGGGTCCGCACGCTGACCGGCATCATCGTCCGCCACGCGGGCGCGGCCGGCCAGTCGACCGATTTCAACACGCGCACGCTGGACCTGAGCACGGCCGTCGAGCCCGAGGCGTGGGAGGTCGATGCGTTGGTGTACAACTCGGCCGCGTCCGACGTGACCGAGCTTGTCTATGCGACCCCGCGCCCGGCCCGCTTCGTCCGGCTGCACATCAGCGACCCGGGGATCGACCATCGGGCCCGCATCCCCGAGCTGGAGGTGTATCGCGCCGGCGTGGCCGGTGACTTCGACGGCGACGGCGACGTGGACGGAGCGGACGTCCTGCACTTCCTGTTCTGTTTGCAGGGGCCCGGAAAGACGTTCCCGGGTGGGCACGCTTGCCGCGCGGGCGACTTCGACGGCGACGCCGACGTCGACCTCGCCGACCTGGCCGGCATGCAACGCGCTCCGTGAACCCGGCCGCGAACGCGTGCCGCAAGCGTCGGCGCGGGAGATGGGCGCTCCCGGCCGAAGCACCAACGCGGGAGAACCGCGCTTCGGGATCGGTCCGGGCCGCAGACCCCTAGCTGTCCGACCGGCTTTCCGTTCTCGGCACCCGCCGGCACGTTCGCCGCTCGGGCCGCCCGGCTGGCATCCGCGAGCCCGTGACGGCACAATGCCCGCTTTCATCGCGGAGACCGGCATGCACTGGCAGAACTTCTTCATTCCGACAAGCAAGGAGACCCCCAAGGACGCCACGGCCGCGTCGCACATTCTCATGGTGCGGGCGGGCCTGGTGCGCCAGCTCGCGGCCGGCGTGTACGCGTACCTGCCGCTGGGGCTGCGGGTGCTGCACAAGGTCGAGCGGATCGTGCGTGAGGAAATGAACCGGGCCGGGGCGATCGAACTGCACTTGCCCGTGCTGACGCCGCTGGAGCTGTGGCAGGAGACGGGCCGCGATCGGACGATGGGCGACGTGCTGTTGCGGCTGGCCGGCCCGCGGGACGACTGGCGAGCGGGTTTGGTGCTGGGCCCGACGCACGAGGAGATCATCACCGAGATTGCGCGGGCCTACATCAAGAGCTACAAGCAGCTTCCGCTCAACCTGTACCAGATTCAGCAGAAGTTCCGGGGCGAGGCTCGCCCCAAGAGCGGCGTACTGCGGACGCGCGAGTTCCTGATGAAGGACGCGTACTCGTTCCACGACAGCAAGGAGTCGCTGGACCGCGAATACGAGAACATGTACGCGACCTACTGCCGCATCTTCGCCCGCGCCGGCCTGCCGTACCTCGCGGTGGAGGCCGACACGGGCGCCATGGGCGGCGACGTCTCGCACGAGTTCATGGTGCTGACGGAGGCCGGCGAGGACCGCGTCGCGCTCAGCGCCGACGGCCGGTACGCGGCCAATCTCGAGCGCGCCACGACGGCCGCCCCGACCGCCGCGCCAGACGTGCCGCTCGAGGCGGTGCGCGCGGTGCACACGCCGGGTGCGGGCCGCATCGACGAGGTCTGCGCGGTCCTCGGCACGCAACCGCGGCAGATGGTCAAGACGTTGATCTACACGGGGACCGAGGGACCGGGGGATCAAAAGGGCGCGAGCGGGTCGCGGTCGCGGAAGCTGCGTGTCGTGGCCCTGGTGCGCGGCGACCACGACGTGAACGAGCTCAAGCTCAACAAGGCCGCGGGGCTGCCGCTGGAGCTGGCCGATCCCGAGACGATCGAGGCGGTGACCGGCGCGAAGGTCGGCTTCGCCGGGCCGCAGGGGCTCATCGAGCGCGTCGACAAGCTGATCGTTGATCGCGAGGTGGCCGTGATGCGGAACGCGGCCACCGGCGCCAACCGCACCGACTACCACGTGGTGGGTTTGAACCCCGGGCGCGACTTTCCGCTGGACGGCCCGAAGGTCGTGGTCACCGACATCCGCATGGTGGCCGAGGGCGACCTGTCGCCCGCCGGCAGCCCGATGCACCTGAAGACCGCGATCGAGATCGGCCACGTCTTCAAGCTGGGCACCAAGTACAGCCAGTCGATGGGCGCGACCTATCTGGACGCAAACGGCAAGGCCCATCCGCTGATCATGGGCTGCTACGGCATCGGCCTGAACCGCATCATGGCCGCGGCCGTCGAGGCCCACCACGACGACGACGGCGTCATCTGGCCGATGTCGATCGCCCCGTTCGAGGTGCTGGTCATCGCGCTCGACCCGCGCGACAACGAGGTCGTGCAGGTCGGCCGCGAGATCCACGACCGGCTCACGGACGCGGGGGTCGAGGTGCTCTACGACGACCGTGACGAGCGGGCGGGCTTCAAGTTCAAGGACGCCGACCTGATCGGCATTCCGCTGCGGATCGTGGTCGGCAGGAAGAGCCTCGCGGCCGGCGGCGTCGAGGTGACCGAGCGCGGCAAGCCCGACAAGCCGATCCTGCCGCCGACCACCGCAGTCGAGCACGTGACGAAGCGCGTGCGCGAGGAGCTCGCGCGACTTGCGCGGGCCACGTAGGCGCCTGTCAGAACTTCCGCCGCGATTCCAGCAGGATGCAGATCGGCCCGTCGTTCACCGACTCCACCTCCATGTACGCCCCGAACCGCCCCGATTCGACCCGCAGCTCGTGCGCGCGGAGCGCGCCCGCGAGCTGCTCGATCAGCGGGCGGGCCGTCTCGCCCGCGGCCGAGGCGTCGAACGACGGCCGCCGACCGTGGCGGGCGTCGGCCTGAACGGTGAACGCGCTCACCAGCAGGACCGCGCCGCCGGCGTCGATGACCGAGCGGTTCAGCTTGCCGGCCGTGTCGGCAAACATGCGCACGTGCGCGACCTTGTCGGCGATGTAGCGCACGTCCGCGTCGCCGTCATCCGGAGCCGCCGCGGCGTACACCAGCAGGCCGGGGCCGATGCGGCCGACGACCTCACCGGCTACCCGTACCTCGGCTCGCGTCACGCGTTGCAAGACCGCGCGCATCGGGAATGCTCCACTCGGGTCCGAACAGGTCATTGAGCATGGCCGCGGCCGCCGGCGGGATCGGCCGTGCCGCCCGCAGCCACTCCTGAAACGCCGGCAGGCCGCGCGGGTCGCCGGCGACAGTGAGAATCCGCCCGGCGGCCCAGCGGACCTGCGGCAGCGGATCGTCCAGCATGTCGGCCAGCTCGTCGACGTCCACTCGGAGCTGGGCCCGCAGGCTGGCGGGCGCGACCGCAGCGACGCGGGCGTCGGGTGCGGCCGGATCGGGATACCTGAACGTCGCGCGGGCGTCGAGCAGCTCGAGCCGGTCGCGGACGCACACCGCGTCGTCGGCCGTCTGGAACAGCAGCATGCCGGCCAGCTCGCGGGCTTCGCCGTCGCGCAGCAGCGAGGCGGCGACCAGCCAGCGGCGTTCGTCCGGGGTGTTGCCATACGGCCAGTTCTCCGGCAGGGGCGCAGCGGCGACGCGCGGGGCGGCGGCCGGCCGCGGGAGGGGGTTGGCGGCCAGGGCCGCGCACACCAGCGCGTGCGGCAGGTGCTCGATCCTGGCGGGAAGCGACGCGGCCGTGAACCAGTCCGTGAAGGCCGCGCCCACCTCGGCATCGTCCGGCTCACCGGTGCGGAGCACATCGCCCAGCAGCAGCAGCGCGTGATGCACGACCTGCGGGTCCGGGTCGCGCAACAGGTCGCGGAAGAGCTCGGCCCGCCCTTGCGGCCGGCGGTCGCGCGCGGCTCGCAGGATCAGAGCGGCACGGTGGAAAAGCCGCGGGCGGGGCTCAGGTTGGGCCAGCAGTCGCCGCAGTTCGGCGGCGGGCCCGCCGGCACCGGGCAGAAAGCGCGCGCCGCGGACCAGGCCGGCCGCGAGGGCCGCGACGCCGAGCCAGGCGAGCACGCGGTGGGTTGTGCGGGACATGGCTCGATGATATCGGGCCGACGGGGTGGCGGACCGCGGCGGAGGTTGCCTTTCGGGATTGCCGCGCAAGAATCACAGGAGAGGAAGCAGGCTGAGCGTCCCAATTCCGGCGGCCGTGCCGTCCCTGTTCGGCGGCGGGACCGCGGGTGCGTCGCCGCTTCGCAGCACAGGCGGACACGCATGGCGACCGAGTCGTCCGGCAGTCACACCAACCGTCTGGGGCAGGCCACGTCGCCGTATCTGCGGCAACACGCCGAGAACCCGGTGGACTGGTACGAGTGGGGCCCGGAAGCCCTCGCGCGGGCCCGCCGCGAAGACCGCCCCATTTTCCTCAGCATCGGCTACTCGGCCTGCCACTGGTGCCACGTCATGGCCCACGAGAGCTTCGAGCACCCGGCGATTGCCGCGCTGCTCAACGAGCATTTCGTGAACATCAAGGTCGACCGGGAGGAGCGCCCGGATCTCGACGAGATTTACATGCAGGCCACGCTGGTTCTCAACCAGGGCCAGGGCGGCTGGCCCATGAGCGTCTGGCTCACGCCCCAGCTCAAGCCGTTTTTCGCCGGCACCTATTTCCCGCCGCAGGCCCGCTACGGCCGGCCGGGGTTCCGCGAGCTATGCGAAGCGATAGCGCGGGCCTGGAAACTGCACCGCGACGACATCACCGCCCAGGCGGACAAGCTCACCGAGCTGGTGCGGGCCGGGCTCGAGCCGGTGGCGGCCGGGGGCGGCGGCGAGCGCGGCACGGCAGTGGTGGATGCGGCCGCGGAACGGCTGGCGGGGGCGTTCGACCCGGTGAGCGGGGGGCTGGCGAGCGGGGGCACGAACAAGTTTCCGCCCAGCCTGGCGTTGGACGTGCTGCTGCGGTCGGCGACGCGGCGTCGGACAGACAGCGCGCGGCGGCGGCAGTTCCTGCGCCTGGTCGAGGTGACGCTGGATCACATGGCGGCCGGGGGGATCTGCGACCAGTTGGGGGGCGGGTTTCACCGCTATAGCACGGACGTCGAATGGCACGTGCCGCATTTCGAGAAGATGCTTTACGACCAGGCCTTGGTCAGTCGGGCGTACCTGGACGCCTGGCAAGTGCTGCGCAAGCCGCGGTACGCGGGTGTGGCGCGGGAGGTCTTCGACTACGTGCTCGCGGACCTGCGGGATCCCGGGGGCGGGTTTTGCAGCGCTCGCGATGCCGACAGCGAGGGGGTCGAGGGGCGGTACTACGTCTGGACGCGGGCCGAGGTGCTCGCGGCCCTGGGCAAACAGGACGGCGAGCTGTTTTGCGCGCACTATGACGTCAGCGAGTCGGGCAATTGGCGTGACCCGCACGACCCCGGCACGCCCAAGAGCGTGCTCCGCGAGCTGCGCAGCTACGAGTGCTGCGGCAAGCTCTTCGGGGTGACTCCCGAGGAGTGCGAGCGGCGCCTGCGGGCCGGCCGCGCGCGGCTGCTGGCGCTGCGCGCCC
>CAZMCT010000052.1:0-24822 GCA_964564785.1 uncultured Planctomycetales bacterium
GCCCTCGCCGCCGGCACGCGCCACAACGCCGCGGGCGTCGACGTGAACCGCAACTCCCCCGCCGCCAACTGGCGCCCGGCCGGCGGCCGGCGCGCGACGCACGGGGCCGCCCCGGCCAGCGAGCCCGAGACCGCGGCCCTGATGCGCGCAGTGCGCATGTTGCGGCCGGAGCGAATCCTGTCGGTGCACTCCATCGGCCGCGGCCGGCAGTGCAACAACTTCGACGGGCCGGGCGGCGCGCTCGCGGCGGCGATGGGCCGGCGCAACGCGTACCCGGTGCGGTCGACCATGGGCTACGCGACGCCGGGCAGCTTCGGAAGCTGGGCGGGGGTGGACCAGGGGATCGCGACGGTCACGCTCGAGCTGCCGGCGGACCTGCGCGGCGAGCGGGCCTGGCGCGACAACCGCGACGCGCTGCTGGCGTTCATCGCGGGGCAGTAGGCGCGCTCAAGAGACCGGGGGCGGCTGTTTCGTAGGCAGCAGCGGCGCGAGCCGTTCCGCAAACAGCGCATATCCCGCCTCGTTGAGGTGCAGGCCGTCCTCGGTCAGCTCGGCGCGCAGCTCTCCGCGGCCGTCAAGCAGGACGCGGTGCATGTCCAGCAACGGGCAGCCGTACATGCCGGCGATCCGCGCGACGTGCGGGTTCAGGTCGCGCACCAGCTCATTCAGGCCGGCGTACTCGCCGCGGGTCGGCAGGATGTTGACGATCACGAGCGGTACGGCCGGCAGTCCGGTCCGCAGCGCGGCGACCACGCGCTCGTACAGTTCGACGATCGTTGCGAAGGCCGGCACGCCGTAGCGCCACAGCTCGCCCAGATCGTTCACGCCGTTCTCAAACACGACCAGGGCGGGTCGCAGCTCGAACGCCGACACGTCCAGCCGATGCAGGATGCCCCGCGGCCGGCAACCCGGCTCCTCGACGCCCAGCCGGTCGCAGGCGATGCCACGGTTGACCCACGGCCGCCCGGGGAGCAGCCGCGGCGCGTCGAACCACTCCAGGTGCGACGAGCCCAGCAGCACGAAGCCGCCGGGCGGGGGGCGCTCCGCCGCGAACTGGGCGAGTCGTTCGAAATAGTGCGTCGCAGCGTCCATGTCCGATCGGCTATGCGTACACGCTCTGTAGCGTCGCGCTCGGGTAGTAATGCCGGCAGATCGTCTCGGCGTCGTGCCCGATCAGCGCCATGCCCAAAGCCCCGAGCTGGCACAACCCCACGCCGTGGCCCCAGCCCGCGCCGCGCAACACGACGTCCGCCACCCGGCCGTCGGCCCCGCGCTCGATACGGGCCACGAATGCGCTACTGTACAGAAACTTGGCGTGCAGCACCTGCCGGATGCGGTACTCGCTTTCGATGCGGCTCGTCTGCACGGCCCCGCCCGCGTCCAGCCACTCCGCTTCCACGATGTAGGCCCGCCCGCTCACCCCGCGGGCCCGCACGCGCAGGTCACGCAGTTCGGCCAGCGCGGCCGCGCCGGCCAGCCGTCGCCGCAGCAGCTCCTCGACCTCGGCCCGCGAATAGCGCACCGTCCAGCGAAAATAGTCGTCGACGGTGTCGACCCGCCCCAGGTAGCGCTCGATCGCGTCGACCGGTACGACATTCGGGCTGCAATAGCAGCGCGTGCTCCGCAGCCAGTCGCCGTCGAGATACTCTGCCAGGTTTTCGTTCGTCACCGGGAAGAAGCGCCGCTCGGGCGCGTCGGCCGGGCCGTCGAACACCGGCGAAATCCCCGGCTTGTCCAGCCCCCAGACCGCCCACGGCGTTTCCGACACACCTCCGCAGCTCTTCGCGTAGTTCGCGTCCAGCACCCCGCCGCCCGGCGATACCAGCACGCGCCCCCGCGTCCGCTGCACGGCCGCCAAGGCGGTCGCGTTCAGATCGCCCGTCCCCTGGTAACGCTGGCAGCAGTCGTCGTTGCAGCGGTCGAACGGCTCGCCGGTGTGTTTCGATTCGGTCATCGCCAGCAGCCAGGCCCGCGCCACGATCGCCTGCGCTTCGAGCATGGCGAGCGGACACGCGCTGCTCATCTCGGCCGTGATCACGCCCGCCAGGTAATCCTCGACCGGCAGCTCGTTCACCAGGATGATCCCGCGTCGACCCGGTCGCAGCTCGAGCGTGCCCGCCAACGTCTGGTCGATCCGTTTCTGCCAGTGGAACCCGCGCCCGGCCACCACTTCCCGTACGAGAATGCCGTCGCCGGCGCGCAAGGCGCGTGTCGCGTCGCCCGCGGCCTGCAACCGCAGGACAGCCGCCGACACGGGGAGGGCATCGCCGATTCGGACGTGGAGTGCCTCCCCCGCCGGGCGGACTTCGATCGGGGTTCCGGCAGCGATGTCGACGTCGCCGCTGGCCAGGCCGCAAGCGCGGTACGGAACCGCGGCGGTCCGCAGCGCCACCGGCCCGGCCGCATCGTCATCGAGGATGATGCCGATGCGGATCGAGGGCTCGCGCCGGGCGGCGGGTCGCCAGTCGCGGATGTGCGGAAGCTCGGATGGCATTCCCGGAGAATACCACGAACGGGGCGACAGCGCCCGGGCCGCGCCTTGCTCAACAGGCGCGGGGTTGGGTCGTTCCGAGGCCGGCAGCAGCCGTTCGCTGCGGGCACCGCCGCGAAGAGAAAGCTGACCGGAGCGGGTGTTTCTCGAATCTCGGTCAGGTTTTTCGTGGTTGCGCTCCTCGAAAAGACGGGAACCGGGGGCTCGTTCGCAGGACCGTCGGCCGCCGTCCACGTTACAATGCCGCGATCATCGGTCACCGCCCCGCAGGACGAGCATGCGCGAGCTCACGCCCGATATTCTGCGGTACGTACCGGACGACGGTCCGCCGGCCGGTCTTCGCGAGGCTGAGCAGCAGGCCCTGGAGCTGATTCAGCGCAAGGTGGGCGCGCGCGAGTCGCTCGATGCCATCGTCCACTTTCTGGCCGAGGCGACGCGCGAGATCAGCCCGTGCGACCGGGTCAGCCTGGCGCTGCTCGAGGAGGACGGGCGGCGGCTGGTCTCGGTCAGCACTTGGGCGGCCTACGAGCCCCTGCGGCTGCGGAGCGGCTACGCCGAAGACCTGTCCGGCAGCTCCTTGGCGGCGGTTTGTGAGCGCGGCGTGTTGCGGATCATCGACGACCTGCCCGCGTACCTCGAATGCCGGCCGGAGAGTCGGGCCACGCGGCTGCTGGTGGAGGAGGGCGTGCGCTCCAGCTTGACGAGCCCGCTGCGGGTCGAGGGGCGCGTGGTGGGAGTGCTGTTTCGCAGTTGCCGCCGGCCGCGGGCGTACGACGAGCGGCAGGCCTGGTTGCATCAGGCGGTGGCCGAGCGCCTGGCCCAGGTCGTCGAGCGGGCCTGGCGTGTTCAGCAACTGACGGAAGCCAACCGGGCTTACTTCGAGCTGCTGGGGTTCGTGGCGCACGAGCTCAAGAGCCCGTTGGCGTCGATCCTGACCGAGGTGAACCTGCTGCTGGACGGGTACGTGGGGGAGCTGACCGGGCCGCAGCAGGAACGGCTGCGGCGGATCGTCCGGCGCGGCCATTACCTCCTGAACCTGACCGGCGATTATCTGAACCTGGCGCGGCTGGAGGGCGGACAGGTACGGGTCGAGCCGCGGCGCGACGTCGATTTCGTGCGCGAGGTGCTCGCGCCCGCGGTCGAGCTGCTCGCGCCGCAGTTTGAAAGCCGGCGGATGGAGCTCGTGCAGTCGGTCCCGCCAGAGCTGCCGGCCGTCGCCTGCGATCCGCGACTGGTGAAGATCATCGTGGTGAATCTGCTGTCGAACGCGGTCAAATACGGCAACGTGGAAAGCGAGGTTCGCCTGACCGTCACCCGCCCTCCCGGCCGGCTGCTGCTCACCGTCTGGAACGAAGGCGAGGGCTGGCCGGACGTCGAGCAGCACCGACTGTTCCGCCGCTTCTCGCGCCTGCGGACACCCCGGAGCCAAGAGCAGAAAGGGTCGGGCGTGGGCCTCTACACGGCCTGGCGGCTGGCGCAGTTGCACGGCGGGCACCTGCGGGCCCGGTCGGAATACGGCCACTGGGCGGAGTTCACGCTCGAGCTTCCGCAGCCGGGGTAGACCGCGGCGCCTTCCTCGCCCGCCCTTTTCGGCCCGCCGCAGCCGATCCCCGCCCGCGCCTCCGATCGGAGCCCGAAGCGCAAGCAAGGGACAATTCATCACGGCACGGCCGGCACGGCAGTGGCACGCGGAGCACCGCCGGGGCGGCGGTGCCACACGCGCGGGTGTATAACACGCCCATGGGGAACACGGCCTCACTCATTGCGGAGGTGGTGCGGCCGGTTCGGCTGCGGACCGGCCGGTTCTGGAGCCTGTTCGGCGTCTGGCACCGGCACGTACGGGTGTACTCACGGACGCTGGTGGCCAACGCGTTGCCGCCGGTGCTCGAGCCGCTGCTGCTGTTCGGCGCGATCGGGATCGGGTTGGGCGGGTACGTGCGCGGTGCGGCTTTGGGTGGGATGGGCTACCGCGAGTTCGTGTCCAGCGGGCTGGCGGTCTCGTCGGCGATGTTCACCTCGGTGTTCGAGACGACGTTCAACACGTTCGTGCGGCTGGTGTATCAGAAGACGTACGACGCGATGCTGGGGACGCACCTGCGCGTGAGCGAGATCTTCGTCGGCGAGCTGTTGTTTTGTGCGACCAAGGGGGCCGTCTTCTCGGGCATCGTCATGGGGGTGACGCTGCTGTTCGGCGTGCGGGTCAGCCCCTGGGCAGTGCTGGTGCCGCTGGTGGGCTTCGTGACGGCGTACCTGTTCGGGGCAGTCGGCCTGGTGGTGACGAGCTACGTGCGGATGATCAACAACTTCGCGTTCTTCACCACCGGCGTGATCTCGCCCATGTTTCTTTTTGCCGGGACGTTCTTCCCGGTCCGCGGCTACTCGGCCATCATCGACGCGCTCACGCTGGTGATTCCGCTCACGCACCCCATCGAGCTGGCGCGGGCGCTGTACCGCGGGCAGTTTGAAGCGATGACCCTGGTGCATCTGGTGCTACTGCTGGCGTGGGTGGTCGCGCTGCATGCGGTGGCCTTGCGGCGCATGCAGCGACGGGTGCTGGGATAGGGTGCACGGTCCCGGGCTGCAAGGCCGTGGTCTCCTACGGTCGGACGTATTGGAGGGCGAGCAGCGTAAGGTCGTCCGCGTTGTGCTGGCTGCCGAGGTGCCGCCGCACCAGTCCGAGCATTGCGGAGATGATCGCGTCCGGCGAGGGGTTCGGCACGGCGGCCAGCGCGTTCATGACGGGCGGCACGTCGAGCAACTGGCCGGTCGGCCCGGCCGCCTCGACCAGTCCGTCGGTGTAGAACAGCGCCGCGCGCAGATCGTGACCGGGCTCGATCTGCTGCACGGTGTAGCGCTCGTCCTCGGATACGCCGAAGGGCAACGCGTGCCCGTCCTGCTCGACCAGCACGCGATCGCCGCGGATCAGCAGCGGGGCGGGGTGGCCGGCGTTGATATACTCGATGTGGCCGGTTTCCACGTCGACGCGGCCGACGATCGCGGTGATGAAGACGTTGGAGGCGGTATTCACCGTGATCAGGCGGTTCAGCCGCAGGGCCACGTCGCGCAGCGGCGCATCCGCGGTGAGCGCCACGCGGACGGCCGCCTGGAGATTGGCCATGATCAGCGCTGCCGCGAGCCCGTGCCCCGTCACGTCGGCGATGATCAGCCCCAGCTTGCCGTGGCCGAGGTCGAAATAGTCGAAGTAGTCGCCGCCGACGGCCTCGGACGGCTCGTTGTGGCCGGCGAGCACCAGCCGCCCGGTCTTGAGCGTGCGGGCGGGGATCAGGCCGCGCTGGATCGTGCGCGCCTGGCGCAGCTCGAGCTTGATCTTCTCTCCGTCGAGAAAGGCTTGGAACAGCCGCAGGTTCTCGAGGCCGACGCCGACCTGCCGGGCAATGGCGGCCAGGAAGTCGACGTCCTCGGCCGTGTAGGTGGCGGCGCGGGTGATGCGGTCGCCGTATACGACGCCGAGAATCTTGTCGCGGTGGAGGATCGGCACGCACAGGGCCGAGCAGATCGGGAAGCGGACCAGGCTCTCGCTGAGGTTGTCGATCAGGTCGACGGCCGGGTTGTTGACGACGGCCCGCTGACCCTCGACGAGGGCCTTGTTGATCAGGGTGCGGCTGATCTTGAAGGCTCCGGTTTCGTCGCGCTGCACGTTACGCGTCACGGGCAGCTCGGGCTCGCCGCGCGGGGTCTTGAGCGCGATCAGGCCGCGCTCGAACTTGAGTGCCTCGCAACAGGCGTCGAGCGCCTGCTCGAGGAGCTGTTTGGGCTCGAACGCCCCGCCGATCCGTTCCGTCAGGCTCATCAGCAGCGCGAGCCGCTGCTGGTTCAGGTCCAGGCCGCGCGACGACGGGAAGAACCGCGTGTGGCCGGTCTGCGACGGCGGGTCGGGCTGGAAGCGGACGACCGTGTCGGGCGCCGCCACCGGCCGCACGCCGACCAGCTCCAGTTCGTACTCACCGATACGGATGCTGTGAAAGGCGGTGCGCACGGCGTTGTGAAAGGGTTCGCCTGCGTCGACCCGCGTCCCGTTCTTCGAGCCCTTATCGGCCACCAGCACGCGCCCCTGCTCGTCGAGCCAGATCTGGGCGTGTTCACGCGAGACCTCCCCGTCATGCGGCAGCACCACGTCGCAAGTCTCGGCGCGGCCGAGCGTGATGGGGCGCGGGCCCAGCTCGATCGGCGTCGGCACCCCCTCCCGCGAACGGAAGATCAGCGTCGGCACGATCTAGCGGCCCAGGTGCGCGAGCCACTCGACGAGGCCGTTCACGGCGCTGTACGGCACCGGCGAGATGTTGTCGTAGGCCTCGGGCGAGAGGAGCAGGTCCAGGTTGCGACTCGCCGCGGTCAGGCAGCCGCTCAGGATCAGGCAACCGCCGCCGGACAGCCAACGCGCCAGACGGTGAAGGCGCGGAGCTCTGGTCATGGTGCCTCCGTTTCTCGGCCGCAGGTTGCCGGCCCGTCCCGGCACCCGGCCCGGAAGCATTATACCGCCGGCGGCAGAAAAGCGTCGGCGGCCTCCCTGCCGCCGACGGGTGACGCCCCGGCACGCTGCCTCACGAAACGCCGCCCGCCAGCAGCCGTTGCTCGAGCTGTTCGAGCACGGTGCGGACGGCCGCCTCGCGCACGCCTGCGGGCGTCTTCCAGGTGACCGCGCCGTCACGGTCCACAAGGGCTTGAATGCGTCGCACGGCCATGATGGCCGTCGAGTGCTGCTTGCTGCCCATGAGCCGGCCGATCTCGGGAAAGCTCAGCCGGGTGTGCTTGCGAATCAGGAACATCGCCACGCCGCGGGCCGTGGTCACGCTGCGGTCGCGCGAACCGGAGTGCAGCGCGTCGCGCGTCACTCCGAAGTGCGCCGCGACAACCCGCTCGATGTCCGCGGCCTCCGGCGGCCGGGCGGACGCGATGTATTCCTCGACGGCACGGCGTGCCAGCTCGGGACGGATCGGCTCGCGGGTGAGCGACGCGTAGGCGGCGAGCTTGTAGAGCGCGCCTTCGAGTTCTCGGACGTTCCGGGAGATGTGCCGCGCCACATAGTCCAGCACCTCGTCCGGCAACTCGACCTGCATCCCGGCGGCCCGCCGCCGCAGGATCTCGCGCCGCACACTGAACTCCGGCGGGTCGATCTTCACGACCATCGCCGCAATCAGCCGGTTGACCAGCGGCTCGCTCAGGCTGGCGATCTGCCGCGGGTGCGCATCGGACGAAAGCACCACGAGCTTGCCGGCCGCGTCGATCGCGTTGAAGGTGTGCAGGAACTCCTCCTGCGTCGCGGGTTTGTTGGCCAGGAAGTGGATGTCGTCGATGACCAGCAGGTCGACGTGCCGGAAGCGGGCGCGAAAGGCATCGACCCGCGCCGCCCGCACGCCGTAGATGTACTCGTTCGTGAACTCCTCGCCCGAGACGTAGCACCACTGCAAGGTCGGATGCGTGCGCTGGAGCCCGTTGCAGATGCCCTGTAGCAGGTGGGTCTTGCCGAGCCCGCAGCCGCCGTGCATCACCACGTGCTTGAACGCCGCGCCGGGCGCGCGCACCACGGCCGAGGCAACCGAGTGCGCCAGCTCATTGGACGGCCCGATCACGAACGTTTCGAGCTCGCCCCGTAGCAGCGGCCGGTTCTCACCCCGCCGGGCGGCGACCGGAGGTCGCGCCGGCCGGCTCTCCGCCGCTGACCCGCCTCCCGGACGGCCGTTGCCACGCTCCTCCACGTGAATCTCCACGTGTGGTTCCGCCCCGATCACGTCGCGGGCTACCTCGATCAGGTGTGGCAGGAAGTTGGCGCTAATCCAGTTGCCGACGAACTCGTTCGCGACCGTCACCCGCAGGTCTTCGCCGTCGAGCTGCAACTCGGCCGCGCTGCCGAACCACGTGTCGAACCGGTTCGAGCCGATGCGGTCGGCAACCCGGGAACGAATCGTGCAGAGTTTCTCCGCGGCCGTAGCAGGCACGGCTCACCTCGACGACGACTTCGGGCCGCAGCGAGCGACCGAGGCACGCAACGAATAAGTGTGGTAGTTCGGGATTCCCTTTCAACTGCGTGCGGCAATATACCGCGCCGGTTTGCCGCTCTCAACGGCATCTCGGCGACAAAACCGCTGACACGCGCATAAGCTTCGACGCCGCAACTGATCAGAAGCACAAAAAAAAAACGCGTGCACAGGTTATCCACAATGTGTGCTCATGTGCCGCGCCACCGGTACAACCACGCCACGCGGCGCCCGACCGCCACGCATCCGAACCGCGCGTACAGCCGCTGCGCTGGTGTGTTCCGTTCGTCGACCACGACCGTGAGCTGGAGCGCGCCCGCCGCGTGACACCGCGCCAGCGCGCGCCGCAGCAGCAACGTGCCCAGCCCCCGGCGACGGAACTCCGGCACCACCCCCATATATACAAGTTCAAACAAACGCGCGTCCTGATACAGCGGCGTCAGCAGCACGCAGCCGGCGGCCTGGCCGTCCACGCGCGCCAGCTCCCACAGCCGCGGGTCGAATCGGCCGCCCGCGCGGTGCGCCGCCAGCACGTCTTCGATCGGACGTAATCCCGTCAACTCGGGGCAGTCGAGGCTCTCGCCGTAGGTGGCCTGTACGACTTCCGCGAACTCCCGCTCCGTCGCCGTCGCCAAGCTGACCCACTCGGCCACATCCTCGGTGGGCGGGGTAAACGGCTCCCGCAAATCGCGCTCCAGATACTCCAGCGTCGCCAGCGGCACGAACCCAGTCCGTTCGAGCAGCCGTCGCCGTCCCGCCGCCTCCGGCTCCAGCAGCGCCTGCGCGTAGTGCAGCCTCTGCGGAGCCAGACGCTCCAGCCCCGCCCGCAGCACCTGCTCTGCCGCCGCCGATTCGATTCCCAACTGGCCCGGCTCGGGCACCATGACGATGGCCGTCCGGCCCGGCAACAACAGCGCGAGAAAGATCCCCTTCATCGCGGCCGCCGGCCCGCAGTAAAGCCCTTTCCAGCTCACCGGGGCCGCGGCCAGGTACTCGACGAACGGTTCCACGGCCGACGCCGGTGCCGGCGCGACGGCGCGCGGCAGGGCCAGCAGCCGCGCCAGCGCGGCGCGCAGCTCGCCAGCCTCCAGTTCCGAAATCTCCATGGCACACCCGCGTCCCGCCCCGGTTGGCAGCGCGCCCCTCCGCGCCTACAATGCCGTGCGAGCCGTACCCTATTGTTGCCGAGGAGATCAGGCACATGCAATCGCAACGAATCTGCATCGGGTTGGCGTGCGGTCTGTGGACGACGGTCGTGGCCCTGGCGCAACAGCCCGCCGCGGTGCAGCCTGCCGGTGGGGGTCAACCGGCCACAAGCCCTGCGAAGGTCGGCAGCCCCGCCCCCGACTTCACGCTGCTCGACGAGAGTGGCAAGAAGCACACGCTCTCCGACCTGAAGGACAAAGTCGTGGTCCTCGAATGGGTCAACCAGCAGTGCCCATGGAGCGTCAAGGTCATTGAGGCGACCAAGGCGCTGCGTAAGAAGTACGGGCCGAAAGGCGTCGTCTGGCTCGGCGTCGAGAGCTCGCACTTCCGCAAGGCGGAAGAGAACATCCAATATATCAAGGAGAAGGACCTCGGCATTCCCATCCTGATGGACAACGACGGGAAGGTCGGCCGGATGTACGGCGCGGCCACCACGCCGCACCTGTTCGTGATCAACAAAGGCACGCTCGTCTACGCCGGGGCCCTGCACAACAACCAGCAGAACGACAAGAAGGAGGGGGAGATCCGCAACTACGTCGACGAAGCCCTCGCCGCCGTACTCGAAGGGAAGCCCCTCCCGGTCGCCGAGACCAAGGCCTGGGGCTGCTCCGTCAAGTACAAGGAAGAGGCCAAGCCGGCGGCGAAGTAGCACGCCGACCCGCCGGCCGCGCACGGAGGACCAGGATTCCCCGCCCGGTGCAGAACGTCGGTCTGGTGCTGGCCGCCGCCGCCCTCTGCGGTACCGGCTGTAGCACCGCCATCCGATGGCAGGGGCCGACGTACCCGGAAGCGCTGGCCACGGCGCGGGCGCAAAAGCGGCTCACCTTCGTCTACTTCCGCAATTGGTACTCGGTCGAATGCACGGACTTCGAGGAAAGCGTCCTCAAGCACCCGGACGTCCTGGCCGAGACGCGGGCGATGATCTGCGTCGTGCTCGATTTCGAGTGGGACCGGCCGCTCGCCAACCAGTGGCACCTCTCGAGCGCGCCGGCCTACGCGCTGGTTGCTCCCGACGGGGAGGTGCTCGCGCGCGGTGTGCGGCCGACCCGCGATGAGCTGCTGATGGCCATGCGCGGCGCCCGGGCCAAGGCTCGCACCCCGGCCCCGGCGCCCCAGTGGCTGCCCGCGCGCCTCCCATGACCTCCCCCCGCCCGCTCCCGGTTGCACTCCTCGCCGCGCTGCTGGTCGGCTGTGACGAGCGGTCGGTCAGCGCCCCCGGCCTCGAGTTGGTCTTCGGCCGCACGGGCCAGGGCCCGGGCGAGTTCAGCTATCCGCGGGCCGCGGTCCTCGGCCGCAACGGACTCTACCTCGTCGACAAGGCCGGTCGCATCCAGTGCTACTCGCCGACCGGGGAGTTCCGGTTCGCCTGGCGCACGCCGGCTTATGCGGCCGGCAAGCCGACCGGGCTGGGTCTCGGTCCTGACGGGCGGCTCTATGTGGCGGACACCCATTACTCCCGCGTGCTGGTTTACGAAGCCGACGGCACACCGGCCGGGGAGTTCGGGAGCCGCGGCGAGGGACCGGGGCAGTTCCAGCTCCCGACGGATGTCGCGGTTGACGCGGCCGGGTTCATCTACGTCGGCGAGTACGGCGGGAACGACCGCATCAGCAAGTTCTCGCCGCAGCGTGAGTTTCTCTTCAGCTTCGGCGGGCCGGACGCCGGGCCCGCGCGTCTCCAGCGCCCGCAATCCCTGCTCGTCGCTCCCGACGGCACGCTCTGGGTCGCGGATGCCTGCAATCACCGCATCTGCCAGTTCGCACCCGACGGGCGGATGCTGAAGACGTTCGGTCACAGCGGAACGCGTGCGGGAGAGCTGCGTTTCCCGTACGGGATCGACCGGCTCGCGGACGGCACGCTGGTGGTGGTCGAGTACGGCGGGAACCGTGTGCAGCGGTTTGATCCGGAGGGTCGCTCGCTGGGCTGGTGGGGCCGGGCCGGGCGGCGGCCGGGCGAACTCGCCTATCCGTGGGCCGTGATAGTGGCGGAGGATGACCGGATGTGCGTGGTGGATTCGGGCAACAATCGTGTGCAGGTGGTGGACGCGCGGGCTCCGGGGGTGTGGCGGCGGGAGTGACGTCATGGTGGAGATGTGCACGATCGGGCTGGACCTGGGCGGCACGAACATCAAGGGCGGCGTGTGCGATGCCGCGGGCCGGCTGCTGGTGCGCGGCAGCATCGAGACGCAGGCCGAGCGGGGGCCCGAGCACGTCCTGACGCGCATGGCGGGCCTGGTGCACGAGGTGCTCACCCTGTCCGGAGTGCCGCGCGAGCGTGTTCGCGGGCTGGGGGTGGGCGTGCCGGGTCCGATGTCCCACGCCCGCGGCATGGTCTACAGCGCGCCGAATCTCCCCGGCTGGAAGGACCTCCCCGTCCGCGACCGCATGGCGGAACTGACCGGTCTGCCGGTCGTGCTCGAGAATGACGCGAACGCGGCGGCGTACGGCGAGTTCGCGGCCGGCGCCGGCCGCCACGTCCGCACGATGATCATGCTCACGCTGGGGACCGGGATCGGCGGCGGTGTGGTGATCGACGGACGTCTGTGGCGCGGTTTCTTCGACAACGCGGGCGAAATCGGCCACACGATCGTCGCGCCGGAGGGTCGAGCGTGTCCCTGCGGCCAGCGCGGCTGTCTGGAGCGCTACTCATCGGCGAACGCGGTTGCCGAGCGATTGGCCGAGGCCGTCGCGGCCGGGGCCGACTCGGTGTTGCGGTCCAAAGTGGAGGCCGACGAACCATTCGATGCGCGCGACGTGGTGGCGGCGATGGAGGCGGGCGACGCGACGGCGGCAAAGATCTGGGACGAAGCGTGCCGTTGCCTCGCGCTGACTGTGGTCAATCTGCAACACCTGCTGAATCCGGAATTGGTCGTTTTCGCCGGCGGGCTGATCAACGCCGGTCCGCGGCTGATGGACCCGGTGCAGGCGCATTTCGCGCGGCTGGGCTGGAAGATCGCCCCGGACCAACCGCGTCTGGCACTGGCGAAGCTGGGCACCGACGCGGGCACGATCGGCGCCGCACTGCTCGCGGCCGCGTGAGGCGCGCGGCCCGCTAGTCTTCCGGCCCCGGGGGAATCGGCTGCGGATCGGCGATATTCACCCGCTCGATCCAACGGGCCTGGCCCGTGCTGTCGTCGGTCTCGATGATCACCCCGCACAGCCGAGCGTCGTCGCTCGCCACCGTGTACGGGTGGGGCACGCCCGTGACCAAGGAGCGCACCACCGCGTCCTTGTCACGGCCCAGCACCGAGTCGTACGGCCCCGTCATTCCCAGGTCCGTGATGTACGCCGTCCCGCGCGGCAGCACCCGCTCGTCGGCCGTCTGCACGTGCGTGTGTGTCCCCACGACCGCCGTGACGCGCCCGTCGAGGTACCAACCCATCGCCACCTTCTCGCTGGTCGTCTCGGCATGCATGTCGACCACGATCGTCTTCACGCCGTCCGCGCCGAGCTTCTGCAACAGCCGGTCCGCCGCATGGAACGGACAGTCCGCCCGCACGTTCATGAACGTCCGCCCCAGAACCGTAAACACCCCCACCGCCTCGCCGTTGCGCGCGCTCACCACCGACAGCTCGGGCCCGATGGCCTCCGGCGGCAGGTTGGCCGGGCGCACGATCCGGTCCGAGCTTTGCAACAGGGGCAGCACCTCGCGGCGCCGGTACACATGGTCGCCCATTGTGCACACGTCGATCCCGTAATGCCGCAGCTTCGTGAACATCGGGCCGGTCAGGCCGCTGCCCGCCGCGGCGTTCTCCGCGTTCGCAATCACGAAGTGGATTTCACGCTCGCTGATCAGCTTGGGCAGAATCTGCGAGCAGGCGTGCTTGCCCGGCCGCCCCACGATGTCCCCGATGACCAGCAGTCGCATTCGGCGGCTTTCTAGCGTCCCCACTGCGGTCATCATCCTGGGGACCGACACTGGAGTATAGCGGCCGAAGGCGGTCGCGGACAACCGCGGCGCAAGCCGTCCCGCGGCTCATTGTGGCGGTTTGCAGCGCGTGCAGGGCGTGCAGCCGCGATTCCGCGCTTCACGAAGGGTCACGGCGGTCCCGTTGCGGGCGAACTGGCATTCGGCACGGTGATACCGTTTGCCGTGCTGCGTCACATGAACCAGCGTCGCATCGGGGTCGGGCGGGGCGTGGTCGGCAGGTTGCGCAGCCCCCAACGCCGCCGGACGGGTGTTCGCTACGCGTTCCGCGGGCTTCGGCGCCGCCAGCGCTTCTTCGTCCGGCGGCGTGCGGGCGGGAGCCCACAGCCCCTTGCGGGCGCGTCGGGCTGCGGCCTCGTACGCACGGAATGCCCCTTGATGCGTGAATTGCTCAGCGGCCGAGAGGCGGGCATACCCCAGGCGGATAAGTTCGAGATTCACGCACAAACCGTCGGGCACGCGGTAGACGTACGCCCACAGGCGACCCTCGCGGTCGCGCTCCGGCCAGCCGGGCTCCGCTTCGACCCACACCTGCTCATCGGCCAGGAGTCGCTTCAGATAGGGTTCAACGTTCACAAGCTCGTCGTGGGGAACGTAGGTGCCGAGCAGTCGCAGCTCAACCTCGTCGCCGTCGATGCGCACCTTCAACGCTGCGCCGTGAATGCCAAGGACGTTGCGCGGGGGGTTTGCACGCGTCGGCCGTGGCGCCTCCGGAAGCCTGTGGGCTGTGACGGGCGGCGATGCGCCGCCAGAGTCGACCGGCGGCGGTGGCGGCTCTTGGGCGCGCATCGGGGGGCCGAGGACGCGTAAACACCCCACGAACAGCAGCGCGAGCAGGGAGCCCGATCTCAGACCGGCGTGACCATTGTGCTTGTGATGGGGGCGAGGCGCCATGGTCGGCTCCGCTTCTTGGGCAGGAAATGACGGACCCCAGCACGCTACTCGCGCCGCCATGCAAACGCAAGGGGCCGCGGCGGACGCCGCGCGGCGGTCCTTACGGCAGGTGAATGCGGCCGCCGACGACGCACCCCAGAATCCCGATCCGACCCAGCTCGGTCGCCGGGACGGCCAGAGGATCGTCCTCCCAGATCGTGATGTCCGCTGGGGCGCCCGGCGTGAGCGTCCCCGCCCCGGCCGGTGCCCCGCCCGCGTCCGCCGCCCCGCGTGTGAACGCCAGGAGGGTCTCGCGGGCCGTCAACCGTTGCTTGGGGAACCAGCCGCCGCGCGGTTCGCCGGTTTCGTCGCTGCGCGTGGTGGCGGCCAGCAGGCTGCGGCGCGGATCGAGGGACTCGATCGGCACGTCCGAGCCGGCCGCGAGCGTGACACCCGCGTCCAACAGCGTGCGAAGCGGGTACGCGTGGCGCTGGGCGGTGGGCCAGTGACGGCGGGCGGTTGCGATGTCGCCGAGGATGTGGCACGGCTGCACGGATGCGATGATCCCGGCCCGTGCCATGCGGCGGATGTCGGCGGGTCGGGCGCACTGCACGTGCTCGATGCGGTGTGGCAGGGCGGGTGTGCCGGCTCGACGGGCCGCGCAGATGGCCTCGACCGCTTCGTGCACGGCCCGGTCGCCGATCGCATGCACCCACACCGCCCAGCCGTGCCGGGCCGCCTCGCACGCCAGAGCGCGCAGCTCGTCGCCCGCGACAACCGGCACGCCGCAGTAGTCGCCGCGACCCGGGTACGGCTCGAACATGTACGCCGATTGCGAACCGAGCGAACCATCCGAGAAGATCTTCAGCCCGCCGATACGCAGCCAGTCATCCCCGAGTCCGCTGCGCAGCCCCACCTGGCGCGCCGCCGGCCAATCCGCCCGCTGGACCGCGTGCACCACCCGCAACGTGAGGCCCCCGGCGGCGCGCAATCGTTGCATGTGCGACAGCGACACGCCGTCGTCCATGCTGTGCACACCCGTGATGCCGTGCGAGTGGGCGGTCGCGGCCGCCTCGATCAGCGCCCGCGCGACTTTCGCCCCCGCGGCCGCGTCCGTCCGCAGTGCGAATTCACGCAGGGGATCCGGCAGACGTTCGAGCGCGGCTTCCTGGACCACGCCGGTGGGTTCGCCATGCTCGTCCCGCAGAAAACGTCCGCCGGGCGGATCCGCCGTCCGCGCGGAGATTCCCGCCCGCCGCAGCCCCGCCGTGTTCAGCACCGCCGTATGGCCGTCACGGCTGCGGATCAGCACCGGCCGGGTGCTGATCGCGCGGTCGAGATCCGCCGCGGTCGGCGGTGCGTCGCCCCAGCGGTTGTAATCGAACCCCTGGCCGAGCACCCAGGTGTCCGGCGCACCGCGCGCCGCGCGGGCCATGCGTCGCTGCATGTCGTCGAGCGAATGTGACGCGCTCAGGTCGACCGCCAGCGCCCGCGACAACGCCCACGAAAAGAAATGTGTGTGGCAGTCCACGAGTCCGGGGGTCAGCACCGCAGCGCCCAGATCGTGCACCTGCGTTCCGCGCCCGCGGAGCCGCTCGATCGCACGCCGCGGGCCGACGGCCAGGATGCGCCCGGCCGACAAGGCCACGCCGGCCGCGGGCGCATCCGCCGCGGCGAACGCGTGTACGCGCCGGGCGAGAATCAGGCAGTCGGGCCGCAGCGGGATCGCTCTCACGCCAAGATTATTGGCCGCTAGCGGGATTCGGGGAAGGGCGGATCAAAGGCGCAAAAAAAGAGCGGAGCAGGCTGCGA
Source organism: uncultured Planctomycetales bacterium (assembly GCA_964564785.1). Taxonomy (GTDB): domain Bacteria; phylum Planctomycetota; class Phycisphaerae; order UBA1845; family Fen-1342; genus CAZMCT01. The sequence continues at coordinate 16,304 of CAZMCT010000052.1, forward strand.
CGACCGGGGTGTTCGGGCCGAAGGGAGGGGGAGGCCGCCGCGTTGGTGCCTGCTCCGTTTTTCGTTACCTCATTGTATCGGGCAACTCGTATTCCATCCAGAGGTTTTTGTTCGACCGTGGTTTTTTCATCCAAAGCGTCGCCTCTGTACATCGTAACCGTTCTCAAGGGCGGAAACTTCCCCAGCGATGCGTGGTTTCTCCCACACGCCCGAATCGCGGCGTGCCGTCCGCCCCCTTGATTATGTTGCCGCCGTGTCCTAAGCTGACGCTCGCGTGTGTTGATCGCAGTTCACGCCGATGTAGCTCAACGGTAGAGCACGGCTTTCGTAAAGCCGGGGTTGTGGGTTCAAATCCCACCATCGGCTGTGTCATTTGAAGCTCCTGGTCGCGTCCCGGGCTCGACTTGCGCCAATCCGCCGCCGAGCCGTCCGGTTTCCCCCCCTGGAACCCGCCCGGCGTCAGCCAACGGTCCGCGTGGTGCAGAATTGGAACGTCCATCTGCCATCGGTCCGCGGCCGCCCGTTGACAAGGCGGCCCGGCACCGCGGGAGTGGCTGATCGCGCTACCGTGAGAGTCGTTTGGCGCGGAGCCAGCTTCCTTTCTCATCTCGACAGTCTGGTAACGGCCTCCAGTTGATTCGGCCGGCGCAAGAAGCGGGCCGGTGGATCACACCGGCCCGCCGTCAAAGAGGGGGTCCTGTTCAACTCGTTCGGTTTACGGGCACGGCCCGCCACCGCCCGACAGCAGGGACACGAACGGGTTGATGTCGTCGAACCCGACCGTGCCGTTCTGGTTGATATCGAAATTGTCGGGGTTGCACATCGGTCCGCCGGTCAGACCCGTGACGAACGGGTTGATGTCGCCGAAGCCGACCACGCCGTCGCAGTTGGTGTCACCGATGCAGACCGCCGGTCCCGGCGGCGCCAGCAACAGGTGCAGGCGGATGGGCTTGGTGAGATCGATGATCGGGTTGGGCAGGTTCGCCACGCCGAACGTCGTGATCCGCGCCCAGCGTTCCGAGGTTGTGTCGCGCCAGAACCAGATGAGCTGGTACGACTGCCCCGGATTGCCCTCGAGGTCGGACACGCCGTTGCTGCTGGGGGCCGGGGCCATGTCGCCCGAGGTCGTCCCGGAATACGTCGGCTCCTGGAACATCACCTCGGTGCCCAGGGCGTAGCCCTCAAAGTCGGTGAGCACGAAATCCGAGCCGCCGGGGCCCGCGCCGACGTTCACCACGTTGTCCACGTACACCTCGTACGGCCCCGTGCTGCGGCCGGCCGAGGTCGAATTGACCGAGATCGCCAGGTGCTCGAGCACGCCTCGCGTGGCCGTGATCGCGCCGTTGCCCGTGAAGCCCGTGATCGGGCCGGTCAGCGGGTTGAACGTCAGCACGTACCAGTTGTCCGAGGGGCCGATCGGCGTGCCCTGCGGCGCCCCGTTGATCGCGCTCGCCGCGCCGACCCACTCGATCTCGCCGCTCGTCCCGCCGGGGCTGCCCAGCGGACCGGTGTCGTTGGTCTCACGGACTCCGATGCACACCAGCACGTCGCCGTTGCCGATGCCCACCTCCAGCGGCGCCGAATCCGTATTCCCGAAGTCGTTGATCGCCCGTGCGCGGATGCTTTCCAGGTGCACCAGCGGCCGCGTCAGCGTCACCGTGGCCTCGCTGCCGAACGGCCCGGTGGCCGTCCCGATGACGACGTCGCCGGCCGCCAGGATCTGGAGCGTGTCGGTGGTGTCGCCGACATTCTCGACGTCGACGGTCATGTCGCCGGCGACGATCGGGGCGGTGATCGACGGCTGGGTCGGCGGCTGGCTCGCGCTGATGCAGCCGAAGTGCGCCGCGCCCTTTTCGACCACGAAGTCGTCGAAGTAGGCGCCGGCAACGCTGGCGAACCCGCCGCCGATGTCAGCCCGCGCGTAGATGATCGGCGGAGTCGCATTGTGCGACACATTCTTGAGGCACAACAGCCCGTCGGCGTACACGTCGATTTTGCTGCCCTTGTGCACCACCGTGAAGTTGTGCCAGCCGAGCGAACGCTGGGGCGCGTCATACTGGTTCATCACAACCCAGTTCGGACCGCCCGTGCCCACCGCCCGAAACGCGTAGTACGTCCGGTTGGGCACGAACGTCCCGCTCGGCGCTCCCACGTGGATGAAGAAATACGGCCCGGTGCCGCCGAGGTAGTTGAGCTCGGCCCACTGGTTGACCTGGTTGCCCGGATCGACGCCCACCGGGTCGAAGAAGTTCACGTTCCAGATCACCGGCTCCGTGGCCGTCGGCGTCGCGTTCAGGACGCGCGTCATGTACGGCGTCGCGCCGGCGCCCGGCACCAGGGCCGACTTCAGCCCGTCCGGACAGGTCGCGTTCTCGTCGGTCGACAGCAGCACATCCACCCCCGACGCCTGCGTCCAGACCGCCTCCATCGCCGCCTGGTCGGCGTACGACTCGAAGTTGTCCGACAGCACCGACGTCAAGCCGGCGATCGTCACCGTGTCCGGCGGCGACGTCGCGCTCGGCGCACCGTTGAACCAGTCCACGGCGGTCAGAACGTCACCCGCGACCAGCCCGCTGACCGGCACCGAAACCTTGTTGGTCCCGTTGCCCGGTGCGGTGAACTGCGTCATCCCATTCTTCGTCACGATCACCTGCTGCGCGGCCGGGTTCACGTTGCCCACCAGCACCGACGTGGCGCCCTCGGGCGGCACGAGGTAGATGACCGGGAACTGGTCCGTGTACGTCACCGTCACGGGCGCTGAAGGCGGGCTCTCGATGCCGTCAACCACCTGCGTGGCCGTATACACGTCGGCCGGGACCGCCGGCGCGATCGTGAACACCACGTCGTTCGGGTCATTGGTGTTGATGGTCTGGAGCAGCCCACCGTTGCGGTACAGCTTGACCGCGTCGACCGTCGGCATGAGCCCCGTGACCGTCACGGTCGTCGCGCCCGACAGGATCGGCGAGCGGACCACCGGGGGCAGGACCGGGTCGGGGACCGGCGCCTCGAATTGCAGCTCGTCGATGTACAGGTCGATGTTGGACGCACCGTCCGCCACGGACGTCACCGCGATATGCTCCAGCGTCCCGCGGTCGTTCGCCGCCGACAGGTCGCCGTTGCCCGTGAAGCCGGCGATCCCGCCGCCCGCGGGCACGCCGTCCACCGTCACGGCTCCGGTCACGAGGTTGAACTCGACTTGATACGGCAACGGCGAGGGCATCAGCGTCACCGCCGGCACCGGCCGCCGCGCGCCCGAGCCGTCGATGAAGTAGCCGAAGCGCCGCTGGTCATCACCCGCCGGGTTCGTATTCAATACGCCGTTGGGGCCGACCGCGATCACGGCCGTGCCGGTCGGCAGGTTCAGCCCGTTCGGGCCGATGTCGGTGCCGAGCGGGTAGACCTGGATGTCGTCGCCCGCGGCGGTCGTGTTCACGATCATGTCAGCGCCGGCAGTGATGCCGTTGTAGGTCGTGCTCACGCCCACCCATTCGATGTCGCCGCTGCCGCCGCCGTTCCAGAGCTGCGGGACGTTCACACCGGTCTCACGAATGCCGATGCAGACGCCGATCTCGCCCAGGAACAGCTCGCTGATGTTGACCACCTTGAAGCGGACCTTGCCCTCCGTGTGCAGCGCGGGGTTCGGATAGATCGGCCCGTTCGCCGTCGTCATCCGCACCCACGCATTCGGGTCGGCCGGCTCGTCCCAGAAGAAGTAGAACCGCTCGGCCGCCGCGCCCTCGGGCTGGAAACCGGACTGGCGGTACGCGGCGTTGATCCACGTCGTGTTCGGGTCGTTCGGATCCGAGTTGATGATGTACTGGCTGGTCGTGCCCGAATGCTGCGGCCGCTGGAACATTTCTTGACAGGTCGCCGGATCGTCGATCGGCGGCCCGTTGAACCCGACCACGGGGGACGGGTACTGAGCCAAGGCCGCAACCGGCAGCAGCAAGCTGACGGCCGCCAGGGTGAGGGAGCGTCGTGTCCACGTCATTCTGAATCCTCCATGTCCATAAAAGAACAGATCGTCTGGCACACCCGGCGGCCTTCGGAGCGGCTCGGGGTGGGCCGATAATGCGCCCCGGCCGCGCCGGCCGTCGGACAAAAAACGCTCCGCTACCACCCACCAAGGGCAGGAACGGAGCGTTGGGACGTCATGCCTTGCCTCCCGGCCAAGCCCGGACGTGCAGGGAGGCCGCGAGTACGACTGCGCACCCCGCACGGCCTGCCTGTGGCCGGGCCCGGCGGACTAGCGGCGCCGTACCAGGAGCAGGCCCAGGGCGAGCAGGCCCAGCGCGGCCGGCTCGGGGACAACCTGCACGAGGATGTCGTCGTAGTACGAGCTCTGGGGGGCGGCCGGATTCGACGTCAGGCCGGACCCGAGGATGAAGTCATCCAGCGCGTTCGGGCTCGTGTCGGTGGCCGTTCCGGACAGGATGCCATCGACGTAGAAGTTGATGACGCCGGCGCCACGCACCTCGATCCCGAACTTGTGCCAGCCGGGCGTGCGGGTCGGGGCGCCCGGAAGGTCGAGGTTGATCCAGTTCGGGCCGCCGAAGGCGACGCGGGCCTGGAAGTTGTTGCCCGGGTTCGCGATGCCATTGTACAGGCCGATTGCGTACAGCTCGTCGAGCGCGCCTTGGCCGTAACCGCCGTCGTGGTATGCGCGGATCTCGCAATACTGCCGCGCGTTGTTGTTGGCTTCCGGAACAGTCATCCAGAACTCGGCCCACAGCGGCTCGGCATCGCTCGGCGTGATCTCCGCCCCGAAGTTACGATAGTGGCGGCGGGCCAGGTCGCCGTTGCTGAACACCGAGTGCGTCGGGCTGTTCGCATTGGCGGTCGTCAGCTCCATCACCGCCGTGGTCACGGGCGGCCAGGCCGCCAGGAAAGCCGCCTGATCCGCGTAAGACTCAAAGTCGTCCTGAATCAGGATCGCCCCGCACGCCATCGCGGACAGGCACAACATGAAACCAACCGCTACAACAGCTTTCATCTCACTCTCCTCCTGCCTGGGGTTGCCACACCCGCCGCGGGCGCTGCGCGTCCGCACCGGTGCCGGATTCTCCGGGCTTCCTCGTTATCGCGATCGGGCAACGCATGCCCGAACCGCGGTCTTACTTCCTGATGATGGCACTCCTTCCCGGCCGTGCAGGGTGCACGGCCGGCACCTCCTCAGCTTTGTCCCCGTCCGAGCCGAATCCAGTATACCCGGTTCAGCGGCAGGCCACAATATATAACGATTCAGTGTGTCGGCCGCGGGGGCCCCGCGGCCGGTTTCCCGCGAAAATCGTACCTTTTCGCGCAATTTCGCGTTATGGATGAACTTATGATTCTGTAGCCCCGGAGCGTGCCCGCTGCCGCCGGCCCCGTCCGCCGCCAGTGGAACGCCTGCGGAGCCGCCCTCAGCCCTCGACCCCTGGCGGCGGAATCCCGTGTCCCGTGGGCCGTGGCGAAACGTTCGCGCCGGCGCTGCGCCGTCCTTCGCCGACTCATGGTAACATGACGGGGACTGGAGGGGGCTGGAGACCGATCCAACCCGTGAGGAGTCACATGCGCTGTTCACAACTTGCCCAGGCGGCCGGACTGTCTCTGCTCGCGCTGCTGGCCGCAACCGCGGCGGCCCAGAGTATCACGATCGACAATAGCGACCCGGACTTCCATGTGCTCATCGAGGTATGGAGCACCGGCACGAGCGCGCCGGGACACTGGGGTGCGGACTACCGCTATCGCACCACGACCGGCTACGGATCCGCCTACGGCGAAGTGGAGTGGCGGCCGAACCTGCCCAGCGCCGGGCTGTGGCAGGTGTCGATCTACTATCCGCAGGGCACGAACCGGGCGCCGGATGCGCCGTTCACCGTGCAGCACGCGGGGGGATCAACAACCTATCTCGTCGACCAGCAGCACAACGGCGGGCAGTGGAACGTGCTGGGGACGTTTCAGTTCAACGCCGGCACGTCCGGCCGCGTGTGGCTCAGCAACAACGCCTCGCCGAGCGTGGTGATCGCCGACGCGGTCCGCTTCACGCCCGTTTCGGGGGCCGCGCTCACCATGACCGTCAGTCCGGCGGACGGGGGCTCGACCACGCCTCCGGTCGGTGGGCCGTACCTCTACGCCCAGAACGAGATCGTACCCATCACGGCCGTGCCCGCGCCGGGCCGCGAGTTCTATCGCTGGTACGTGTCGGCCGGCAGCGACGTGGCCGATCCGAACAGCCCGAGCACGACGGTGCTCATGGATCAAGACAAGACCGTCGCGGCGCTGTTCATCGGCGAGCAGCCGGAACCGCCGGAGTTCCGCGCCTTCTGGGCCGACGCGTTTCACGCGGGTTTCAAGAGCGTGGCCGAGATCGACCAGATGATCGGCCTCGCGCTGGCCGGCAACTACAACGCGATCATGGCCGAGGTTCTCGCGTTCCAGGACACCGGCGGCGGTGGCCACGGCGCCTACTGGACCTCGGACATCCTGCCGGAGGCCGCCGACGTCGTGGGCGGCATCGACCCGCTGGCCGAGCTCGTGCAGCGCTGCCACGCCGCGGGCCTCGAGCTGCACTGCTGGCTGGTCGCGTTCCGCGTGTCGTCGGTTTGGCCCCCGTCCGGCAACCCGACGGTGGCCGCCCACCCCGAGTGGCTGATGGTGCGGCAGCAGGACATGAACCAGGGTCCGCTACCGGTGAACGACGGCAACCCGAACACGACCGACTACTACGTGCTCGACCCCGGCTCGCCCGATGTGCAGGACTATCTCCAGAGCATCGTGCGGGAGCTGTGCGAGAACTACGAGCTGGACGGGATTCACTGGGACTACATCCGTTACACGCAGACCAACTGCGGCTATTCCACCACGCTCAGCTACCCCGACTCGTCGCTGCGGCGCTTTCAGGAAATCCACGATTACGCCGGCACGCCGGCCTACAGCGGCGTGCCCCTGTGGAACGACTTCCGCCGTCGCACGATCACCGAGGTGGTCCGCCGCACGATGTCCACGGTCGCGACCATTCCGAACCCGCGCCAGCCGCTGCGGCACACCGCCGCCCTGGTCACGTGGTATCCCGCCAACAGCGACTTTCACCAGACCAATCCCTACCAGCTCTTCTGCGACTGGGAATACTGGCAGTCGATGGGCTACCTCGACGCGACCATCCCCATGTGCTACTTCCGCGAGGATACCCACGCGGACACCTACCGTGCCTGGGTCGACAACTCCGTCGCCTGGGCCGCAGCCGCAGGCCGGCAGACCTACATCGGCCTGGGCATCTACCTGAACACCTTCGAGCAGACCAGCGCGCAACTCGAGTACGCCCGGAACGCGGGCGCTGCCGGCATCACCACCTACTCATACGCTTCCACCAACGACGGCGGCATCCCCTGGGATGACTGGTACGACTATGTCGCCGCCCACCACTTCACGGAGCCCGCCGAAGTCCCCGCCATGCCCTGGCGCGACTCCGGGCAGGCCACACAGGGCGCGATCTTCGGCCGCGTGACCGACGGAGCGACCGGCACGCCGATCGACAACGCCACGCTCTCCGTCAACGGGGCCCCGCAGGTGCAGACCGACGGCAACGGCTGCTTCTTGCTGAGCAAGCTGCCGGCCGCGGCCGGCGGCACGCTGCTGTCGGTCTCCGCAAGTGCCGAGGGTTACGCTCAGAGCGCGGTCCGGCCGCACGTTCAGGTCGTCCGTGCCGGCTACACCGAGGCGAACTTCGCACTGGGTACCTGGCGGCCGGGCGACTACGACGTGGACGGCGATGTCGACGCGCACGACTGGGTCATGTTCCAGCCGGCGCTGACCGGCCCCGCGCTCGGCCCGCCCCCGCCCGGCGGCGACGTGTTCGACCTGAACGCCGACCTCGATGTCGATCTGGCCGACTTCGCGGGGATGCAATAGGGCGACCGGCGACTCGCGACCTGCGAATAGCGAATAAAGGCCGGAGCCGCCTGCGCTCCTCATCCGTTTTTCGCTCTTCGGTGCTCGCTACTCGGCGACGACGAAGATTCGCAGGTCCTCTGGTTCCACACGCACACCGAGCCGCTGCCCGCCCGCCTGGACTTCCGGCGGCGGCAGCAGGCAGGTTCCCGGCCGGACGGCCCCCAGCACGTACTCGTGCACGTGCGTGCCCGCGGCCAGCACCGGCGTGCGGTGCAGGACCGTGCCCGGCGGGCCCGGCTGGCGCTGACCGACCAGCGGCAGGTTCGTCGGGTCGGCGTCGAGCGCGTCGCAGTTGCCCGGAGCCGTCCGTCGCCACACCACGTTCTCCAGCGCCGTTGCCGACGTGATTTCCTCGTGCACGCGGACGTACTGACCGGCCGTGAGTCCCTGCTGCGGGTCGAGGGGCACCCATTTGTGCGGCCGCTTGCCGTGGTGGCCGGGGTGCTCGGGTTCCGGCGCGCCCGGCACGGGCACCCACAGGGCGAGCGTGCGGCGGACCCGGATCGGCGCGTCGGCCGGCGCCGCTGCGGGCAGAGGCTCGACGAAGCACTCGGCCACGGCGACCGCGGACGCGCCGGCGCCCGCGG